>NZ_CP112880.1:6003333-6304166 GCF_028747205.1 Streptomyces sp. CA-278952
GGTCAGCCGGCCGGAACGGCACCGGAGGCGGCCGGAGCCTCGCAGCAGCAGCAGCAGCAGAAGAAGAAGCCGGCCGCCGCGGTGGCACCGCAGACCGGCTGGGGACCGGCCGCCGACCTGGGCGCGCCCGCCACGCTCGTCCTGCTCCGGCACGGCGAGACCGCCCTCACGCCCGAGAAGCGGTTCTCCGGCAGCGGTGGCACCGACCCCGAGCTCTCCGCCACCGGCCGTGACCAGGCCGCCCGGGCCGCCGAGCACTTCGCCGCCCTGGGCACCGTCCAGGAGATCGTCAGCTCCCCGCTGCGCCGCTGCCGCGAGACCGCCGCGGCCGTCGCCGACCGCCTCGGCCTCGACGTCCGGATCGACGAGGGCCTCCGCGAGACGGACTTCGGCGCGTGGGAGGGCCTGACCTTCGGGGAGGTACGGGAGCGGTACGGGGACGACCTCACCGCCTGGCTCGCCTCCCCGGACACCGCCCCGACCGGCGGCGGCGAGAGCTTCGCGGAGGTCGCCGGGCGCGTCGCGGCCGCCCGGGACCGGATCGTCGCCCGGTACGCGGGCCGCACGGTCCTGCTCGTCACCCATGTGACCCCCATCAAGACGCTCGTCCGGCTCGCCCTGGGAGCCCCGCCCGAGGCGCTGTTCAGGATGGAGTTGTCGGCGGCCTCGATCTCCACGGTCGCCTACTACGGGGACGGCAACGCCTCCGTACGCCTGCTCAACGACACGTCCCACCTGCGCTGACAGCGGGCCGCGCATGGACTGGCCGACGGGGCTGCTCGGGTTCGCCGCCGGACTGCTGATCTCCGTGGCCACCGCGCCGGTCGGCGTCTCCGGCGCGGTGTTCCTGCTGCCGGTCCAGATCAGCGTGCTCGGGGTGCCCAGCCCCGCGGTCACCCCAACCAACCTGCTCTACAACGTGGTGGCGGGCCCCGGGGCCCTGCTGCGGCACCACAGGGCCGGCACCCTGCGGGGGCCGCTGACCCGGCTGCTCGTCCTGGGCACCGTTCCCGGCGTGGTCGTCGGCGCGGTGATCCGGGTGGTCGCCGTGCCGGGCCCGTCGGTGTTCCGGCTGCTCATCGCCGTCCTGCTGCTGCCGCTGGGCGGCTGGCTCTGCCTGCGGACCCTGCGCCGCGCCTCCCGCACGGCCCCCGACCGGGAGCCCTCGGCCCGCGCCGTCACCCGGCTGGCCATGGCGGTCGGCGTGGCCGGAGGGATCTACGGGATCGGCGGCGGATCGCTCCTCGGCCCGATCCTCGTGGGGCGCGGCATGCCGGTGGCGAAGGTCGCCCCGGCCGCGCTCGCCGCCACCTTCGTGACCTCGGCCGTCGGCGCGGGGACGTACGCGCTGCTGTCCCTGACCACCACCGGCGACATCGCGCCGTACTGGTCCCTCGGCCTGGCCTGCGGACTCGGCGGACTGTGCGGGGGGTACCTCGGCGCCCGCCTCCAGCCCCGCCTCCCGGAGACGGCCCTGCGGCTGCTGCTGGGGATGCTGGCCCTCGGCGTCGGCGGGCTCTACGCCGTGCAGTTCCTGCGCTGAGGGGTCTCACGCCGTGCAGCTTCTGCGCTGAGAGGTGTCACGCCGTGCAGCTCCCGCCCCGAGGGACTTCCTCAGCTCTGCGGTATCACGCGCCGAGCGTCGCCGCCTCGGCCGCCAGGCGGGCCACCCGGTCCCAGTCCTTCGCCGCTACCGCGTCGCCCGGCACCATCCAGCTGCCGCCCACGCAGCCGACGTTGGGCAGCGCGAGGTACGACGGCGCGGAGGCGAGCGAGATGCCGCCGGTCGGGCAGAACCGGGCCTGGGGGAGCGGCCCGGACAGGGCCTTGAGGTAGGCCGTGCCGCCCGCCGCCTCGGCCGGGAAGAACTTCATCTCCCGCACCCCGCGCTCCAGTAGGGCCACTACCTCGGAGGTGGTCGAGACGCCGGGCAGGAACGGCACCCCGGACGCCTTCATCGCCTCCAGCAGCGCGTCCGTCCACCCCGGGCTGACCAGGAATCGGGCCCCGGCGTCGACGGTGTCCCGTACATGCTCCGGCGAGATCACCGTGCCCGCCCCGACCACCGCGCCCGGCACCTCGGCGGCCATGGCCCGGATCGACTCCAGCGCGGCGGGCGTCCGCAGCGTCACCTCGATCGCCGGGAGCCCGCCCGCCACCAGCGCCCGCGCCAACGGCACCGCGTCGGCCACGTCGTGCAGGACGACGACGGGCACGACGGGTGCGAGATCCAGCACGGAGGCGTCGGACGGGGCGGAGGGCGCGGCAGAGGAGGTCATGGGGCCATCCTGCCGCGCCCAAGGCAATATCTGCAACGAGCGTTGCGCAGAGCGCAACGAGATGAGGCGGGTGTCGCGGTTCGGCGGCATCCCGGAGAGTGCCGGCGTTGAACCGTGCGCAATGGGCCTCCCTGTGCCGGTCAGTGGATGTCTCAGTGGATGTCCGTCACCACCACGTCCAGCGACCACGGCCGCCCGGCCCGTGCGGGGGCCTCGGCCTCCACCACGTACCCGAGGTCCCGCAACACCTCCGCCAACTGAGCCGGGCCCTTCGGCCGCGCACCCGCCACCAGCAGATCGCGCACCAGCCGGCCCTTGGTCGCCTTGTTGAAGTGGCTCACGACGGACCGCTTCTCCACCCCGTCCGCCAGCTGCGAGTGCAGCACCCGCACGCTCGCCGTACGCGACGCCACCTCACCCACCGGCTTCCACGCCGCCGCGTACGCCGAGGACCGCAGGTCCAGGACGAGCCCGTTCCCGGCGGCCTCGGGCAGCACGGTCTCCATCGGGGTACGCCAGTACGCCCCGAGCGCGCCGAGACCGGGCAGCTTGACCCCCATCGAGCAGCGGTACGGCGGAATCCGGTCGCCGATCCGGACCGCGCCCCACAGTCCCGAGAAGACCAGCAGCGACTTCGCCGCCCGCCGCCGCGCGTCCGCCTCCAGCGAGGCCAGATCGAGGGCGTCGTACAGCACGCCGGTGTACAGCTCCCCGGCCGGGCGGGTCCCGGCGGTGCGCAGCTCGGTGTTCTTGCCGACCTCGCCCCGCAGCCCCACGCTCAGCCCCAGCACCTCACGGGCCTTCTCCTCGTCCGCCTGGCACAGCTCGACCAGCTCGTCCAGCGCCGCCGCACGGGCCGGGGCGAGCCCCGGCAGCGACAGCGACTCCGGCTTCAGCGAAGCCCCGCGCCCCGAGGCGGCCTTTCCTTCGGAGGGCGGCAACAGCACGAGCACGGCGGTTCTCCTTCGTACGTACGGCGCAAGCGCGGACCCGGTCGGCGTGCGGGCTCTCCGGGTCCTCGGCAAGGGTACGGGGACGGGGCGGCGGTCCTCGTACGGCGACGGCCGCGCCCTTTGACCCCGCCGTGCACGCGGCGGTCGCCGATCTCTACACGCACTGCACCGCACCGCTGCGCCGCCTCGTCGACCGGTACGCCTCCGAACGCTGCCTCGCGGCTCCCGTCGGGGGAGCGGCTGCGGGTCCGGCTCACCCAGGCGGGTCCGGATTCGAGGACGGTGCTGTTCGCTCCGGCGTGAGCGGGCAGGACACTGCCCGGTCCTTCGTGTCCTTCGTGTCCTTTGCGCCCTTCGTGAGCGCCGC
This sequence comes from Streptomyces sp. CA-278952, assembly GCF_028747205.1. Taxonomy (NCBI): domain Bacteria; kingdom Bacillati; phylum Actinomycetota; class Actinomycetes; order Kitasatosporales; family Streptomycetaceae; genus Streptomyces; species Streptomyces sp. CA-278952. The sequence goes on from NZ_CP112880.1 coordinate 6,006,933, forward strand.
CACCGCCGCCCGTGGGTCGTCGGCGTGGAAGCGGAGCGTCCGGGCGCTCCCGCGCCGGCCGAGCGGCCGCACGAACGCCACCGGCTCCGTCAGCTCCACCGTCACCGTCGTCTGGCTCCCCACCGCCAGATCGAGCGTCCCGTCCGCGTCCACCCGGACCAGACTCCCGTCCGGGAAGCGCCGCTCCACCCGGGCGGAGGCGATCACGGCGGCGGGCGCCCGCAGGTCGAACAGGGCGCCGTAGCGCAGCCGCAGCGCACCGTCGGCCTCCACGAGATGCGGCCGGGTCACGCAGGCCGCCTGAAGGGCGACGATGATGACGATCCCGTACACGTCCACCACGAGCAGGATCGCGTGGACGAGCGGCCAGGGGATCACCAGGGCCAGCACCACGGTCTCCACGACGGAGACGAAGACGAACGTCCACATGATCCCGGTCTGCGGTCCGGTGTACGAGAACGGTTGGGCCCCCGCCGGAATCCGGTGGCGGCGGCGCAGGACCCACAGCCCGAGACTGTGCAACGCCCGGAGTTCGTGCACCACCAGCCGCCGCACGGCCACCGGCACCACGGCCCGCACCGCGGACAGTCCGGCCTCCCGCCGGGTGTCCCCGGCCCGCCGCCGCGCCGTGTACAGCGGCCACATCACGTACGCCTCCAGCGCGAGGACACCCACCACCAGCACCTCGGCCACCAGCAGAACGGCACCCGGTATCCGGACTCCGGCCACCGGACAGACAGCCAGCGCGACCTCCCCGGGCAGCACCGCCCACATCGCGACCCGCGCCACCCGCATACCCACCGCCCGTCCGGTACTCACGTGTTCCTCCCCCGCACCCGCTCGGCCAGCGCCTCCATCACCCGGCGCACCACCGCGCGCTGGGCGGGTGGGTAGTCGTCGAGCAGCACCCGCCCCATCCCCGTCGTCGACGGTTCGCCGTCGGGGATCACCGCCAGGACCTCGTCCGGTACGGCGGCGACCAGCTCGGCCGCCAGCGGCGCGATGCGCGGGTCGTCCACCCCGGCCCCGGCCAGCTCGTCGAGCCGCTCGTACAGCGCGAGAACGCCCGGGTCCTCGGCCAGCGGACGCAGCGCGGCGTACAGCTCGGCCCCCGCGCCGTCGCCCGCCGCGTCCAGCAACGACAGATGCTCGCGGTCCTTCGCCGCGGCCGGGGACGTGGTGGCGGGCGCGTGCTCCAACAGCGCGGCGAGGGCGGGGGAGAGCGGCCCGTCCGAGGTGAGCGGCGCCTCCAGGAGCGCGGCCAGCACCTGCCGCCGCTCGTGGATCTCCCGCTCCTGCCGCGCCAGATCGGCGTCCAGCTCCCCGAGCACCTCGGCCAGCTCCCGCCCCGCGTCGTCGGCGAGGACGTCCCGCACCTCGTCCAGGGAGAGCCCGATCTCCGTCAGCCGCCTGATCCTGGCCAGCAGCACGGCATCGCGGACGGTGTACGCCCGGTAGCCGTTGGCCTGCCGGGCAGGCTCGGGCAGGAGGCCGATGTGGTGGTAGTGCCGGACGGCCCGGGAAGTGACTCCCACGAGCGCGGCGATCTCTCCGATACGCATGCGGCCAGTAGAAACGTTGACGCCGCGACAAGGTCAAGCACCGTTTTCCTTCCCGCGCTTCCGTCCACGCCGTGTCGGCCTGTGCCACGATCGGGGGAAGAACTCCGATCTCATGGACGGCTGGTCCCCCCGATGCCCCAGTCTGGCGAGCGACCGAGGAAGGAGCGTGACATGACTGCCATGGCGCACGAGCCGCTCACGCAGGCAGAAGTCCTTCTGGAGGGCTTCCTGGCCCTGGACACGCCGGAAGGCTTCCGGGCGGAACTGATCGAGGGGGAGATTGTCGTGACGCCGCCGCCGGACGGGGACCACGAGGACTACATCGGCCTGATCGTCGACCAAGTGGCAAGGCGCGCCCGAACGCGCATGCAGTTCTCCGGAAACAAGGGCCTGAAACTTCGCAGCGGTGGTGGCTGCCCCAAGAACCACGCCATCCCCGACGGCACCTTCGCCCCTCTGGAGCTCCGCCTCTTCCGCGGCGCCGAATCCTGGATGGCCCCCGAGGGTGTCGCTCTGGTGGTCGAAGTGACCTCCACCAAGCCGCGGGCCGACCGCGAGGCCAAGCGCCGCTGCTATGCGCGCAGCGGCATCCCGCTCTACCTGCTCATCGACCGGGACGACAGTTCAGTGACGCTGTTCAGCGATCCGGAGAACGACGACTACCGCCAGCTCCTCACGATCCCGTACGGGAAACCGCTGCCGCTGCCCGAGCCCTTCGCCTTCGATCTGGAGACCGGGGACTTCGGCTGAGGGACCACCGCCAGGACTGCCGGTCCCCAGGGCCCGGTAGGATGGCGATCACGGCAGACGAGCCGGGCGGACGGCCGCGTGAGGATCCTTCGGGGTTCTCCCGAGGAACGTCCGGGCTCCACAGGGCAGGGTGGTGGCTAACGGCCACCCGGGGTGACCCGCGGGACAGTGCCACAGAAAACAGACCGCCCGGGACCTCGGTCCCGGGTAAGGGTGAAACGGTGGTGTAAGAGACCACCAGCGCCTGAGGTGACTCAGGCGGCTAGGTAAACCCCACCCGGAGCAAGGTCAAGAGGGGGCGCCCCAGAGATGGGGTGGCTCTGCGTGAACGTTCGAGGGCTGCTCGCCCGAGTTCACGGGTAGACCGCACGAGGCCGGCAGCAATGCCGGCCCTAGATGGATGGCCGTCTCCCCGGCCGCCGCGAGGCGACCGGGCGACAGAACCCGGCGTACAGCCCGACTCGTCTGCCGTCTCACCCGTCCCCGGCCGCCGCGCGCCCCAGCACGTTCACGTCGGCGGCGCGTTGTTCCGCCGCGCGTTATTCCACCTGCGCGGAAGGCTGTCGGCGTGGTCTGATCACCGCTGACCGGGCGCCGGCCGGAACCGGCGGGCGCCGAGCCGACGGAAGCGGGGAGACAGGGCGATGAGCGTCACGGAAAACACCGGAGCCGGGCGGCCGGGCCATCAGGGCGTACGGCTGCGCCCGGCCACGCCGGACGACGCGGAGGCCGTCACCCGGGTCTTCCTGGCCTCCCGGGCCGCCGCCATGCCGTATCTGCCCCGGGTCCACAGCGACGAGGACACCCTCGCGTGGATCACCCATGTCGTGCTGCCCACCAGCACCGCGGTGTGGGTGGCCGAGGAGACGGCGGAGGGCGGGGAACTGCTCGGGTTCGCCGTGCTCGCCGGGGACGACGAGCTCGATCATCTCTATCTGCGGCCCGACGCGCTGCGGCGGGGGATCGGGAGCCGGCTGCTGGCGGAGGTGCGCGGCGCGGCGGAGGGGGCCCTGAAGCTGTACGTGTTCCAGCGCAACGCCGCCGCCCGCGCCTTCTACGAGCGGCACGGGTTCACCGCCGTCGCATTCGACGACGGTGCCCGCAACGAGGAGAACGAGCCGGACGTGCTCTACCGCTGGGCCTCCGAGGACGGCTGGGCCTCCGAGGACGGCTGAGCCCCTGAGGCCCGCCGGGACCGCGGCGGCGGGTCAGATGACCGGCGGCCGGCCCAGCCGGGTCATCTGCCACACCGTGGACCAGCGCATCGGGCGCCGCTCGCCGCACGGGGTCCGGACGCCCTCGGCGAAGCCGCCCGCCCAGGCGCGCAGGCCCTTCGGGTCGCGGGTGCGGGCGAGGGTGAGCAGGGTCCAGGTGCCGAGGTAGGCGGGGACCAGGGGGAGGGGCAGGTTGCGGCGGGCCAGCCAGACGCGGTTGCGGGCCGTCATCCGGTAGTAGACCGCGTGCCGGGCCGGGGACGTCTTGGGGTGCTGGAGCAGCAGTTCGGGCTCGTACAACACCTTCCAGCCCGCGTCGAGCGCGCGCCAGGCGAGGTCGGTCTCCTCGTGGGTGAAGAAGAACTCGGCGGGCCACGGCCCGGTCTGTTCCAGCATCTTCATGGAGAACGCGTGGCCGCCGCCGAGGAAGGCCGTGACCGGGCCGCCGCGCATGGGGTCGCCCGCCCGGAGCCGGGGTACGTGGCGCCGCTGGGTCTCGCCGTGCTCGTCGGCGATCCGGAAGCCGACGATGCCGAGCCGGTCGTCGGCCGCGAAGAGGTCCCGCACCCGGCGGAAGACGTCCTTCTCGACCAGCAGCCCGTCGTCGTCCAGCTCGATCACCACGTCCACGTCGCCGATCTCGGCGAGCCTGCGCAGACCGGCGTTCCGGCCGCCCGGGCAGCCGAGGTTCTCCGGCAGCTCGATGGTGGTCACCCCGCCGTCGAGGTCCTCCAGGCCGGGGAACGCGGTGAAGTCCGGGAGCGCCGTCCCGTTGCCGATGATCACGAGCCGGGTCGGCCGGACGTCCTGCATGGCGACCGACGCCAGCAGCGCCTCGACCGCCTGCGGGCGGTCCCCCATGGTCACGATGGATACGCCGATGCGTGGTGCGGACAAGTTCGGTACTCCTGGGCTCGACTGCCGTGCGGCTGCTGGTCGGCCGCGGTGCCCGCGATCGTAACGCCTCGGTGTTCAGGGTGCGGTTACCGCCCGGCCATCCACGGGCCCGTCGGTGTTCAGCAGGGCGTACACGGTCATGTCCCGCCGCCGGTCGCCCACCTGCTGCCAGCCGCGCAGCAGCCCCTCCCGCCGGAAACCGACGTCCTCGGCGATCCGGGCGGAGGCGGTGTTCCACGGCTCGATGAAGAGCTGGAGGCGCTGGACGCCGAGGTCGCGCACGGCCCACCCCGTCACCGTACGCAGAGCGGCGCGGGCGACGCCCTGGCCGCGGGCGGGGCTGGTGAGCCAGTAGCCGAGCGAGGCGCGGCCCTCGGGCAGGTCGCGGAGCCAGAGCCCGATCGCGCCGACCGGGCGCCGGTCACGGGAGCGGACGATGGCGAACGGGTATCCGGCGCCGGTGGCCGCGCGCTCCCACTGCCTGCGGACGAACGCCTCGGCGGCCGCGTCCGAGTAGCGGGACGGGATCGTGGTGATGAGCGGGATGTACGGGTCGAGCGAGGCCTCCCGGACCAGCGGGAGGTCGCTCATCTCCCAGGGGCGCAGGACGAAGTCCGGTCCCGCGGACATGCTCGGAACGGTCAACGGCTCGGGCTCGGGCATGTCCGTATCCTCCCGCTGTCGATCCCGTTCCGCCCCCGGGGGAGGAACCCCGCAGGCCGGGGCCGGTTCCCGGGGACGGAACGGGACGGTTCCTGAGGGCGGTCCCGCTCCGCTCACCCCTCCGCCGCTGCCTTCCGGTTCCTCTCGGTCAGGAAGTACCCGGCGAGCAGGGCGCCGGCCAGGACCAGTGCGGAGTTCACGAGGATGGCGGTGGAGACGCCGGACAGGACGGCGTCCGGCCCCGTCGCGGCCCCCGTCCGGGCGGTGACGATCGCGCTCATCACCGGGATGCCGAGGGTGATGCCGACCTGCTGGGTCATCGTCGCCAGTCCGGTGGCCCGCCCCTGCTCCTCGTCGGGCAGGCCGGAGGTGGCCGTGACCATGAAGCCGACGATCATCAGCATGTTGCCCACACCGCCGACAAAGGTGGCGGCCAGCAGCAGCCAGATCCAGGAGCCGGACGTGCCGAGCGCGACGAGGGAGAGCGTGGCGACGGCCTGGACGACCCCGCCCAGCACGATGGCGCGCCGGTTGCCGAACCGGCCCACCGCCCGTCCGCCGAGCATCCCGCCGACGACCGTGCCGACGCCCAGCACGCCGAACGCGAGGCCGGTGGCCAGCGCGGAGTAGCCGAGGACCTCCTGGAGGTACAGGGTGAGCAGGAACACCAGCGAGGTCTCGGTGACGAAGGCGATCAGCCCGGCGGCGTTGCCCCAGACGACGCTCCGCCGCTTCAGGATGTGCATCGGGACGAGCGGTGCGGTGGCGCGCTGCTCGATGCGGACGAACGCGATCAGGAGGGCGACGCCGGCGACCAGGGAGGCCAGCGTGGTGGGGGTGGTCCAGCCGGTCTCGCCGGCCTGGGTGAGCCCGAGGACGAGCAGCAGCAGCCCGCCGGTGACGGTGACCGCGCCGGGCACGTCCAGCCGGGGCCGTCGCTCCGGCCGGGAGTCGGTGATCACGGACGGGGCCAGGATCACGACCAGGGCAGCGACCGGTACGTTGATGAAGAAGGCCCAGCGCCAGGAGAGCAGGTCCGTCAGGAGGCCGCCGAGGATCGCTCCGGCGGTGAATCCGGCAGACATCAGGGCGCCGTTGAGCCCCAGCGCCCGTTCGCGCAGCGGCCCCTCCTTGAACGCGGTGGTCAGCAGCGCGAGCCCGGCGGGGGTGACGGCCGCGGTGGCCAGGCCCTGGAGCACGCGGGCGGCGAGGAGGACCTCGGGCGAGGTGGCGAGGCCGCCGAGCGCGGAGGAGAGCCCGAGGACGACCATGCCGCCGATGAACAGGTTCTTGCGGCCGACGAGGTCGGCGACGCGTCCGAAGAGCAGGGTGAATCCGGCGGCGGCGAGCGCGAAGGACGTGGCGATCCACTGGAGGTGGGCGAGGGAGAATCCGAGCCCCTCCCCGACGACGGGCAGCGCCACGTTCAGGATCGAGAAGTCCACCGCGATCATGAACTGGGAGCCGAGCAGCAGGGCCAGTACGAGCTTCTGGCGTCTCGTCATGCGTGGGCCGGCGGCGCGGGGGGCGGTCGTCGGCCCAGTGGGTGCGGGCGAGGGTGCGGGTGCGGTACGGGACATGGCAGGGCGCCTTCCTGTGCGGCGGATTTCTTAACGGTTCTATGGTTCCGTTAAGGTGCGAGTCACCGTAGCAGGGGGAGCGCTATTAATGGAACTGGAGACCCGTTATGACTTCTGAAGGCGTTGAAGGCGTTGCAGGTGTTGCAGGCGTTGAAGGCGTTGAAAGCTCCGGAGGCTCCGCGAGTCCCGGAGGCTCTGGCGGTGTCGACGCCGACGGTGGGGAGCCGGGCACCGTGCGTCCCGGCGGCCGCACCGCCCGGGTGCGGGAGGCGGTGCTGCGCGCCGCCGGGGACGCGCTGGTCGAGCACGGCTTCGACGGGCTCGACCTGGCCGACGTCGCCCGGCGGGCCGGGGTCGGCAAGACGACCGTCTACCGGCGCTGGTCCGCGCCCGCCGGTCTGGTGGCCGATCTGCTCTCGGACATGGCGGAGCAGTCGCTGCCGCGCGCGGACACCGGGTCACTGGCCGAGGACCTCCGGGTCAACGCCCGCCTCGTGGTCCGGGCGCTGACCGATTCCCGGCAGGGCGCTCTCTTCGCGGCCGTCATCGCCGCCGCCACCTGCGATCCGCGGACCGCCGAGGCCCTGCACCGCTTCTACGCGGTCCGGATCGGGGAGTGGTCCGGCTGTGTCGAGGTGGCGGTCGATCGCGGCGAACTGCCCGCCGGCACGGACCCGGGCGAGGTGATCGCCGCGGTGTCGGCGCCCCTGTACTACCGGCTGCTGGCCAGTGGCGCCCCGCTGGACGAGGCGGCCGCCGACCGGGCCGCCGCCGCCGCGGTCGCCGCCGCGCGCGAAGGGGTCTTCGTACGGGAAGGGGGCTTCGTGCGATGAGGGGGATTCGTGCGACGAGGGGCGTGGGAAGCCCTGGGCGGCGACCGGCTTCGTGGTGCCCGACGGCACGTCGTTAAAGTGCTGGAATGATATTCGGTAAGGCCGGGTTCGGGGGAGTCGTCGCCGACTTCGAGGCGGCGGTGACCGCCGAGGACGCCAAGCGCTCCGGTAAGGCGTTCGTCCGGCTGCAGGAGACCTTCGGGCAGGCCAGGGAGTCGGAGCTGCTGGACGGCGGGCCGCGGCTCGCCGCCGTGCTGGAGCAGGTGCCGCCCGGCCCCCGTGCCGTCGTCGCCATGCTCGTGGGGGCCTGCGTCGAGCGCGGCGCGGACGCCGAGCGCTGCGCGCCGGGAGTGCTGGCCGGGCTGCGATGGGCGCTGGAGCAGGCTCTGGTGTTCTGCGAAGCGTGGACCGGGACCGGGGGCGGCGCGTTCCCCGTTCCGGACGGTGGCGAGCCGGGCCCGGAGCCGGTGGAGCGGGCCGGCGCCGACGCGGCCGCCGGCTGGTGGACCCTTCCCCAGTGGGAGATGGCCGCCGTCGCGCTGCTGAACCACCCCGGTGTGCGGCGGGCGGCAGGCTTCCGGGGCGAGGCGCTGCGGCTGCTCGGTGCGGTGGAACGGGTCTCCGGCACGGAGTTCAAGTCCCTCGCCCACGCGCTCCTGGTGCTGGACGACGAACCGCTCGTCGCCCTCCACCGGTCGAGCGGCACCGGCTACCTCCTGCGGCTCTCCGGCATCGGGGACAACTTCCAGCTGCACACCCTGCTCGCCGACGCGCTCATAGGCGGCGGCCATGTGGAGGGTCACGCGCCCTCGGCGCAGGAGGCGGCCGTCTGCCGGGAGACCCCCGGCCAGGTGGACACGGTGGGCTCCTTCGACCTCGTGGCCCCGGACGGCGAACTCATCTGGAACGAGGGCGCCCCCGCCGACATCCCCGTCGTCGACGGCGTCCGGCTGCTGGTCCTGGACGAGCCGTCCTATCGGCGGACCTGGCCCGCGGGCCGCTTCTTCCCCGGCATGCGCGGCGACGCCCTGCTGGAGCGCGCGCTGGACCCGGAGGAGACGGAGCGCTGGTACGCCCACGTCTTGCCCGCCAAGGAGGCCACCGGCTGAACCGCCGCCTGAAGGAGGCCACCGGCTGAACCGCCGCCTGTTCGCCGTGTCCGGGAAGGCGGGTCAGCCGATCCGGGAGCCGCCGGTTCGCCGTCCCCGGAAGGGCGGGTCAGCCGATCCGGGTGCCCGTTCCGCTGACCCGGACCCTGGCGTCTCCCGCGCGCAGTTCGACGGTGAGGGTGCCGGGCCGGCCCATGTCCGCCCCCTGGTGCAGGGTCAGCACGGCCGCGTCCGGTACGAGCCCCAGCTCCCGTGCGTACGCGCCGAAGGCCGCCGCCGCCGCGCCCGTCGCCGGATCCTCGACGACCCCGCCCACCGGGAACGGGTCCCGGACGTGGAAGGTCGTGGGCCCCTCGCGCCACACCAGTTGCAGCGTGGTCAGGTCGAGCCGGTGCATCAGCGCTTCGAGGCGCGTGAAGTCGTAGTCCAGGTCGGCCAGCCGTTCCCGGGTGGCGGCGGCCAGCACCAGGTGCCGCGCCCCCGCGTAGGCGATCCGGGGCGGCACGGCCGGGTCGAGGTCGGCGGCCGCCCAGCCCAGGGCCGCCAGCGCCTCCGTCAGGTCGGCCGCCGCGGCCTCCTCGACGCGTGGGGCCACGCTGGTGAGAGTGGCGCGGAGTTCGCCGCCCTCCCGTACGACGGTCACCGGCACCGGACCCGCGGCTGTGGCGAACTCCAGCTCGCCCGGCCCGTCCCGTTCGGCCAGGGCGAGCGCCGTGGCGACCGTGGCGTGACCGCAGAAGGGCACCTCGGCCTTCGGGCTGAAGTAGCGGATCGTGTACGCGCCTTCGCCGGTCCGCTCCGTCAGGAACGCCGACTCGCTGTAGCCCAGCTCCGCCGCGACGGCGAGCATCGCCTCCTCGTCCATCCCGGAGGCGTCCAGGACGACGCCGGCGGGATTCCCGCCGGCGGGGTCGGCGGAGAAGGCGGTGTAGCGCAGGACGTCGGGCGCACGATCAGGTGTCATGCAGAGGTGCAACCGCACCGCCGCTCCCGGCATTCCCCGCCCGGAGCGGCGGCGCAGCGGTGCAGCGGTATGGCGGTATGGCGTGCGGGAGGGCCGGTCGCGACCCCCCGTTCCGCGACCGGCCCTCCCGGGGCGTGTCAGTGGCAGTTCTTGACGCCCTTGTTCGCCTTGGTGGACTTCTTCCAGGAGCAGGAGTCCTGGAGCTTCCCGTTCGGCTTGATCAGCCGCGCCTTGTCACCGGTGTTGTTCCAGACGTACGAGCCCCGGTTCCAGTGCACGGTGCCCGAGACGTTCTTGCCCTTGCCGGTGCGGAGCTTGACCGTCTTGCCCGCACCGATCGTGTAGCTGCCGAAGGTGTAGGTGTAGCCGGTGTTGTCCTTCACCTTGTAGCCCTTGAGCTGGACCTTCTTCTTGCCGTTGTTGTGGATGTTCACCCACTCGGCGTTCAGCGACTTCGTGGTCCGGTTGTCCTTGCCGGGGCCGTCGTACTGCACGGTCCCGAAGTGCAGCCCGCCCTGGTGGGCGGCGGCCGAGGCCGGTCCCGCCGTGGCGAGGAGCGAGCCGGCCAGTGCGGTGGCGGCGGCCAGGGCGATCGGCGCAGCGGTACGTATGCGCATTCGGTGTTCCTTCTGTGTTGTTCTGGTGAAGGCGTAACGAGATGCGATCATACGGACAGCACGCGCTTGCTCGGTCCAGTGCGGAGAAGTCCGCAAATTAAGCCACTTAATGGCTAGTTCGAGCAGACCTGACCACCTGTGGTCTCAACCGCGCCCGATGTACGGCATGTTCGTGGCCATGACCGTGGCGAACTGGACGTTCGCCTCCAGCGGCAGCTCCGCCATGTGCACCACCGTCCGCGCCACGTCGGACGCCGCCATCACCGGCTCCGCCGCCAGCGCGCCGTTGGCCTGGAGGATCCCGGTCGACATCCGCTCGGTCATCTCCGTCGCCGCGTTGCCGATGTCGATCTGCCCGCAGGCGATCCGGTAGGCCCGGCCGTCCAGCGACAGCGACTTCGTCAGCCCCGTCATCGCGTGCTTGGTCGCGGTGTACGCGATCGAGTGCGGGCGCGGCGCGTGGGCGGAGACCGAGCCGTTGTTGATGATCCGGCCGCCCTGCGGGTCCTGCTCCCTCATCAGCCGGTACGCCGCCTGCGCGCACAGGAACGCGCCCGTCAGGTTCACCTCGACGACCGCCCGCCAGTCCTCGACGGCCAGGTCCTCCAGCGGTACGCCGCCGGGGCCGAACGTGCCCGCGTTGTTGAACAGGAGGTCCAGCCGGCCGAACCGCTCCCGCACGGCGGTGAAGAGCGCGCCGACCTCGTCGGCGTCGGTCACGTCCGTGGTGACGCACAGCGCCTCGGTGTCCCCGGCGGCGGCCGCGGTCTCCGCCAGCGGCTCGGCCCGCCGGCCGGCGAGCGCGAGCGACCAGCCCGCGCTCGCGAGGGCGAGCGCGACGGCCCGCCCGATCCCTGATCCCGCACCCGTGACGACGGCGACTTTCCGGCCGGTCTGCTCAGTGTTCATGGCCCGGCAGCGTACGGGACGGCTCGGTGCCCGGGGCACGCGGTGCTCATCGACCCGCCATGCGGATGTTGTGCACGCGACAACGGTGCGTCGTCGCGTGCGGCTGCCATGAATCCCGACAGCATCCGGGCTGAGGAGGGGCATATGACAGCCGCACAGACCATCATGACGCCCGATCAGAGCACACGGACGAACGAACTCCGCGCCGCCGCACGGCTGCTCGAACCGGGCGTGGGACGCAGACGCTTCCTGACCGTCACCGGCGCCGCCGCCGCGCTCGCCTTCGCCGTGAACCTGCCCGCCGCCGGCACGGCGAGCGCCGCCGAACTCGACGCCCGCCGGATCGCCGAGGACCCGTTCACCCTCGGCGTCGCCTCCGGCGACCCGCAGCCCGCGTCCGTCCTCATCTGGACCCGGCTCGCGCCCCGCCCCTACGAGCCGGGCGGCGGACTGCCGCGCGGCCGGGTCGAGGTGCGCTGGGAGGTGGCCCGCGACGAGCGCTTCCGCCGTGTCGAGCGGCGCGGCTCGGCCACCGCCCACCCCGAGTTCGCCCACAGCGTCCGCGCCGAGGTCCAGGGCCTCGACTCCGGACGGGTCTACTACTACCGCTTCCGCACCGGCAGCTGGACCAGCCCGGTCGGCCGCACCCGCACCGCCCCGGCCCCCGGAGCCCGCAACAGCTCCCTGGCCCTGGCCGCCGTCTCCTGCCAGGCGTACCACGACGGCTACTTCACCGCCTACCGCCACCTCGCCGCCGAGGACGTCGACGTCGTCTTCCACCTCGGCGACTACCTCTACGAGTACGCCGTCACCGCCACCGGCGGAGCCCGCGACTACACCGACCGCAGACTCCCCGCGCACTACAACCGCGAGACGGTCACCCTGGAGGACTACCGGCTGCGCTACGCCCTCTACAAGTCCGACCCGGACCTGCGCGCCGCCCACGCCGCCCACCCCTTCGTCGTCACCTGGGACGACCACGAGACCGAGAACAACTACGCGGGCGGCACCCCCGAGAACGACGTCCCGCCCGAGGAGTTCCTGCTGCGCCGGGCCGCCGCGTACCGCGCGTACTGGGAGAACCAGCCGCTGCGCACCCCGCAGCGCCCCACCGGACCCGACATGCGGCTCTACCGCCGCCTGAAGTTCGGGCGGCTCGCCCAGTTCGACATCCTCGACACCCGCCAGTACCGCAGCGACCAGGCGTACGGCGACGGCTGGCGCACCCCGGGACCCGAGTCGGAGGACCCCGCGCGCACCATGACCGGGGCCGCCCAGGAACGCTGGCTGACCGACGGCTGGCGGGCCTCGAACGCCACCTGGAACGTCGTCCCGCAGCAGGTCACCTTCGCCCAGCGGCGCGATGTGCCCACCGACGCCTTCAAGCTCTCCATGGACTCCTGGGACGGCTACCCCGCATCCCGGCAGCGGGTGCTGGCCGGGGCCGAGGCCGCCGGGGTGGAGAACCTCATGGTCCTCACCGGCGACGTCCACGTCTCCTACGCCTTCGACCTGAAGAAGGACTTCGACGACCCCGCCTCGCGGACCGTCGGCACGGAGATCGTCACCACGTCCATCAGCAGCGGCAAGAACGGCGCGGACCGGCCCGCCAACTGGGAGAACCAGACCCGCGCCAACCCGCACCTCAAGCACTACAACGGGCGGCGCGGCTACGCGCTCGTCACCCTCGGAACGAAGGAGGCCCGCGCCGACTTCCGTACGGTGGCGGCGGTCACGACCCCCGGCGCGCCCCTCACCACAGCGGCCTCCTTCGTCACCGAGGCCGGGAACCCGGGGCTCACCCCCGCGTAACGGCCGCACGCCCGCAGAGCCGGGCTCAGCGGTCCGCCGGGTAGCGGACGCCGATACGGTCCCGTACCGCGTCGAGCGTCCGCATCACCGCCAGCGAACCCTCCAGCGGGACGAGCGGGGACTCGGTCTCGCCCGCCCGCACCGCCCGCGCCACCTCGACTGCCTCGTACTGCATGCCCGAGAGCCCCTGGGGCCCCGGACCCGAGGTGATCGTCTCCGGCTCCGCGCCCGCCCGCCGCAGGACGAAGTGGTCCGGGTGGAAGAAGTCGCGCGGGAGGTCGATCCGCCCGGCCGTGCCGATGACGGTGGCCGCCGTCGGATGGTGGCCGACGATCGAGCAGGACAGCAGCGCGGTCGCACCGGAGTCCCAGCCGAGCAGCATCCCCGTGTTCAGGTCGACGCCCTCCGGGGACAGCAGCGCGTCGGCCCGGACCCGGTCCGGCTCGCCCAGCAGCAGGTGGGCGAAGGAGACCGGATAGACGCCGAGGTCCAGCAGCGCCCCGCCGCCCAGCTCCGGATCGCGCAGCCGGTGCCCGGGAGCGACGTCGCCCGCGAAGCCGAAATCCGCCTGTACGGTACGGATCTCGCCGATCGCCCCGTCCCGGACCAGCTCGGTGAGGCGGCGGACCACCGGGTTGAGATAGGTCCACATGGCCTCCATGAGGAAGAGGCCGCGGTCCCGGGCCAACGCCACCAGCTCCTTCGCCTCCCGGCTGTTGAGCGTGAACGCCTTCTCGCACAGCACGTGCTTCCCGGCCCGCAGCGCCAGCCCGGCCGCCGCGTGGTGCGCCGAGTGCGGGGTGGCCACGTACACCACGTCCACCTCGTCGTCGGCGACCAGCTCCGCCCAGCTGCCGTAGGCCCGCCCGATCCCGTGCCGCTCGGCGAACTCCCGCGCCGAGGCCTCCGTGCGCGAGGCCACCGCCACCACCTCGGCGTCGGGGAGCCCCTGTACGTCCGCCGTGAACCTCGCGGCTATGCCGCCCGTCGCCAGAACACCCCAACGCACCGTCCCACCCATGCCCGCCACCCCAGCCCGCCCGAAAAAGGTATCGACCACTCCGGTCGAGCTGAGAGCATAGATGCGTATTCAACGATGTGGAGAAGAGAATGCCGGACAGCGGCGGCAGCCGGGCCCAGCGAGCACACATACCCACCACCGGGGCCGGGGCCGACGACCGGCAGATCCCGCACGGCGACGCGGGGGCTCTCTCCGTCGACCCCGCCGCCCCGCAGGTCACCGCCCCGGCCGGCCTTCCCGGCCCGGCGGCGAAGACCGCCCGGCGCACCGGCCTCCTGGTCACCATGGTCCTCGGCGGACTCACCGCGCTGCCGCCGCTGTCCATGGACATGTACCTCCCCGCGCTCCCCGCCGTCACCGACTCCCTCAGCGCCCCCGCCGCCACCATCCAGCTCACCCTGACCGCGTGCCTGGCCGGAATGGCGCTCGGCCAGCTCGTCGTCGGCCCCATGAGCGACCGCTGGGGCCGCCGGAAACCGCTGCTCCTCGGCATGGTCGTCTACGTCCTCGCCACCGCGATCTGCGCCCTGGCCCCCACCGCCGAACTCCTCATCGGCTTCCGCCTCCTCCAGGGGCTGGCGGGCGCGGCCGGCATCGTCATCGCCCGGGCCGTGGTGCGCGACCTCTACGACGGCGTGGAGATGGCCCGGTTCTTCTCCACCCTGATGCTGATTTCCGGCGTCGCCCCGGTCATCGCCCCCGTGATCGGCGGGCAGGTCCTGCGGATCACCGACTGGCGGGGCATCTTCGTCGTGCTGACCGCCGTCGGCATCGTGCTCACCCTGGTCGTCTGGAAATGGCTGCACGAGACGCTGCCGCCCGCCGACCGCCACACCGGCGGGGTCGCCGACGCCCTGCGCACCATGCGCGGGCTCCTCGCCGACCGGGTCTTCACCGGCTACATGGTCGCGGGCGGGCTCGCCTTCGCCGTCCTGTTCGCGTACATCGCCGCCTCCCCGTTCGTCGTGCAGGAGATCTACGGGGCCTCGCCCCAGACCTTCAGCCTGCTCTTCGGGATCAACTCGATCGGCCTGATCGCCGTCGGACAGATCAACGGCAAGCTGCTCGTCGGCCGGGTCAGCCTCGACAAGGTGCTCGGCTTCGGCCTCGCGGTGATCGTGCTGGCCGCCGTCGCGCTGCTGCTCATGACGGCCGGCGTCTTCGGCGAGGTCGGCCTCGTACCGGTCGCGGCCGGGCTCTTCGTGCTGATGTCGGCGATGGGTCTCGCGATGCCGAACACCAACGCCCAGGCGCTGATGCGCACCAAGCACGCGGCGGGCTCCGCCTCCGCGCTGCTCGGCACGTCCTCGTTCCTCATCGGCGCGGTCGCCTCCCCGCTGGTCGGCATCGCCGGCGAGGACACGGCCGTCCCGATGGCCGTGGTCCAGGTGGTGTGCGCGGTGGCGGCGGTGGCGTGCTTCCTGCTCCTGTGCCGCCCCTGGCAGCGAGCGGGCCGCGAGGCCGGCGGCCTCTGAGCCACCGCACCCCGCCGCGGGCCCGGCGCCCGCCGCGGACTCACCCGGTGCGCGGGTAGCCGATCAGATGCGTGCGGTCCTGCCGGTCGGTCCAGCGGAACACCCCGACCCCGGTCGTCTCCGTCCCCGGCAGCCGCGCGTTGCGCGACAGCCGCTCGGTGCTCCAGGTAGCGAAGTCCATCGCGACCGGGAGCCCGCCGCCGGACAGCGCCTCCGAGGCGTCGCGCGCGTTCTCGGCCCCGTACGCGATGCCGTCGTCCGTCACCGTGGCCAGCGTCAGATGGGCGGCGCCGCCCTCGTCCTCGAAGCAGCGGCCCTGCTTCGCCTCCAGATCGAAGGCCAGGTTCCCGGCGATCAGGTAGTCGCCCGAGGGGGAGAGGACCGCCTGCGGGAAGAGCCCCGGCTTTATGGCGGGCTTGTGGCACTCCACCGAGGTGAGGACCTCACCGGTCGCCGCGTCGTGCACCGCCCACAGCTCGTGGGTCGCCGCCCGCTTGGTCTTCTTCGCCGGCGCCCACTTCGCCAGCACCTGGTCCGGGGTCGTCGACGTCACCACACCGCTGCCCCTGTCGGCGCCCTTGGGCGCGACGTTCCGGCTGAACCAGCCGCCGCGCACCCAGAACTCCCGTACTCCGCCCAGCAGCAGGCCCTCGGCGGTCTGCCCGTGCACCTCGGTGAGCTGCTTGCAGGCCGGGCAGCCCCGGGGATATTTCAGCTGGTCCGCGCCCAGCTCGGACACCTCACCCGTGACCGGGTCCACCAGGGTGCTGTTCGCCTTCGCGTCGCTGATCACGATGGACGGCCCGGTCGTGTTGACAGCCGGGGCGCCGGACCACGGCACCTCGACGCGCTGCCGGTTCCCGTTCGTCACGTCGTACAGATCGAGCGCGAGGAAGGTGCTCGACGGCGACAGCCCGTCGCCGACCTTCCCGTAGGACCAGGTCACGAAGAACTGCCGGTCGCCCTTGGCGACCGTGGCGAGCCTCGGATAGTGCAGCGGGTCCGGCTGCCGCCAGGCCTTGCCGCGCCAGCCCAGCTCGCCGGTGGCCGTGTCGACGGTACGCAGCCGGTAGCGGTTGTCCTTCGTCCGCTCCAGATAGGCCAGCAGGCCCGTCGCGTGGGAGACGGCCACGTCGGGGGAGGAGCCGATGATCTCCCAGCCCCGGTCCGTCGCGTACTGCGGCGGAACGGTCAGCCGGGTCACCGGCCCGGCGCTCGGCAGCACCGGTTTCGCCGTCCCGGTGGCCGCGCCGTTCTTCCGGTCGTCCTCGTCGGGGCTGCCGCCACAGGTGGCCAGCAGCAGGAGCAGGGCGAGAAAGACCACCCCGCCGACGAGCGTCAGCCGCACGATCTTCTGCCTCATGGCTCCCCTGCTGGACCATCTTGACCGGTGCCGTCCACGCGCGGGCCAGCGTAGCAACAGGCCCCCGGCGGAGTGGAGTTCGCCGGATTCCCGTTCCGTACCGGTTACGTGAAGTCCTGGTGGGGACCCGTCGAGGTCCCGTGCCGCCCGCGCACGTCTCTCCGTACCCCCCTGGGCCCGGGCGAAGCGGAATGCGTCCGCCGGGCCCCCTCCGCCCTACAATTCGGCGGTGAACGTCACCCTCCCCACCGCACAGTCCCTGCGCGCGGCGCTGGCCGGGCTGCTCGACGGACTGCCGCCCAAGCAGGCCGCGCAGGCCGTCGACCGGCTGATCACGAGCTACCGGGGGGAGACCCCGACGGACGCCCCGATCCTGCGGGACCGCTCGGACGTCGCCGCGTACGCCGCGTACCGGATGCCCGCCACCTACGAAGCCGTACGGTCCGCCCTCGACGCCCTGGCCGGGGCCGCCCCCGACTGGACGCCCGCCACCCACACCGACGTCGGGGGCGGCACGGGCGCGGCGAGCTGGGCGGTGGCCGGGGTCTGGGAGGGCCCGGCCACGACCGTCCTGGACTGGGCCGAACCGGCCCTCGCACTCGGCCGCGAACTCGCCGAGGCGTCCGGGGTCCCGGGGCTCCGCGACGCGCGCTGGGAGAAGGCGCGGATCGGAGCGGCGCTGGAGCTGGACCCGGTGGACCTGGTGACCGTCAGCTATGTGCTCAAGGAGCTGACCGCCGGGGCCAGGACCGAGCTGGTCGACGCGGTGGCGGCGGCCGGGCAGGCGGTGGTGATCGTGGAGCCGGGCACCCCCGACGGCTACGCCCGGATCATCGAGGCCCGCGACCGGCTGATCGCCGCCGGGATGGGCGTCGCGGCCCCCTGCCCGCACAGCGACGCCTGCCCGATCACCCCTGGGGCCGACTGGTGCCACTTCTCGGCCCGGGTCAGCCGCTCCTCGCTGCACCGACAGGTCAAGGGCGGCTCGCTGAGCCACGAGGACGAGAAGTTCAGTTACGTGGTCGCCACCCGCTTCCCCACCGCCCCGGCGCCCGCCCGGGTCACCCGCAGGCCACAGATCCGCAAGGGCCAGGTACTGCTGGAGCTGTGCACCCGCGACGACGGCCTGGCCCGCTCCACGGTCACCAAGCGCCACGGCGAGCTGTACCGGGCGGCCAGGGACGTAGCCTGGGGCGATCCCTGGCCGCCCGCTGCTGACTAGGCCCTGTCGTCAGACTCCCGCAGCTCCTGGGTGCAGCACTTCACGCTGCCGCCGCCCTTGAGCAGCTCGCCCAGGTCCATCGGGACCGGCTCGAAGCCCCGGTCCCGCAGCGGGTCCAGGAGCCCGGTCGCCCCCTGCGGCAGCAGGACGTGGCGCCCGTCGCTGACCGAGTTGAGGCCGAACGCCGCCGCGTCCGCCTCCCGGGCGAGCAGCGCGTCCGGGAACAGCCGGCGCAGCACCGCCCGGCTGCCGGACGAGAAGGCGTCCGGGTAGTACATGATCTCGTCGGCCGCCGCGTCCAGCACGCACAGCGCGGTGTCCAGGTGGTAATAGCGCGGATCCACCAGATCGAGCCCGATGACCGGCAGTCCGAAGAACTCCTGGGCCTCGGCGTGCGAGAGCGGACTGGACCGGAAGCCGCGCCCGGCCAGCAGGTACGAGGCGGTGACGGCGAAGTCCCCCTCGCCCTCGTTGACGTGCTCCGGCTCATGGACCTCGGTGAAGCCGTGTTCCCGGAACCACTCCCGGTGGGCTCCGGCCTCCTCGTACCGCTCCCGGTACGCGAACAGCGCGCCGAGCACCCGGCCGCCGATCACCGTGGCGCCGTTGGCGGCGAAGACCATGTCGGGCAGGTCGGGACGGGGGGCGAGCAGCTCGACGGTGTGGCCGAGGGCGCGGTAGCGGTCGCGCAGGTCCTCCCACTGGGTCCGGGCCAGCGGCAGGTCGACGGGTTTGGACGGGTCCATCCACGGGTTGATGGAGTAGGTGACCCGGAAGTGCGCCGGGGCGCACATCAGGTAGCGACGAGGGGTGGCGTCACGGTTCAACTCTGGCTCCTCGCGAACGGCGGCCGGGGCCGCGGAACGGTGGGAAGCGCACGGTCTGTGCGTGAGCCCATGGTGCGCCGTGCGCGCCGGATTTCGCAGTCGATCGATCGGGTGGTTCACCGGACCGCCCGGGCGCGGCCACCGCCCGGATGCCCCGCGCCGCCCGCATGCCCCCGTCGGCCGGACGGCCGCCGCCCGGCCCACGACCCGTAGCCACTACAAGACGATACGTATCGGCTCGTTCGGCGTTAGATTGGGGGGATGGCACCCACCAAGGCCCCCGACTCCAGCCGCCGCAGCGACCGTTCCCGCCGCGCGATCCACGACGCCGCCCTCGCCCTCGTCGGAGAGGTGGGGTACCGGCGCACGACGATCGAGGGTATCGCCGCCCGCGCCGGGGTCGGCAAGCAGACCATCTACCGCTGGTGGCCGTCCAAGGCGGCCGTGCTGATGGAAGCCTTCCTCGACCTGGCGGGCCGGGCCGCGGAGGAGGCCGGACCGCAGTCCGGCGACGCCGCGCAGGGCATCCCCGACACCGGCGATCTGACCGCCGACCTCAAGCTCGTCCTGCGGGCCACCGTCGACGAGCTGAACGACCCGGCACTGGCGGTCCCCACCCGCGCGCTGACCGCCGAGGGCATCGTCGACGCGAAAGTGGGCGCCGAATTCGTCACCAAGCTGCTCGAACCGCAGCTCGAGCTGTATGTCACACGCCTGCGGGCCGCCCAGGAGGCCGGGGACCTGCGCGCCGACGCCGACCCCCGGATCGCCCTGGAACTGCTCGTCGGCCCGCTGATGCACCGCTGGCTGCTGCGGACCCTGCCGCTCACCCACACCTACGCCGACGCGATCGTCGACTACACCCTCGGCGGGCTCACCCCGCGACCCTGATCCCGAGGGCCCGGCGGGGGCCCCAAGATCCACCGGCAAGGGGGGAGACGTCCGGTATGGGGTGACATCGGGCGTGATGGTGCTCACTCGGTGCGGTGGTACCCGGCCCCGCTGGTGAACTCTGGCCACCCGAACCGCAGGATGGTGCGACGATGGAGAGGCAACGCTGAGGTGAACTGCTGAGGTGAGGGGATAGATGGGCGCCGATTCCGGCCGTTTCCGCGGCACAGAGAGCAGGATCTCCCAGTGGCTGCGGCGACGTCCCAAAGCACCGGGGGCCGAGGCAGACGAGTCGGCCAGGGTCGCGCTGCTCCTGGCGGTCGCCGACGCGGGCATGCCCATCGCCCCCGCCGCCCACCCCCTCGGATACCGATGTTCGTGCGAACGCATCGGCTGCCCCACCCCTGCCCGGCATCCCATCTCCTTCGCCTGGCAGACGCAGTCGACCACCGACCGCGCCCAGATCGAGCGCTGGGCCGGCAGCCAGCCGCTGGCCAACTTCATCACCGCGACGGGCATGGTCCACGACGTGCTGGACGTGCCGCTCACCGCGGGCCGCAGCGCCCTGGAGCGCCTTCTCGACGCCGGCATCGACGTCGGCCCGGTCGCCCAGTCCGGCGAGGACCGGATGCTCTTCTTCACCGCCACCCGCGGCACCCCCGAGGACGAGGACGAGTGGTGGCCCTGCGAGCTGGACTGCCACCCCGAGACCATGGACGCCCACCCGGGCCTGCGCTGGCACTGCCGGGGCAGCTACGTCCTGCTGCCGCCCGCCCGGCTCCCCGGTGAGCTGGACGTCCGCTGGGTGCGGGGCCCCGAGCACGAGCTGCCCGATCCGCTGACCCTGCTGGAGACGCTCACCGACGCCTGCGCGCGGTACGCGGGCAGTGCCGAGCAGAGCGAGCTGGACCACGACTCGATCGCCTGGCCCTTGAGCCGCTGAGCCGTCGGCCCACCGGTCCGGTGTGCGACCGCCCGGCCGCAGGGCCGGGCGCCGTCGGATGCCGTGGGGCCGCCCGGCGGCGCGGCGGCCCGAGCCGCTGCCCTGCTACTCGCCCTTCGCCGCGACCAGACCCGGCAGCCGGTTCAGCATCCGCACCTTGCCGCCGGAGCCGGAGCCGGACTCGGAGCCGGCCGCCCCCTCGCGCGGCGGGACGTGCACCAGCTGGCTGGAGACCCGCTCCTTCGTGAGACTGCTGTTCACCTCGCCGGTGAGCAGCGCCTTCACATCCGCGTTGACCTCGGGTCGCAGCCCCTTCGCCGCGGTCTGCCGCTCGAAGTGCTTGCTGCTGAAGAAGACCAGCGCCCCGCCGTCCTCGGTGCGCAGCCCGAGCGGCGCGAACGCCGCACGCGTCAGCGGCTGGTCGACGTACTGGTACGAGAACCCCGCCCGCCGTGTGGTGCGGCGCGTCTCGCGCCAGCCCGAGGTCGCCGTGGACGGCGTGAACACATCCGGGGTGCCGCTCTGCAGATAGCCGGTGTACGAGGCGCTCAGCTCCGCGGGCGCCACGGCCAGGCCGTCGTCATCGGGCTTCACCGGGGTGGCGAACCCGTCCTCGTCCAGGGTGAACTCCGGTACCTGGGACGACGGGACCACCGCGAGGTACGACGCCTTCCACAGCGCGTCGGGGCCCGACCGCACGAACACCACCAGCCAGCGGGTGTCCAGCTTCCCGCCGTCCTGGTCCCGGTTGGAGTCGGTGTCCGCGAGGAACCAGCGCGGCCAGCCCGCCTTCTTGGGGACGACGTACATCGCGTCGTCCAGCACCAGCGGCTTGTGCGCCTTGTTGCCCTCGGGGTTGTACGTCTGCCGCGCCTTCAGCCCGGCCTGGTTGATCGCACCGAGCGAACCCGTCACCCGGTCCGCGTCCAGCGCCGGATCGAACGCCTTGTCCGCCGCGTTGTAGGCGTCGGTGAAGTCCTTGAGCGCCTGCGCGGCCTCCGGCTTCTTCGCCCCGGGCAGCACTTCCAGCTCCCCGTGCACCGTCACACAGCCGCTCGCCGTCACGCACAGCACCGTCGCCGTCGCGAGCCCCGCCGTCAGCCGGCCCAGCCCAGGGTGTCTCGTCATCCGTTGCTTCTGCGCCTTCTGATCCGTCGCCCGCACTGACCGTCGAAACCCTACCGGGGCGGCGGACGGCGTGCGGCCGGGGACCGGATACAGCGCCCACACCGTGGCCCAGGGCCTGTCGTCAAACTGCCGTCTGCCGGGCGACGACGGCAGTTTGACGACAGGCCCTGGCGGCACAGGCCGCGTCAGACCCCGCGCACCGGCACGATCAGCGGCCTGCCCGTACGGGGGTGGGGGAAGACCTCCACCGGCTGCCGGTAGACCTCACCGAGCAGCTCACCGCTGAACACCTCGTCCGGCGGGCCCAGTTCCGCGATCCGCCCCTCGTGCAGGACGGCGGCCCGGTCCGCGTACGCCGCGGCGAGGCCGAGGTCGTGCAGCACGACCACCACCGCGTCCCCGGCGGCGGCCCTCTCCCGGCAGATCCGCAGCACCAGCTCCTGGTGGCGCAGGTCCAGGGCGGCGGTCGGCTCGTCGAGCAGCATCAGCGGGGCCCGCTGCGCCAGCACCCGGGCCAGCGCCACCCGGGCCTTCTCGCCGCCCGACAGCGCCGAGAACGGGCGGCCCGCGAACCGGGTCACCTCGGTGGCCGCCATCGCCGCGGCCACCGCCGCGTCGTCCTCGTCCTCCCGATCCGTACCGGCCCAGGGCGCCCGCCCCATCCGTACGACGTCCTCCACCGGGAACGGGAAGGACAGCGCGGCGGACTGCGGCAGCACCGAGCGGCGCAGCGCCAGTTCGGGCGCGGACCACGCGGTGGCCGGACGCCCGTCGATCCGCACCTCGCCGCTGCCGGCGGGCAGATCGGCGGCCAGCGCCGCCAGCAGCGTCGACTTGCCCGCGCCGTTCGGCCCGACCAGGGCGACCACCTCGCCCGCGTGCGCGGTCAGACCGACGGAGTCCAGCACCTGCCGCTGCCCGAGGCGGACCGTAAGACCGACCGCCTCGACGGCGGGGGAGCCGGGGGCCACGGGCGAGGGCAGCTCCCGGGGGCGTACCGCGAACAGGTCTCTCAGCGTCCTCATGCCCAACCACCCTGCTTACGACGGGTCCTGCGCAGCAGCCAGAAGAAGAACGGGCTGCCGAAGAGTGCGGTCAGCACCCCGAGCGGCAGCTCGGCGGGGGCCGCCACCGTACGGGCCGCGAGGTCGCCCGCCACCAGGACCAGGGCGCCGCCGAGCGCGCTGCCCGGGACGAGGAAGCGGTGGCCGGGGCCGTTGGCCATCCGCAGCAGATGCGGGACGAGCAGCCCGACGAAGGAGATGATCCCGGCGACGGCGACCGCGGCGGCCGTCAGCAGCGCCACCACCAGCACCAGGACGATCCGCAACCGCTCCACGTCCACGCCCAGATGCCGGGCGGGCCGCTCGCCGAGGGCCAGCAGGTCCAGCTTGCGGGAGTGGAAGGGGGCGATGAGGAGCCCGGCCAGCGCGCACGGCAGCACGGCGAGCACCTTGGGCCAGGTGGCCTGGGAGAGCGAACCGAGCTGCCAGAAGGTGATCTGGGTGATCTGTGCGTTGTCCGCGAAGAAGATGAACAGGCCGATCAGCGCGCCCGCGAACGCGTTGACGGCGATACCGGTGAGGATCAGCGTCACCACTTCGGTCCGGCCGCCGGACCGCGAGAGCGTGTAGACGAGCGCCACCGTGACCAGACCGGCGATGAACGCGCAGACGGTGATGGTCCAGTTGCCGAAGAAGCTCAGGCCGAGCGCGATCGAGGCGACGGCGCCCACGGCCGCGCCCGCCGAGATGCCGATCACGCCGGGCTCGGCGAGCGGGTTGCCGAACACGCCCTGCATCAGCGCGCCCGCGCAGCCGAGGGACGCGCCGACGAGCAGGGCGAGGACGACCCGGGGGAGCCGCACGTTCCACAGGACGCTCTCGCCGACCCGGTCCAACTCCTGGCCCCCGAGACCGATCCGGTGCTGCACGGAGGACAGGACGTCGCCGAGCGGGATGGAGTACGCGCCGATCGCCGCGGACAGCAGACAGCCGGCGAGCAGGGCGAGGGAGAGCACGGCGGTGAGCAGATACGCCCTGCTCCGGGGGGACTTGGGGGCGGCGCCGCCGTCCGCTCCCTCCCCCGGGGCCTGCGGACCGGCCCCGGTGCGTTCCTCGTACGCGGTGGTCACCGGCCCGTGCCGCCCTTCGCGTACAGCTGCTCGACGATCGCGGCGAGCACCCGGTCGGTGCGCGGCCCGTAGTTGAGCAGCACCCCGTCGTCGACGGTGACGATCCGGCGGTCCATCCCGGCCGGGGTCTCCGCGATGCCGGGGATCTTCACCAGACCGTCCATGCCGCCGACCGACTCGAACCCCTTGGTCATCAGGAGGATCGCGTCCGGCGCGGCCTTGGCGAGCGCCTCGCTGGTGATGGGGGTGAAGTCCTTGTCCAGGCCCGACTCCTGGCCGGCGTCGACCGCGCCTGCCGCCTCCAGCAGCGAACCGGCCCCGGACTCCGCGCCGCCCAGCAGATAGACGGAGGCCGAGCCGCGCAGGTAGAGGAAGGCGACCCGGGGCTTCTTGCCGTCCGTGGGGTCCGGGATGGACTTCTGGACGGCGGCGATCCGGGATCGGGTCCGCTCCTTGAGCTCCGTTCCGGCGGACGGTACGCCGAGGGCCTCGGCGACGGTATCGATGCGGCGGCCGACGTCGGCGAGCTCCTTGGCGGGCTCGACGACGAGGAGCGGGATGCCGGCGTCGCGGATCTGGTCGATCGCCTCGGCCGGTCCGGTGGTGGTGTCGGCCAGGACGATCGTTGGCTTCAGCGAGAGCACGCTCTCCGCCGACACGTCGTGGGCGCGGGTCACCACCGGGAGCTTCTCGGCCTGTTCGAAGGTGGCGGTGATGTCCCGGGCGACCACCTGCTTCCCGAAACCGAGGGTGAAGACGATCTCGCTCAGCGACCCGGTCAGCGGCACGATCCGGTCGGTGGAGCCGATCGTGACCTTCGTGCCGTCCGCCGAGCCGACCGTCACCGGAAGCTTCGGCGCGGGCGGGGCGGCGAGCGGCTCGACCCGGTCGGCGTCGGCGGTGCTCCCGGCTGACTTCGACGCGGAGTCGTCGCCTCCGCCTACGTCTCCGCCGCAGCCGGTCAGGACCAGGGCGAGGGTGACAGCGGCGGTGAGGGCGGCGGCCGCCCTGCCCCGGGCCGGGCGACGGGGAAAGTCCCGTCCGGCGTCCGGGCCCTCGGAGCCCCGGGGGCTCCTCGTGGCGAAGGCCTGCGAGATGTGCACGGGGCACCGTCCTGTCGTTCTGCGGCGTGCGGTCGGGCGTTCGCCGGTAACGGCGTGACCGGAGGGGGTTCCGGCCCCGGCTGGGCATAGCTTAGGTTAGCCTTACCTGAGTATCCAGTCCTCGGAGGGCCCCATGCCGTCGTCCAGATCCACCCGCGCGCTCGCCGTCGCGCTCCTCGCGGTACTGCTGGGGGCCCTGCTCCCCGCCGCCACCGCGCAAGCGGCCGGCCGTACGGTGCAGGGCGGCCGACTCGACTGGGGCATCAAGTCCTCCTTCCAGAGCTATGTCACCGGCCCCATCGCGAGCGGCAGTTGGAGCCTGACCGGCGGCGCGGCCACGGTCGGCGGCAGTCAGTTCCGCTTCCACTCGGCGACCGGCTCCTACGACCCGGACACCGGAGCGCTCAACTCCGGCTTCTCGGGCGGCGTGCACTTCACCGGCCACAAGAAGCCCGACGGCGGCAACGAGCTGGACCTCACGATCAGCCGCCCCACCATCCGGATCAGCGGCGGCAGCGGCATGCTCCACGCGGACATGGTCAGCAAGGAGCGGGGGACCGGCAAGGTCGCCAACCGCTCCCAGGTGCCGCTGGCCAAGCTCGGCCTCGGCGGCATCGACATGAAGGGCGGTTCCACACCCGTCGCCCTCACCGACGTCCCCACCACGCTGACCGCCGAGGGCGCCTTGGCCTTCGCCGGCTACTACACCGCGGGCACCCCCCTCGACCCGATCAGCCTCTCCGTCGACACCAAGGGCGCGGCCGCCCAGCCGAAGCAGTCCGCCCCGGAGAAGAAGGACGAGGACGAGAAGGGGAAGGAGAAGGAGAAGGCGGAGAAGAAGGACAAGGAGGACGCGGGCCGCTTCGAGGACGCCGCCGTCGACTGGGGCGTACGCCGCACCTTCCGCGAGTACGTCACCGGCTCCATCGGCCAGGGCGAGTGGACGCTCGCCGACGGCGCCCAGAACGGCGGGGCGCTGTTCCGCTTCCCGCAGGGCAAGGGGACGTACGACGCGAAGAAGCAGACGCTCGACGCGGAGTTCGGCGGCAGCATCCGCTTCACCGGCGCCCACGACCTCGACCTGGAGTTCGCCGGCGTCACCGTCGCCGTCGCCCAGGGCGAGGGGACCCTGTCGGCCGACGTCACCAGCGCGGGCACGACCACCGAGGACGTCCCGCTCATCACCTTCGCCGCCGAGGACTTCGCGCCGCAGGACGGCCTCGCCGCCCTCACCGAGGCTCCCGCCACCCTCACCGCCGACGGCGCCAAGGCGTTCGGCTCCCTGTACAGCGCGGGCACCGCGATGGACCCGGTCTCGCTCGCCGTGGCCGTCGACGCGAAGGCCGAGCTGCCCGCGCTGCCGGACCTCGGCAGTGAGCCGACAGCGGACGCCGAGCCCACGAAGAAGGCTGCCGAGGAGCCCTCCGCCGCACCGGCGGCCGCCGCCTCCGACTCCGGCCCGGGCGCCGGCACCTGGGCGGGAATCGGCGGCGGTGTGCTGGTGCTCGTCGCGGCCGGGGCCTTCTTCGGCCTGCGCCGCCGGGGGGCCGCGCAGGGCCCCGACGCCGACGCCACCACGGGCTCCGACGCGCCCAAGACCTCCTGACCCGGCACCCATGAGCGCCTTATGGGTCGTCACTCCCTCCCCCCACGCCTCTCTTCCCCCTCCCCCTGTTCCGCTAGGAGACCCACCGACATGGCAGCAACCCGCCGTCCCACAACGCTCGCCGCGGCCGTCGCCACGGCCGCCGTCCTGGGCGCGACCTTCGCCCTTCCCGCCCTCGCCGCCGACGGCTCCACCGGGGCCGCGCCCGCCGCGGCCCCGAAGCTGGAACTGGTGGACGGCACGCTGGAGTGGGGCATCAAGGAGTCCTTCCGCACGTACATAGCGGGCCCCATCTCCCAGGGCGAGATCACCGTCACGGGCGGTGCCGAGCAGGCAGCGGACAACGGGGTGTTCACCTTCACCGACGGCAAGGGCTCGTACGACACCTCGACGCACGCATCCGACACCGCGTTCAAGGGCGGCGTCCGGTTCGAGGGCCACCACGGTCTCCTCGACGTGCAGCTCAGCGACGTCAAGGTCGCCTCCGGCCGGGAGACCGGCACCATCACCGCCGACTTCACCAGCAAGAAGATGGACGGCACCGTCGTCACCAAGAACGACGCCCCGATCGCCGACCTGGACATGACCAAGGCCAAGCGGGGCGGCGGCGCGGGCGGCGCGATGGTCTTCTCCGACATCCCCGCCAAGCTGACCGCCGACGGCTCCGAGGCCTTCGCCGGCTTCTACGAGAAGGGTGCCGAACTCGACCCGGCGACGCTCTCCGTCAAGCAGGCGGCCAAGCCCCCGACCACGCCCCCCGCGACCCCGCCCGCGACGCCCCCGGTCACGCCCCCGGTCACGCCTCCGGTCACGCCTCCGGCCACCCCGCCGGTCACCGGCAAGCCCACCGGCGAGCCGAGCACCGCCCCGACCCCGACCGCCTCCGAGCCCGCCGCGCCCGTCAGCGGCCCGGTCGTCGACGGCACCCTGAACTGGGGCGTCAAGGAGAAGTTCCGCTCCTACGTCGTCGGCCCGATCGCGCACGGCAAGGTCGAGACGAGCGGCGGCGCGACCACCGTCACCGCCGGCTACCGCTTCAGCAAGGCCACCGGCCACCTGGACGCCGACAAGAACACGCTGAACGCCGCGTTCCAGGGCAAGGTGCGGTTCCTCGGCCACGAGACCAAGGGCGAGTACGTCCTCGACCTGTCCCTCGGCAACCTGAAGGTCGACATCGAGGGCACCTCCGGCACGCTCGTCGCCGACGTCTCCTCCAAGGACCAGAAGACCGGCAAGGTCAGCAAGTTCACCGGCCTGTCCCTGGCCGACCTGGAGGTGCCCGCCGGCGCGCTCGCCGCCCAGGGCGGAATCGTGAACCTCGAGAAGATTCCGGCGACGCTCACCACGGACGGCGCCAAGGCCTTCGGCGGCTTCTACGACAAGGGCGAGCAGCTCGACGCCCTGAACGTCGCGGTCTCCATCGACAAGGACGCCCAGCTTCCGGGCGGCTCCACCGGCTCCGGCTCCACCGGCGGTTCGGGCTCCACCGGCGGCTCCACGACCGGCGGTGCCACCACCGGCGGCGGTGGCACGGTCGGCGGCGGCTCCACAGGCTCCACCGGGTCCACGGCCGGTGGCTCGGGCGCCCTGGCCGCCACCGGCTCCGACGTCCCGACCGGCGCCCTGATCGCGGCCTCGGGCGTCGTCGTGGCGGCCGGCGCGGGCGTCGTGATCGCGGCGCGCCGTCGTCGTGACGTCACCGCCTGATCCACCCCGCACCCTGCGAACGGCCCCGGGGCCGTACCGGTAGCCTCGCCGCTTCCCGGTACGGCCCCGCCGCCGTATCCCGCCGGTTCCCGCCCCGTCGCCCGGCAGTGCTTGAATGCCCACGTGAGCGACTACGACGTACCCCGGGGCATCGACGTCCTGCGGGTGTTCTGCGGACCCGACGGCCGGTACGGCAACGCCCTCGGCGTCGTACGCGACGGACGCGACCACCCCGACGAGGCCTCCCGGCAACTCCTCGCCCGGCGGCTGGGCTTCAGCGAGACCGTGTTCGTCGACGACCCGGAGCGCGGGCGGGTGGACATCCACGCCCCGGGGCTCCGGCTGCCGTTCGCCGGGCACCCGCTGGTGGGCACCGCGTGGCTGCTGGACCTGGAGGTCCTGGAGTTGGCGGTCGGGGACGTGTTCGCGCGCCAGGACGGGGAGTTCACCTGGATCACCGCCCGCCCGGAGTGGGTCCCGCCGCGCACGCTCCAGCAGTACGGGAGCGCCGCCGAGATCGAGGCGCTGCCGGGCCCGCCGCCCGGCGAGGGGTGGCTCTACGCCTGGGCCTGGGAGGACGAGGCGGCCGGGCGGGTGCGCGCACGGGCCTTCCCGAGGCGCGGTCAGGCGATCGTCGAGGACGAGGCGACGGGCGCGGCGGCCCTGCTGCTCAGCGCGCGGCTCGGCCGGGCCCTGAACATCACCCAAGGACGCGGCTCCCAGATCCTCACCGCACCAGCGCCGGACGGCACGGTGGAGGTCGGGGGCCGCGTCCTGATGGCCGTCCGGGGCTGACCCGGGACGGGCCGTCACGCTGCCGGGTCGTCCTCGCCCAGCTGCGGGGTCGTCCTCGCCCCGGTCACGCGTGCGGCTCCACCGGAAGCCGGTGGAGCCGCACGCTCACGGGCGCACGCGCCCGCGCCCGGTCACGCGCCGAGCGGGAAGTCCTCGCCCAGTTCGCGGAAGACCGCGGTGTTCAGCGCGAAGGCCCGCTTGCACTCCTCGACTATGCGCTGCTTCTCCAGGTCGTCCGCGTTCACCGCGTCCAGCAGCTCCCGGTAACCCCGCTTGAACGCGGCCGGGTTGGTGATCTCCTCGAAGACGTAGAAGCGCACGCCGTCGCCCTTGCGCTCGAAGCCCCAGGTCTTCTCCGCCTTGTCGCGGATGATCTGACCGCCCGAGAGGTCGCCGAGGTAGCGGGTGTAGTGATGGGCGATGTAACCGGCGGGCCAGGTGCGCGCGCACTCCGCGATCCGGGCCGCGTACGCGGCGGTGGCGGGCAACGGCTCGACACCCTCGCGCCAGCCGGCCCCACGCAGGTGCGCCAGGTCGCGCTCCAGCTCGGTGGAGCGCATCAGCTCCGGCTGTATGAAGGGGCCGGCCACCGGGTCCTCGCGCAGGGCCTCCGCGCCTTCCTCCAGCGCCCGGTACACGAACCACAGCTGCTCGGTGTAGCGGGTGTAGGCGTCGATTCCCAGCCGCCCGCCGAGCAGGTCACTCATGAAGGTCGAGGTCTCGGCCTCGGTGTGCTGCTCGTGCGACGCGGTGCGGATGAGCGTCGAGAAGGGAGTGACGGTGGCGGTTGCGTCCAAGGCGGGCCTCCGGGGACCGAGGGGGACGGGAAGTCCAGAAAGAGACGGATATATCGGCAGCGGCCGCCGCGACGGTGCGGCGGCACGTGCCGATAGGCCCGATCCTCCTACTTAGGTTTACCTAAGTCAACTGGTTCCCGACTGTCTGTCGGTAAAAGGCTGTACGCAGAGGCAGAGCAGGGTCCCGTCCTGTGATTTTCGGGGTGATCTACGGGAGGGTGAGGATCTCCGCCCCGGTCTCCGTGACCACCAGCGTGTGCTCGAACTGGGCCGTCCGCTTCCGGTCCTTCGTCACCACGGTCCAGCCGTCCTCCCACAGGTCGTACGCGTGGGTGCCCAGCGTCAGCATCGGCTCGATGGTGAACGTCATGCCCGGCTGCATCACCGTGGTGGCGTGCGGGCTGTCGTAGTGCGGGATGATCAGGCCGGAGTGGAACGAGGAGTTGATCCCGTGCCCGGTGAAGTCGCGGACGACCCCGTAGCCGAACCGCTTCGCGTACGACTCGATGACCCGGCCGATCACATTGATCTGGCGCCCGGGCCTGACCGCCTTGATGGCACGGTTCAGCGACTCCCGGGTGCGCTCGACCAGCAGCCGCGACTCCTCGTCGACGTCGCCGCAGAGGTAGGTGGCGTTGTTGTCGCCGTGCACGCCGTTGATGTACGCGGTGACGTCCAGGTTCACGATGTCGCCGTCGCGCAGCACGGTGGAGTCGGGGATGCCGTGGCAGATGACCTCGTTGAGCGAGGTGCACAGCGATTTGGGGAAGCCGCGGTAGCCGAGCGTCGAGGGGTACGCGCCGTGATCGACCATGAAGTCGTGGGCGACCCGGTCGAGCTCGTCCGTGGTCACCCCCGGGGCGATGTGCTTGGCGGCCTCCTCCATCGCCTGCGCGGCGATACGGCCCGCGACGCGCATCCGCTCCACGGTGTCGGAGTCCTGGACCTCCGGGCCGGTGTACGGCGTCGGGGCCGGCTTCCCCACGTACTCGGGACGCCGGATGTTTCCGGGGACGGTGCGGACGGGAGTGATCTCCCCTGGTACGAGAAGCGACTGGCCAGACATGCCAGCGAGTCTAACCAGCGGCCCCGGGGCACCATGGCGATAAGGAAAGGAGCCGTCGATGGCCCTGTTCAAGAAGCGCACGGTAGGCAAACCGGGCGAATGGTACTACTGCCTGGAGCACAAGAAGGTCGAGGAGGGCCCGGAGTGCCCGGCGCAGAACCGCTTCGGCCCCTACACCTCCCGCGAGGCGGCACAACACGCGATGGACACGGCCCGCGACCGGAACCTGGAGTGGGACACCGACCCCAAATGGCACGACGAGAACAAGGGCAATCCAAGCCCGCCGGGGGACAACCCAGGCCCGTCCGGGGGGTGACCCAAGCCGGCCCGGGGGTATCCCAAGCCCGTCCGGGTCCCCAACAAGCCCGTCCGGCGATTGAGGACGTCTTTTCCACGGGCCCGTCCGGGTCCCCACCAAGCCCGTCCGGCGATTGAGGACGTCTCTTCCAGCCCCTCCGGCGCTTGAGGAGCGGGGTACGGGGCGGAGCCCCGGAAGCCCGGCCACCCGGCCGGGCCCGGGTCACGCCTCCCCCCGGGCCCCCCTCCTCCGCACCGCGTCCTCATCCGTCTCCGAGTCGTACCGCACCAACTTCGGCAGTGCGGCGGTCAACAGCACCACCGACGCCACGCACGCCACCCCGCCCGTCCAGATCGCCGACCGGGTCCCGGTCCAGCCCGCCATCGCCCCGGCCCGCACCTGGCCCAGCTGCGGGCCGACGCTGTACGAGAGCACCTCGATGCCCGCCAGCCGGCCCCGCAGCTCCTCCGGGATCGTCTGGTTCCAGATGGTCGCCCGCCCCAGCCCGCTCAGCATGTCGCCCGCCCCCGCGACGGCCAGGCAGAGCAGCACCACCCACACGCTGGAGAACCAGCCCGCCGCGGCGATGGCCAGCCCCCACGCCGTCGCACCGAACACCACGAACAGCCCGTGTCTGCGCACCCGGCTCGTCCAGCCGCTGGTCAGCCCCAGCGCCAGCGAGCCGACCGAGCCCGCCGCGTACATCAGGCCCAGCGACCACTCGGCGTCCAGATCGTCCGCGAGGAACGGGAAGATCGTGTTCGGGAAGGCGAAGAACATCGCGGCCATGTCGATCGCATACGTCCCCAGCAGCACCGGCCGGCTCCAGGCGTACCGCGCCCCCTCGACGATCCCGCGCAGCGACGGCTTCTGCGCGTCCTGCGCCGGCGGTGCCGGGGAGAGCCGCAGACAGAGCACGACGGAGGCGGCGAACGTGCACACGGTGACCCCGTACGCCGTGCCGTGACCGGCGTACGCCACCACCAGACCGGCCAGCGCCGGGCCCGCGATGGCCCCGATCTGCCAGCGCAGCGAGTTCAGCGCGGCCGCCGCCGTCTGCTGTGCGTGCGGCACGATCCGGGCCATCAGGGAGTCCAGCGCGGGCCGCTGGAGCCCGGCGAGGGCGGACACCCCGCCCGCCACCACGTACAGCGGCCACAGCAGCGGCTCCGGGAGCAGGGCGTTCACCAGCAGAATCGCGGCGAGCACCCCGAGCCCCGCCTCGGTGAGCAGGATGACCCGGCGGCGGTCCACCGAGTCCGCGAGCGCCCCGCCGTACAGCCCGAAGACCACCAGCGGCACCAGCTCCACCGCGCCCATCGCCCCGACCGCGAGCGGGGAACCCGTGAGGTCCTTGATCTGGAGCGGCAGCGCGATGAGCGCCATGAAGCTGCCGAAGTACGTGATCAGGCCCTGGACCCACAGCAGCCGGAAGTCCGCCGACGAGCGCCACGGCGAGAGGTCCGGCAGCAGGGCGCGGAGCCGGGCCGACGGCGGCGAGGAGGAGGGGGTGGGCGAGGGAGGCGCTGAGGTCACGAAGGGCCATGATCCGCACTGCCGGGCGTTTCGGGCAAGCCGGTATTCCGTCACGCCCGCCGGACCGGGGCCCGTAGTGACGGCCTCCCGGGGTCGGCTACCTGGCAGTAGGGTCGGGCTCATGACTACACAGGACAGCGGCAGCGCGCCCAAGCCCCCTGCCAAGGACCCCTGGGACCTTCCCGACGTCTCCGGCCTGAGCGTGGGCGTGCTCGGCGGGACCGGCCCGCAGGGGCGCGGCCTCGCCTACCGGCTGGCCCGCGCCGGACAGCGGGTCACCCTCGGCTCCCGGGACGCCGCCCGCGCCGAGCAGGCCGCGGCCGAGCTGGGCTTCGGTATCGAGGGCGCGGACAACGCGGAGTGCGCCCGGCGCAGCGACATCGTGATCGTCGCGGTGCCGTGGGACGGCCACGCGAAGACGCTTCAGTCCCTGCGCGAGGAGCTCGCAGGCAAGCTCGTCATCGACTGCGTCAACCCGCTCGGCTTCGACAAGAAGGGCGCCTACGCCCTCAAGCCGGAGGAGGGAAGCGCCGCCGAACAGGCCGCCGCCCTGCTGCCGGACTCCCGGGTCACCGCGGCCTTCCACCATCTCTCGGCCGTGCTGCTCCAGGACGAGTCCATCGAGGAGATCGACACCGACGTGCTGGTCCTGGGCGAGGCCCGGGCCGACACGGACCTCGTGCAGGCGCTGGCCGGCCGGATCCCCGGGATGCGCGGCATCTTCGCGGGCCGGCTCCGCAATGCCCACCAGGTCGAGTCGCTGGTCGCCAACCTGATCTCGGTCAACCGCCGCTACAAGGCCCACGCCGGACTGCGCACCACCGACGTCTGACCCGCCCCGCCGGGCCCGGTCAGGGCACAACGGGGCATGGGGGACACTGGACGGGACCGCGACCCGTTCCCGACAGGAGTCGACCCCCATGCCCCGCATCGCTCTCTACGCCCTCGTCGTCTGCGTCCTCGCCGTCGTGGCGGCCGCGGTCTCCTTCGCGCAGGGCAGCCTGCTCGGTATCGTCTGGGTGCTCGTCGCGGGGCTCTCGTCGAACATGACCTGGTTCTACATCCGCAGGCACCGGCTGGCCGTCGCCGCCGACGCGAGCTGAACGAGACGGCCTCAACGAGACGGCCTCAACGAGACGGCCTCAACGAGACGGCCTCAACGAAGCGGGCTGAACGAACAGGCCCGAACGAGGGCGCCGCGCGGTCAGCCCACCGCGCAGCCCGGGTCCTGCTCGTCGAAGAGGCCCCGCCAGAAGCGGTACAGGTCGTAACCGCAGTACCGCTGGAACTCCTCGACGCCCAGTCCCCGCAGCAGCGCGTGGATCGCGTCGAAGAACGCGATGTTCACCTCGGGGATCCACAGGATCGCGAACACCGCGATCAGCCCGAACGGCGCGATCGGCTCCACCCGGCGGCGGATCCGGTACGAGAGCCAGGGCTCGATCACCCCGTACCCGTCAAGGCCCGGGATCGGCAGGGAGTTCAGGATCGCCGCCGTCACCTGGAGCATCGCCAGGAACGCCAGCGCGTAGCGGAAGGCGAGCGGCACCCCGTCGAGCGCGTCCAGCCAGAACGGGGCCGTGCACACCACCGCGAACGCCACGTTCGTCAGTGGGCCCGCCGCCGAGATCAGACTGTGCTTCCAGCGGCCGTGGATCCGGCCGCGCTCGATGTACACCGCGCCGCCGGGCAGCCCGATCCCGCCCATGATCACGAAGAGCACCGGCAGCACGATGCTGAGCAGCGCGTGCGTGTACTTCAGCGGGTTGAGCGTCAGATAACCCTTGGACCCGACCGAGAGGTCCCCGCTGTGCAGCGCGGTCCGGGCGTGCGCGTACTCGTGCAGACAGAGCGAGACGATCCAGGCCCCGGTGACGAACAGGAACACCGCGAAGCCGGTGGCGTCCGCGAAACCCGTCCACACCGCCCAGCCCGCGACCGCGGTGACGGCGGCGATACCGAGGAAGACCGGGCTGATTCTCCGGTCGCCGCGGGTGGCTGCGGTGGTCATCGGCGTTCGGCTCCTGGAGTGAGGGGGCGGGGGAGGGACTGTACGGCGTGGGGGCCCGGCCGTGGTACGCGGGAAGGGGGATCGTACGGTCCGACAGAGCTGGAACGCCGGAGACCGCTTGTGGAGTTCCACCCGGTCAACGCCGCGCCCCTCTCCGTCACGGACAATGGGCCCGTGCGCTACTGCATCCTCGGCACCACCCGGGCACTCCGCGACGACGGCACGGC
This sequence comes from Streptomyces sp. CA-278952, assembly GCF_028747205.1. NCBI lineage: Bacteria > Bacillati > Actinomycetota > Actinomycetes > Kitasatosporales > Streptomycetaceae > Streptomyces > Streptomyces sp. CA-278952. The sequence continues at coordinate 6,041,993 of NZ_CP112880.1, forward strand.
CGTCCCCCTCGGCGGCGCGCGGCTGCGCGCCCTGCTCACCGTGCTCGCCCTGCGCCCCGGCCGGACCGTCCCCGCCGGGGTCCTCGTCGACGAGGTGTGGGACGGCGACCCGCCCGCCGACGCGACCGGCGCCCTCCAGGCCCTGGTCGGGAGGGCGCGGCGGGCGCTGGGCCGGAGCGCCGTCGAGTCCGTGGAGGGCGGCTACCGGCTCGCCGCCCCGCCGGACGCCGTGGACCTGCACCGCTTCGAACGCCTGGCGGGGGAGGGGAGCCGGGCCCTGGAGGACGGCGACGCGTCGAGCGCCCTCGCCCTGCTCGGGGAGGCCCTCGCCCTGTGGCACGGGCCCGCCCTCGCCGATCTGCCCGACCGCGCGGCGGAGGCGTCCCGCTGGGAGGCCCGCAGGCTCGACGCGCGACGCGCCGGACTCGGGGCCCTCCTCGCCCTGGGGAGAGCGGGCGAGGCACTGCCGGAGCTGGCCGTGCTCTGCGACGCCCACCCGCTCGACGAACCGCTCCAGGTCCTGCGCATCACGGCCCTGCGGGACGCCGGGCGCCCCGCCGAGGCACTGGCCGCGTACGAAGAGGTCCGCACCCTGCTCGACGACCGCCTCGGCACCGCCCCGGGCCCGGGGCTGCGGGCCCTGCACACCGAACTGCTCCACCAGGAACCGGCCGCGCCGCCCCCGCCGGGGCCCGCGCCCCGCCCCACCCGGGGCACTCCGCCCGCCGTGGGCGCGGCCCTCTCCCCGGCGGCCCCGGCCCCCGCCCCGGCTCCGCCCGGGAACCTCCGGGCCCGGCTCACCAGCTTCGTCGGCCGCGACAGCGACATCGCCGCGCTCCGCGACGACCTCGCCCGGAGCCGGCTCGTCACCCTGCTCGGCCCCGGCGGCGCGGGCAAGACCCGGCTGTCCCAGGAGACCGCGGAGGCCGCCGCCGAGAGCTGGCCCGACGGCGTCTGGCTCGCCGAGCTGGCCCCGGTCGACGACCCGGACAGCGTGCCGGAAGCCGTCCTGTCCGCCCTCGGCGCCCGTGAGACCGTGCTGCGCGGGGCGGGGGCCGAGGAACTGCGGGCCACCGACCGCACCGGAGCCGACCCCCTCGTACGCCTCACCGAGCACTGCGCCCCACGCCGGATGCTGCTCCTCCTGGACAACTGCGAGCACGTCGTCGAGGCGGCGGCCGCCCTCGCCGAACGGCTGCTGACCCACTGCCCGCAGCTCACCGTCCTCGCCACCAGCCGCGAACCCCTCGGCGTGCCGGGCGAGTTCGTCCGCCCCGTCGACCCGCTGCCGGACCCGATGGCGCTGCGTCTGCTCGCCGAGCGCGGGGCGGCGGCCCGCCCCGGCTTCCGCACCGACGCGGACGGGGCGACCGCTGCCGCCTGCGCCGAGATCTGCCGTCGCCTGGACGGGCTGCCGCTCGCCATCGAGCTGGCCGCCGCCCGGCTCCGGATGCTCACCCCGCGCCAGATCGCCGACCGGCTCGACGACCGCTTCCGCCTCCTCACCAACGGCAGCCGGACCGTGCTGCCCCGCCAGCAGACCCTGCGCGCCGTCGTCGACTGGTCCTGGGACCTGCTGGACGTCGCCGAACGCGCCGTGCTGCGCCGGCTCTCCGTCTTCGCCGGAGGCTGCTCCCTCGCCGCCGCGGAGGAGGTCTGCGCCCTGCCCGCATCGGCCGACGGCGTCGCCGTCGACTCCCTGGACGTCGCCGCCCTGCTCGGGTCGCTGGTCGACAAGTCCCTCGTCGTCGCCGTGCCCGGCGACGACGAGGAGATGCGCTACCGGCTGCTGGAGACGGTCGGCGAATACGCCGCGGAGCGCCTGGAGGAGGCCGCCGAACGGGACGCCGTCGAGCGGCGCCACCTGGTCCACTACCGGGAGCTGGCCCGGATCACCGGACCGCGGATGCGCGGCTTCGGACAGCGGGAGGCCATCGCGGTCTTCCGGCGTGAGTACGAGAACATCCGCACCGCGCTCCGCCACGCCGTCGCCGCCCGGGACGAGCACGAGGCGCTGTGCATCGTGCTGTCGCTGGCCTGGTACTGGATGCTGCGGGACCTGCGCTCGGACGCCCGCCAGTGGAGCGAGCTCGCCGCCTCGCTCGGCCCCGACCCCTTCGCCCCGCCCGGTGTCCTGGCTCCGGTGCTCATGGAAGGGCCCACCGACCGGCCGCCACCGATGGACGACGAACAGCTCGCGGAGGCGCGGCGCGGGGTGGCGCTGATCCAACTGGCCGGTGTGGACAACGCGATCAGCCAATGGTCGACTCCCGAAGGCAAGGCGCGCCTGCAAATCATCGCGGACACCTACCGGCCCGGCATGCCCCAGACCTGCCGCATGCCCGGAACGTTCTGGCTGTTCGCGGTCATGCTCACCGGCGACATGGACCGCTTGTTCGCGGTGCTCGACGAGACGGTCCGGGCCTCCCGGGTCCACGGCGGCGAGTGGGAGCTGGGCTCCGCGCTCCACACCCGCGCCAACCTCCTGTCCAACAGTCCCGAGCGGGTGGCGGACGCGCGTGCCGACGCCGACGAGAGCCTGGAGATCTACACCCGGCTGGGCGACGACTGGGGCGCTGCCGAGGCTCTCTCCGCGCGGGGGGAGGCCAACGAGCGCGCCGGGGACTTCCTGGCGGCCCTGGACGACTACCGGGCCGCCGTGGAGTACGCGCGGAAGATCGGCGCCCAGAGCCAGGCGGCACTGTTGTGGGCCCGGTACGCCGGCGCCCTCATCGAGCTCGACCGGCTCCCGGAGGCCGAGACCATCCTGCGCGACGTCACCGAGAACGGGCGGGAGGTGGGCCACGAGGCGACGCCGATGGCCCGTATGCACCTGGGGTTCGTCCTCGGGCTCCAGGGGCGGGTCGACGAGGCGCGCCGGGAGGCAGAGCTGGTCCGCGAGGACTTCCGATCCCGCGATGTCGCCATCTTCGGCGGATTCGTCTACGGCGTGCTGGCCTGGCTGGACAACCTCGACGGCGCCCACGCCTCCGCCCTCGACAACGCGCTGATCGCGCTGGAGAGTGCGCTGGAGCCGCTGTCGATGATGGTGGCCCCGCAGATGCCGTCGGCCCATCTGACGGCCATCGCCCACGCCCTCGCCGGGTTCGGCGACGCCAGGGCGGCTCAGGACGCCGCCCGGCTGCTGGCGTTCCAGGCGACGCTCCTCCCGAAGGGGCACGTGCCGAGCGTGATGGAGCACCGCAGCCTGGTCCTCGCCGAGCAGGCCGCCCGGGACCGGCTCGACGACGACGCGGCATTCGCGGCGGCGTACGCGGAGGGCGGCGGCCTCACTCTCGACGAGGCCACCGCCCTGGCGGAGACGTACCGGCGCAGCCCTCCGGCGTAACGCTTCTGCGCCCAGGCCCACTTGCTCGGGCCCGCTGCTCGGGCCTTCTGGCCCGGGCACATGGCCCGGGCCTCTTTGCGCAAGCCTTCTTGCTCAGGCCTTCTTGCGGAACTTGGACACCGCCAGCGGAGCCATCACCAGTGTGATGCCCGCCGCCCAGGCGAGCGTCACCCAGACGGAGTTCGCGACCGGGCCGCCCATCATCAGGCCCCGCGCCGCGTCCGCCAGATTGGACAGCGGGTTGTAGTCGGTGAACGCCTGGAGCCAGCCCGGCATGGTCGTGGGCGGCGCGAAGATGGAGGACCCGAACTGCAGGGGCATCAGCACCAGTATTCCCATCCCCTGGACCGCCTGGGCCGTCTTCATGGCCAGCCCGAGCACGATGAAGATCCACATGATGGCGGCGCCGAACACCGCCGACAGCGCGACCGCCGCCAGGAGTCCGAGCACGGACGTGCCCAGGGACATGCCGAGGGCGAAGCCCATCGCGAGCAGGATGGTGATGGCGACCATCATCCGGCCCAGCTCGACCACGATCTTGGCGATCAGCACCGAGGAGCGGGCTATCGGCATCGTCCGGAACCGGTCCATGACGCCCTTGCGGAAGTCGTCGTTGACCCCGGTGCCGACGGCCATGGCGATGTTCATGCCCATCATCGCCATCAGCCCGGGAACCAGATAGTTCAGGTAGTCCTGCCGGTTCCCGCCGAGGCTGCCGCCGACCGAGCCGCCGAAGACGTACACGAACAGCAGCGTGAAGATGATCGGCATCAGAAGGACGTCGAACATCGACTCGGGATCCTTCTTGATCTGGAGCAGATTGCGCCGCGCCAGAGCCCCGATGTGCCGCAGATTGGCCCGCAGACCGATCCGGCCCTCGTCGGCCACCGCCGGCTTCGACGGCGCGGCTCCCGCGGTCCCGGCGGGAGTGGGGGTCAGTGTCGTGGTGCTCATGCGGCGACCTCCTGGGGAGCCTGGTCGGAGAGGGGCGTGGCCTTGTCGCCGGTGATCGCGAGGAACACCTCGTCGAGGCTGGGCAGGGCGGTTGCGACATGGGCGAGGGAGAAGCCCCGGACGCCCAGCAGCCCGATGACGGCGGTCAGCTGCTCGTCGCTGAGGATCGGCACGTACAGCAGGCCCTCGTCCGGCACCGCCTGCGCGCCGGCGACGCCGTCGAGCCCGGCCTCCCGGATCGCCTGCGCCATCGCGGCCAGCTCAGCCGGGTCCGAGGGCCGGATCTGGAGGGTGCGTCCGCCGACCTTCGCCTTCAGCTCGTCGACCCCGCCCCGGGCGATGATCTTCCCGCGGTCGATCACGGTCAGCTCCTTGGCGAGCTGCTCCGCCTCCTCCATGTACTGGGTGGTCAGCAGCACGGTCGCGCCCTCGGCGACCATCCGCTGCACCTCGTCCCAGACCTCGTTACGGGTCCGGGGGTCGAGCCCCGTCGTCGGCTCGTCCAGGTAGAGCACGGCGGGGCTGCCGATCATGGAGGCGGCCAGGTCGAGCCGGCGGCGCATCCCGCCGGAGTACTCCATGCAGGCCCGCTTGGCGGCCTCGGTGAGCGAGAACCGCTCCAGCAGCTCGTCGGCGCGGGCCCGCGCCTTCTTGCGGGGCAGATCGAGCAGCCGCCCGATCATGTAGAGGTTCTCCCAGCCGGAGAGCTTCTCGTCGACCGAGGCGTACTGCCCGGTGAGGCCGATGGTGCGGCGGAGCTGCCGGGGCTGCCTCACCACGTCGAAGCCCGCGACGACCGCGTGGCCGGAGTCGGGGGTGATCAGGGTGGACAGGCAGCGTACGAGGGTGGTCTTGCCGGCGCCGTTGGGGCCGAGCACACCGAGGACGGTGCCTTCGCGGACGTCGAGGTCCACGCCGTCCAGTGCTTTGGTCGCGCCGTAGTGCTTGACCAGCCCCCGCACCTCGACGGCGTTCCGGCCGCTGCTGGGGTTCTTGTCGATTCGTTCCATGTCCACCAGCAGACCAGCGCCCACCGACAGCTCGCCGACAGGCCGCCGACGCGGCCCGGAAACCGGGCGCCGGACGGGCGACAGCCCGCCGATGGGGGATGTCGGCGGGCTGTCGGTGGTGCGGGAAATGGCTGGTGGGCGCTGGTCTGCCGAGGAAAGCGCGTCGGAAGACCCGTGGGTCAGTGCGGGGGCATCAGTGGAAGGTGTGTTCCGGCGCCGGGAACGTGGAGCCGACGACCTCGTCCGCGAACTCCTTCGCGGCGTCGCCGAGCACCTGGCGCAGGTTCGCGTACTGCTTGGTGAAGCGCGGCACCTTGCCGCCGGTCAGCCCGACCATGTCCGTGTAGACGAGGACCTGGGCGTCGGTCGCGGAACCGGCGCCGATGCCGACGGTCGGGATGTGGAGCGTACGGGTGACCTCGGCGGCCAGCTCGGCGGGGACCAGCTCCAGCACGACGGCGAACGCGCCCGCGTCCTGTACGGCCTTGGCGTCGCGCAGCAGCTGCTGGGCGGCCTCCTCGCCGCGCCCCTGGACCCGGTAGCCCATCGCGTTGACGGACTGCGGGGTCAGGCCGATGTGGCCCATGACCGGGATGCCGGCCTCGACCAGCAGCCGGATCTGCCCGTGGGACCGCTCGCCGCCCTCCAGCTTGACCGCGCCGACGCCCGACTCCTTGACCAGCCGGGTGGCGTTGCGGAGCGCCTGGACGGGACCCTCCTGGTACGAGCCGAAGGGCAGGTCGGCGACGACGAGGGCGCGCTTGGTGCCCCGGACGACGGCGGCGGACAGCATGGCGATCTCGTCCATCGTGACGGGCACGGTGGTCTCGTAGCCGAGGTGGCAGTTGCCCATGGAGTCCCCGACGAGCATGACCGGGATGCCGGCCTCGTCGAAGACGGACGCGGTCATCGCGTCGTAGGCGGTGAGCATCGGCCACTTCTCGCCGCGCTCCGTGGCGGCGGCGATGTCGTGGACGGTGATGCGGCGGGTGGACTTCCCTCCGTACAGCGCCTTGCTGCTGTCGGCGGACGCACCTGCGGGGGAGGAGGTGCCCGTGGGGGAAGCGGAGGTGTCCGTCGGGGAAGACGGATTCTGTGCAGCCTGAAGCGACATGGCCGGTGGCTCCTTCGTCATCTCGAGGCGCCCTGACGGCGTCCCCGGATCCCTTCCATGGTGGCATCCCGCCCCACCACTCGGGAAGTGGGCCCGCACGTGTGTCCGAACAGTGGCGGACCGGGAAACGTTCGACAACACGAGACGGCTTCGTATCGGGAGGGCTCGCCCCTGTACGCGTGTGACCGTTCTGTCACAGCAGCCGCCCGGCCGGCCCCGTACCGGAACCCGGCGCCCCGCCTCCGTCGTCCTGCTTTCCGTACGGGCACTCCGTACGGTCGTGGGGTGTCGGGCGGGTCTGTGGGCCGACGGCCGGAAAGACGCCGCTCATCGCCTAGGGTCGAGGGCGCGGCGATGTGCAGGGCAAGGCAGTGAGGACAGCGCGATGGTGCAGGCGTACGGAGCGGACACGGACCACGGCAGCGCGGAGCGGCCGGAGGCCGGCGGGTCCCGCTTCCGGGGCCTGTGGGACCGGCTCAGGTCCGACCGGGGCGTCTGGCGGCGCGGGATCGTGCTGGCCCTCTGCTCGGTGCTGCTGACCCTGCTGATGGTCGTCCACGCGCAGATCCCCAACCGGCTCGGCAACCTCGGCAGCCTCGTCGAGACGTTCCTGCCGTGGGTCGCGCTCTTCATCCCGGTGCTGCTGATCCTGGGCCTGCTGCGGCGCTCGGCGACCGCCGTGATCGCGCTGCTGCTGCCCGCCGTGGTCTGGCTCAACGTCTTCGGGGGCCTGCTCACCGACAAGTCCGGCGGCGGCGGCGACCTCACCGTCGCCACCCACAACGTCAACGCGGGCAACCCCGACCCCGACGGCACCGCCCAGCAGGTCGCCGGGTCCGGGGCGGACGTCGTGGCCCTCCAGGAACTCCCGGGCAGGCAGGTCTCCACGTACGAGAAGTCGCTGGCCGACCGCTACCCCTACCACTCCGTCCAGGGCACCGTGGGCCTGTGGAGCAAGTACCCGCTGGCCGACACCAAGCCCGTCGACATCAAGATGGGCTGGACCCGGGCGATGCGCTCGACGGTCAGGACCCCCCAGGGCGAGGTCGCGGTGTACGTGGCCCACCTGCCGTCCGTCCGCGTGAAGCTGCACGCCGGGTTCACCGCCAACCAGCGCGACAACAGCGCCGACGCGCTCGGTGAGGCCATCGCGGACGAACGGGTGGAGCGCGTCGTCCTGCTCGGCGACCTGAACGGCACGATGAACGACCGCTCGCTGAACGCGGTCACCGCGCAGATGCGCTCCACCCAGGGGGCGGCGGGCGACGGCTTCGGATTCAGCTGGCCCGCCTCGTTCCCGATGGCCCGGATCGACCAGATCATGGTCAAGGGCGTCGAGCCGTTGGCCTCCTGGACCCTCGCGGCGACCGACAGCGACCACCTCCCGATCGCGGCCCGCGTGGAGCTGTGATCACGGCCACGCAACCGTCCGTTCACCGCACGGCACAAAACGTCTGCGACAATTTGTTCTAGCCGCATACATAAAGAAGACCCAGCCGTCGCCCGGCATCCACACCGAGGCGACGGCTCTTCGTTCTGCCCCTGCCCGAGTGATCGCGAAAGGTCCCCTCCCCATGCCCCTGGCTCTCCTCGCCCTGGCCGTGAGCGCCTTCGGCATAGGTACGACGGAGTTCGTCATGATGGGGCTGCTGCCCAACGTGGCGGACGACCTCGGCACCTCCGTGCCCACCGCCGGATACCTCGTGTCGGCGTACGCGATCGGCGTCGTCCTCGGTGCGCCCCTGCTCACCGGCCTCGGCTCGCGGGTCCCGCGCAAGCGGATGCTCCTGCTCCTGATGGCGCTGTTCACCGTCGGCAACCTGGCCTCCGCGCTCGCCCCGGACTTCGGCTGGCTGATCGCGGGCCGCTTCCTCGCCGGCCTCCCGCACGGCGCGTTCTTCGGCGTCGGCGCGGTCGTCGCCGCCCGGCTGGTCCCCGAGGGCCGCCAGGCGCGGGCCGTCGCGACGATGTTCCTCGGCCTGACCGTCGCCAACATCGTCGGCGTCCCGGCGGCGACCCTCCTCGGCCAGCACCTCGGCTGGCGGGCCACCTTCCTCGTGGTCGCGGCGATCGGCCTCGCCGCGATGGCGGCCCTCACGCGCCTGGTCCCCCACATCCCCGTCGAGGCGCACCAGGACGTCCGCCGCGAACTGCGCGCCCTCGGCAACCGTCAGGTGATCCTCGGCCTGCTCACCGCCGTCTTCGGCTTCGCCGGGGTCTTCGCGGTGTACTCGTACCTCTCGGCCATGACCACGGAGGCGATGGGCTTCGGCACATCCTCGGTCACCCTGGTCCTGGCCCTCTTCGGCATCGGGATGACCCTGGGCGCCCTGGCCGCGGGCCCCCTCACGGACCGGGCGCTGCGCCCGACCCTGTACGGATCGCTCGGCGCGCTCGCGGTGATCCTGGTGGTGTTCCCGTTCACCGTGCACGTCCCGTGGGCGGCCCTGGTGATGGTGGTGCTGCTGGGCGGAGTCGGCTTCATGACGACGACCCCGCTCCAGATGCTGGTGATGAACAAGGCGAAGGACGCCCCGACGCTGGCCTCCGCCTCCAACCACTCCGCGTTCAACCTGGCCAACGCGGGCGGCGCCTGGCTGGGCGGCGTGGCCATCGCGGCGGGCTGGGGCTGGACGTCCCCGGCCCTGGTAGGCGCGGTGCTGGCAGTGATCGGCCTGGCCGTCGCGGCGACAGCGGGCTACCTGGACCGGGACCCGTCGCCGAAATCCCGCGTGGTGGCAGGAGGCCCCCGCACCACACCCCGCGAGCACCCGACATCAAGCCGGCCCGACACGCCCTCCCGCTCAAGCGCCTCCGGCACCCGGTCAGGCCCGCCCGGCGCCTGAGGACGGAACCCGGAATCGTTACCTCGCTGACCTGCGGAGAGACTGCTGCTGGGATGCCGGAGCGAGTGCTGCGCAGAAGGAACCGCAGTTCGCTCGAGTGTGCTGTCCGCTGCTCGGTCGCCTTACGGCCTTCGGAAGCCCGTCCCCGTCTTGCGTCCCAGATGCCCCATGTCCACCAGGTCGTACAGCGAGCGGGCCGCGTCGAAGTCCTCGGTCCTGAAGGTCTCGTGCAGCCGCTGGAGTATCGCGAGTGACACGTCGAGCCCCACCGTGTCCAGCAGCGCGAACGGACCCAGCGGGAACCCCAGCAGCGACTCGACGGCGGTGTCGAGCTCTTCCACGCCGAGGGACCCGCTGAGTTCCAGGGTGCGAACGGCGTGGTTCAGATAGGGGAACAGGAGGAAGTTGACGATGAACCCGGTCCGGTCGGTGCAGTCGACGGCGGTCTTGCCGAGGCGCTCGCAGAGGGCGTGCGCGGTGGCGTGGGCCGCGTCGTTCGTCGCCTCGGTGCGCACGACCTCGACCAGGCGCATCACCTGAGCCGGGTTGAAGAAGTGCATGCCGATGACGTCTTCGGGCCGGTCCGTGGCGGCTGCGCACTCGGCGACGGAAAGACTGGACGTGCTGGTCGCCAGCACCGCTCCGGGGCGGCACACCTTGTCGAGCTGCTCGAAGACCGAGCGCTTGACGGAGATGTCCTCGGCCACCGCTTCGATGACGAGGTCGCAGTCGGCGAGGGCGGTGAGGTCGTGGTCGGTCCGGACACGGGCGAGCGCCGAGCGAGCTGCCTCGGGGTCGAGCCGGCCGCGCTTGACAGCTCGCTCAAGAGACGAACCGATGGCCTCACGCGCGGATTCGGCGCGTTCGGCGGTACGTCCCGTCAGGGTGCTCTCCACACCGGCGAGTGCCAGCGCGTGCGCGATGCCACGCGCCATGGTGCCGGTACCCACGATGCCCACGTGCCCGACGGCCGGGACCTGACCCGAGGGACGGCCTCGCGGATCGGGCACGACGCGCCGACCGGCCTCGTCGTAGGCGTGGTAGCCCTGCCCGCTCTTGCGTCCCAGCCGGTCGCCCGCGATCATCCGCTCCAGCGACAGAGGCGGGCGGTAGTGGTCGAGGCCGGTACGCCGGTGCAGGTCGTCGAGCTCTCTGTACACCGTGTCGACGCCGACGGCATCCACCATTTCGAGAGGGCCGGCGGGCAGACCGCACCCGAGCCGCATCGCGGTGTCGATGTCCTCGGCCGACGCGTAGCCCTCTTCGTGCAGGGCGACGGCTCGACGGAGATAGGGGAGGAGCAACGTCCGTGCGACGGGCGCGTCGACACCCGGGGGAGCCACTGCGAGTCCGAGGAGCGACAGCAGATCCTCGGCTGCCGAAACCGTCTCGGGCGCGGTCAGCGTGGTGCGAACGAGTCCGGCTCCCGCCCGCGGGGACAGGGGCAGGGCGAAGCGCAGTCCCACGAGGTGGGCCGGCCGCCCGGACGCGATGGCGAGTGCGGGGACCGACAGTGAGGCCGTCGTCGTCACCAGCACGGTGGCACGCGGACAGACCTCACCCAGTCGGCGCAGTACGTCCCTTTTGACGTCGGCACGCTCAGACACGGCTTCGATGACCACGTCGGCCGCGCCGAGGCGCTCGAACCGGTCGCTCACCTCCGCTGTGCCCGCCCGCGTGCGCGCTCTTTCGACGACGGCCGGATCGCTGTCGACACCGATCACCCGCGTACCGCCCGCGTCGAGGGCGCGCAGCAGACCGTGCCCCAATGAGCCGAGGCCGACTATGCCGACCACCATGCGTTGCTGTACCACGCTCTGAGTCCCCTCACGTTCAGGAATCGATTGCTGGGCAGGCGGCGGTCACGCACGGAAACGACGTCGACGCCTCCTGCCGCGACAAGCCCGCGACCGCAACGCCGCCGGGCGGGGTCAGCGCCCCTCGGGCGCCGTCCCGGTCGCACCGCCGTACGTTCCGGGGGCTGCGCGGAAGCGGTTGATGGCGTCGAGGTGCTCGGCTCGCAACGTGTGATTGCGGACGCCCGTGCCTTCTTCGGGGGCGAGGGCGAGGACACCGATCTTGCCCTGGTGCACGTTGTGGTGGACGTCCCACGCCGCCCGGCCGGTGTCGGCGAGGTGGTACGTCCTGGACAGGGTCGGGTGGATCCTGCCCTTGGTGATGAGGCGGTTGGCCTCCCACGCCTCGCGGTAGTTGGCGAAGTGCGAACCGACGATGCGCTTGAGGGACATCCACAGGTACCGGTTGTCGTACTCGTGCAGATATCCGGAGGTGGACGCGCAGGTCACGATGGTGCCACCCTTGCGCGTGACGTAGACGCTGGCGCCGAAGGTCTCGCGGCCGGGATGCTCGAACACCACGTCGACATCCTCACCGCCGGTGAGTTCGCGGATGCGCGCGCCGAACCGCTTCCACTCCTTGGGGTTCTGTGTCCGCTCGTCCTTCCAGAACTGGAAGCCCTCCGCGTTGCGGTCGATGACCGCGGTGGCGCCCATGGCCCGGCACAGCTCGGCCTTCCGCGCACTGGACACCACACAGACCGGGTTGGCGCCCCCCGCCAGGGCCAACTGCGTCGCATAGGAACCCAGGCCGCCGCTCGCTCCCCAGATGAGGACGTTGTCGCCCTGCTTCATGCCTGCTCCGTTGCGGGAGACCAGCTGACGGTAGGCGGTCGAGTTGACCAGTCCCGAGCTGGCCGCCTCTTCCCAGGTCAGGTGCTCCGGCTTCGGCATCAGTTGATTTGCCCTGACGAGCGAGATCTCGGCAAGGCCGCCGAAGTTGGTCTCGTAGCCCCAGATCCGCTGCTCGGGATCGAGCATCGTGTCGTTGTGGCCGTCCGAACCCTCCAGGTCCACCGACAGGCAGTGCGCCACGACCCGGTCGCCGGGCCGCCACCGCCGTACGCCGGGGCCGGTGCGCAGTACGACACCGGCGACATCGGATCCGATGGCGTGGTAGTCCCGGTCGTGCCGTGCGGCCGAGCCGCCGGTCCGTGCGTACCGTTCCAGCAGCGCGAAGGTGGACACAGGTGTTCCGAGTGCGCTCCACACGGTGTTGTAGTTGATGGCACTCGCCATGACCGCGATCAGCACCTCGCCGACCTCGGGCTCCGGAGTGGGCACGTCCGCGAGGTGGACGGACTTCGTCGTATCACGTTCCCGCAGCGGTATGCCGTCGAATATGTCGCGCTCGTCACGGAACAGTACGGCGGCCTTGTGGGACTCGGGAATTTCCAGTGCGGCGAAGTCTTCAGTGACGGCGTCGGGAGACTCGACCACCTCAAGGATGTGCTGCATCGCGGACCTTTCTTCGAGCTTCGGCCAGGCTGGGGACGGGTGACGACTGCGGGGACATGTCGCATGCCCAGGCGTCTTTTACTCGGCGATGCGGTGCGGCCCGGAAGCGCGCGGTGCGCCGGTGTCGTCACCGTACGGAGTGGTAGGCGTTGATGACGCGTCGCTTGTCGAGGCGAGCAGTTCCGCCGCCGCGATCCTGTTTGTAAGGGAACTCGCAAAAAAAGGGGACGCCCGCCGGACACGCCGGTCGGAGAGGAAGAGAAAAGCCGCGTTACGAAGAAGCGGCACACGGGTGTTCTTGCTACACGCCGGGCTAGGCTAGCAGCGGATAGCGACCGTGAACAAGCACGGTTCTCGCGGATGTATGTATACGTCGTTTGCGGAGAGTGATCAGGGAAAAACTGGAGGGCCAACGGTTCATCCCGAGTCGACTCCTGAAACCCTCCGTCCACGCAATCCTGTCGGTGTGCACCGTCGCGACGACGGTACGGCGTGGCACCTTACTACCCGCGGATGCCCACGGGATGTCCAATGCTTCTGGTTTCCGGCGTTTCTGCTCTCATTCCCTGTCGGGCATGCCGCGGGCAGGGGGCGCGACCATGCGGCAGGTGAAGAACTGCGCCAGCATGCCAAATCTCGCCGGAGGTCTTGGTGGCTCGTCCCTACGTTCCCCCCAGGAATACTCCTTACGCTCTGAAGAGTGGCTAACTTGAGGAGTCGGTTATGGGTTCCCCGTTCGGTGCGATGGATTTCCGGCGCACTCTTGGACAGCTCCCGACCGGGGTAACGGTGATCACCACCGTGGGGTCCTACGGGCAGCCTGCCGGCATGGCGTGCAATTCCTTCATGTCGGTGTCGCTGGACCCCCCGCTGGTCCTGCTCTGCGTCGGAAACACGTCATCGACGCTGATTGATCTTCAGCGGAGTGGTAGGTTTTGCGCCAATATTCTGGCCAGCAGCCAGGCTCAGCTGTGCCGACAGTTCTCGGTCAAGGGCATCGACCGGTTCGCCGGCGTCCCGTGGACCGAGTCCGAGGCGGGACCGGAACTCACCGAGTCGATCGCCTGGGTGTCGTGTGCGATCGAGTCCGAGCAGGACGCCGGCGATCACGTCGTCATCATCGCCAGGGTGACCGGACTGCGGGTGAATGAGGACGAGCCCGCGCCGCTGGTGTTCCATCGCGGCAGATTCGGTTCGCTCTCCGAGGCCTCGGAGCCGCTGGCGGCGACCGGCGCGGCGCCCCGGCCCGTGACCGGCGGCGGTGTACGCACTCCGTCGGGCTCACCGGGGACGGTTCTCTGAGGAGCTTTGCGCACGTAGGTGTCGCCGCCGGCCCTCCCTGCCCGGCCGGCGGGCTCCCGCAACCGGCGCCCGATGCCCATTAGGGTTCGTTTCCGGCATTTGTATGTAAACGTTGAATTTCGCTCGGGTATCATTCGCGGCAAGTGAGCGGAAAGAATTCAAAGTTTACTGGGGGGCGGCTTTGTTCTTTTCCAGGCCGAGTGTCGGAGTTCTTGAAGTTTATGAGTGGAGTTTGGGTAGGGACGGCTTCTCTGTCGAGGAAGTCGCGAAAGGGCTGGGCTTCGACAGCCTGGACGAGACCGAGGAGATCGTCGCCGAGCTCGTGGACCTCCGGCTTGTGGAGAGGTCTCGCGACCGGAACGACGTCCGTTACGTTCCGGTTGATCCAGGTCCCGCCTCGTCCCGCCTCCTGACCAGAAGTGAACTGGATCTGCTCGAGGGGAAGACGGCCATGGGTCGGCTTCAGAGCGACCTTGCGCGCATATCCGTGCTGTTCCAGTCGAGCAAGTTCGGCAGCCGGAGTTCGAATTCATTCGACATCGTGAAATCCCGAGAGAGCGCAGCACTGCTTCTCTCCGAAGCGGCAGCCAACAGCTCCCGGGAAGTCCTCTGTATGAAACCGGGGAGCGCATGGTCGACCGAAGGGTTCGGCGAGGGGCAGGATCCGGGGCTCACGACGCTCGACCCCGGCGTGTATCTGCGTGTCCTGTACCAGCACACCGTCCGGTTCGAGTCGACGTTCCGTGGGCATGCGGCGAAGCTCACCGAATCCGGCGCGGAGGTGCGGACCGCGGGAGCGCTCATCGGCAGCCTCTTCATCTTCGACCGGACCACGGCTTACGTCCTCCTGGACGACGAGGAGGGCGGTGCCGTGGTCGTCCACGAAAGTTCGCTCGTCAACTTCTTCTTCTCCTGTTTCGAGCATGTCTGGGCGACGGCCAAGGAGGTCGACAACCGCCGGCCCGAAGCGGAGGTCGTCGGCCGTGACATGAAGCAGGAGATCGTCAGGATGCTCATCTCCGGTGTCAAGGACGAGGCCATCGCCCGGCGTCTCGGGGTATCGGTGCGCACCTGCCGCAAACACATAGGTGAGGTCATGCGGATGTTCGGCGCGACGAGCCGGTTCCAGTTCGGCTATCTGGTCAAGGAAGCCAACCTCGACGAGGACCTGTAGCGGCCTGCTTCCGCCCGCTCCGTCGTCGTGCCCCGTCGCCGGAGCCGGCTTTTCGGCGGGTGGTCACCCCGGCCACCCGCCGCTCCCCTGTGTTCGCCCGTGTTCGCGGTGGGTGGAGCGGCTTCCCCTGCCCCCATGCTGCCCCATGGAACGCGTCGAGCGTGCTTCATCAAGTGGAAGTGCAGCTTGTGGAGCGCTTGCAGGCTGGATCCTGGCGTGTTTCTGGCGCATGCTTTTAGCCATTGGACTGTTAGTGGAGATCCAGTGGTTCGACATTTGCCGGACGCTATTGGGGGGCGTATCGACATGAGTCAGTCCCGGTCATTCGGTTAACCGGGGCAGTGCATTCCGCGACCACGGCGACGGGGCGTGTTGCACAGAAGGACACCTGTTCGAAACAATTGCGGATTAGGCTCCTCGGAGCCGAGCCTCTCGAAAAAAATCCCGGTGTACACAGTTTGTGGTCGCTGCTGTGACGGCTGCATTCATGTCGGCGTGATAGTGGATTTGATTCTGTGGTCGCATTCACGTCGGGCGCGACTCTGCACTGCCGGACAATCTCCATCCGAAATCTTTCCGAACGTAAAGCTGAGGTAGTTATGAGCGGGTCTGTCGTTCGTGACATCAGTCGGGGGCCGATACAGCCCTCCCCTGTTCAGGGACGGCCGGGTGTGGTCGGCCGATGACGGACAACAAGGGTGCGCCGCGACTCGCGGTGTTCGGCGCAGGAGTCATGGGCATCGGCATCGCGACCCTCGCCGTCGGGCGAGGAGTGCCGGTCACGCTGGTGGATGTGGACCAGGCGCGCCTGGACACGGCACCGCAGCGCGTGCGGAGCGAGCTCAGACTCGCTCACATGATGGGAGCGCTACCACGGGGCGGACCGATCGGTGAGTTGCAGCTCGCCGGATCGTCCGTGGCCGCGGCGGACGCGACCTGGGTGATCGAGGCGATCACCGAGGTCGCCGACCTCAAGGCCAAGGTGCACGGGGAGATCGCCGCCGCGGTCGCGCCCGGAACGCTGCGTGTCACCAACACCTCGTCCATCCCCGTCGGCGAACTCGCCGACCAGGTCCCATCCCCCGAGGACCTGGTCGGCGTCCACTTCATGAATCCGCCGTACCTCATCGGCACCCTCGAGGTGATCCGCGGTCCGCGCACCGGCGATGCGGCGATGTCCTCCGTCCGCGAGCTCCTGTCCACCCTGGACAGGAAGGGGGTCGTGGTCGGCGACGGACCGGGCTTCGTCACCAGCCGCGTACTGCACCGGATGATCAACGACGCGGCCAACGTCGTCGAGGAGGGCCGGGCCACCGTCGAGGACGTCGACGCCCTGATGGAAGGCTGCCTCGGACACCCGACGGGTCCGCTGCGGACCGCCGACCTGATCGGGATCGACAACCTCGTCGACTCCCTCCTGGTCCTGCACGAGCGCACCGGGGACGAGAGCTGCCGCCCGAGCGAACTGCTGCTGCGCAAGGTCGCCGAAGGCAACCACGGCCGCAAGACCGGCCGCGGTTTCTACGAGTACGGAGCCCACTGATGGCCGGCCAGGTGGAAGTCGACGAGAGCCTGCTCGACTACGTGCGGTCGGTGTCCCTGCGGGACGACGAGATTCTCCGCGACCTGGTCGCCGAGACGGCGTTCATGCCGGCGCTGAACGCCATGGTGACCATGCCCGAGGAAGGGCAACTGCTCGCCATGCTGGTCCGGTTGACCGGCGCGTCCCGGGTGCTGGAGGTCGGCACGTTCACCGGCTACAGCACGCTGTGCATGGCGCGTGCGCTGCCGCCCGGCGGGCGGATCATCACCTGCGACATCAGTGAGCGCTGGACCAAGGTGGCGCGGCGGTACTGGGAGCGCGCCGGCGTCTCCGACCGGATCGAACTGCGGCTCGGGGACGGCTCGGAGACCATGGGGACCCTGATCTCCGAGCACGGACCGGAGACCTTCGACCTGGTCTTCATCGACGCCGACAAACAGAGCTACGCGCGTTACTACGAAGAGGCGCTCACCCACCTGCGCCCCGGCGGCCTGATCGTGCTCGACAACACGCTCTACTTCGGCCGGGTCGTCGACCCGGACGCGGACGATCCCGACACCCGGGCCATCCGCGAACTCAACGCCTCGCTTCTCGACGACGACAGGGTGGAACTGTCCCTCCTTGTCATGGCGGACGGCATCACGTTGCTGCGCAAGAACACAGTGGACCAAGAAGGGGACCTCTCATGACCGACTCGGCAATCGACCTTCCGGTGGCCGCCATCGAGCAGCGCATCGGGGAGTTTCTTGAGTCGAAGACCAAGATGACCTGGGAGCCGGAGGTGGACCTGTTCGCCTCGGGCGCGGTCTCCTCGCTCTTCGCGATGGAACTGGTCGTGTTCGTGGAGAGCACGTTCGGCGTCACCGTGGAGGGCCCGGACCTCGCCATGGACAACTTCCGTACGGTGCGGACCATGAGCACCCTGGTGACACGGCTGCGCAGTGGTGTCGAGAGTGCTTGACGTCCTGACCGCGCTGGTGACCGATACGGTCGCCGATGCCGCGAGCGAGTGGGACGTGGCGGGCGAGATCCCGGTCGATGTCCTCAGGGAATTGGGATCCAGGGGCGTGTTGTGCGCCGAGGCGAAACCGGAGTTCGGCGGTCTCGGCCTGTCCGGGACCGACAACGCCGAACTGACTGCCCACACCGGCGCGTTGTGCAGTTCGCTGCGCAGCGTGATGACCTCCCAGGGGATGGCCGCGTGGACGATCCAGCGGTTCGGCGACAAGGGCCAGCGAGTGGAGTACATCGGCCGGCTCACCCGTGGTGACCTGGCCGCGGTGGCGTTCAGCGAGCCCGGTGCCGGCAGTGATCTCGCCGCGATGAGCACGGAGATCCGGCGGGAGGGCGACGAGATCGTCGTCAACGGCACCAAGACCTGGATCACGGTCGCCGCCTACGCCGACTGGATCATCGTGTTCGGCCGGTACGAGGGTGGCGGCGCCGCGGTCGTCGTGCCCGCGTCGGCTCCCGGTGTCCGGGTGACGAAGGTGGCGGACCCGCTCGGCTGCCGCGCGGCCGGGCACGCCGCCGTGGTCCTCGACGACGTACGGCTGCCCGCGGAGAGCCTGCTCGCGGTGGCCGGTCAGCCGGTCGTCATGCTGACCACCATCGCTCTGACCTACGGCCGTCTCTCGGTGGCCTGGGGCTGCGTCGGCATCCTCCGCGCCTGTGTCGCGGCGGTCGCCCGGCATGCCGCCGAGCGGGAGCAGTTCGGTCAGCCCCTGCTGCGGCACCAGCTGGTCGCCAGGCACCTCGCCGAGCTCTACGCGGCGGAACGGACAGCGACGTTCGCCTGCGAGCAGGCGAGCCGCAGCTGGGAGAACAACTCGCCGGAGCAGGTGCCCGCGTCGGTCCTCGCCAAGCATGTCGCGGCCGGGAACGCCGCCCGCGGCGCGGCGTCGGCGGTGCAGGTGCTCGCCTCCGCGGGCGCGGCGGGCGGGCACGTGGTCGAACGGGCCTACCGCGACGCGAAGTTGATGGAAATCATCGAGGGCAGCAACGAGATCTGCCAGCTGATCCTCGCCGAGCACGCGGCCTCGACGGTGGCCTGACCGTTTCTCACGGAATGGAGTTGGCATGTCAGAATCCCTACCGATCGTGAAGTGCCTCGTCTGGGACCTCGACAACACCCTGTGGAGAGGCACGCTCCTCGAAGACGGCCATGTGGAGGTCGACGACGCGATCCGCAAGGTCGTGACCGAACTCGACGCGCGGGGCGTGCTCCAGGCCGTCTCCAGCCGCAACGACCACGACGAGGCGTGGGGCCGGCTCGAAGAGCTGGGCCTGGCCGAGTACTTCGTCCTGCCGCACATCGGCTGGGGCCCCAAGTCCGACTCCGTGCGCAGGATCGCCGAGCGTCTGAACTTCTCGCTCAAGACGATCGCGTTCATCGACGACCTGCCCACCGAGCGTGCCGAAGTCGAATACCACCTTCCCGACGTCCGGACCTACTCGGCCGAGGACGCCGGCGCGCTCCTCGGCCTACCCGAGTTCAGCCCGCCGGTGGTCACGGTCGACGCCCGCCGACGCCGCGAGATGTACCGGGCCGGCTTCGAGCGGGAACTGGAGCGGGAGAAGCACGAGGGTGCCGACGAGGACTTCCTGCGCTCGCTCGACCTGGTGATGCGGATCGGGAAGGCCAGGGACGAGGAGATCACCAGGGTCGAGGAACTGACCCTGCGGACCAGCCAGATGAACGCGACGGGCGTGCACTACTCCGACGCCGCGCTGCGCTCGCTGCTGTCCGACGAGCAGCACGAGGTGCTGGTGGTTTCGCTGACCGACCGATTCGGACCGCACGGGGCGGTCGGGGTCATGCTGATCGAGAAGACCGAACAGGCCTGGCGCATCAAGCTGCTGGCGACCTCGTGCCGTGTCGTCTCGTTCGGCGCGGGCGCGGTGCTGCTGCGGTGGCTCACCGACGCCGCCGCGCGGGCCGGTGTGCACCTCGTCGCCGACTTCAGGCGCACCGAGCGCAACCGGATGATGGAAGTGGCCTACCGGTTCGCGGGGTTCACCACGGCGGAGTGTGCCTGTCTGTCCTCGTTCTCACTGCCCGAGGGGACCGAGTGCCTGCACCTCGAGGCCGTCCGGCAGGCTCCGCCGGTCACCATGCGCGTCTTCGCTCCTGAGCCGCTCGTCGGCGGGGCAGAGTCGGAATGGCTGTAGGCGGCGACCGGCCACAGGCCTGACGCGCGGAACACGAACCATCCAACGGGGGGTTGTCTTGGAGTTCTTGGTGCTCGGCTCGTTGAAGCTGATGGTCAATCAGGTAGCGATGCCTCTGGGCGGCGACCGGCGCCGGGCCACACTGGGTCTGCTGCTGCTCAACGCCAACCGCGAGGTGGCGACCAGCAGACTTCTGCAAGGACTGTGGGACGGCGAGGGGGCTCCTCCGACGGCGCGGAAGATCCTGCAGAACGCCGTCCGGGGGCTCCGGGTCGTGTTCGCCGAGCACACCCGGGTGGACAATCGTCCGCCGACCCTGCTGACGTGCCCGCATGGGTACCAGCTCCAGGTGGACCCGGCGCAGGTCGACATGTTCCGGTTCCGCACCGAGGCGCAGGCCGGCCGCGCGGAGCTGGCGGCGGGTCGGCCCGACACGGCGGCGGTCATCCTGCGCAGGGCACTCTCCCTGTGGCGTGGGCAGGCGCTGGCCGATCTGGTGGAGGCCGGTCATGCCTGGACCGAGCTGACGGCGCTGCAGAACGCCCGGCTGGACGTCATGGAGGACTACTACGAGGCCGAGCTGGCCAACGGCCGCCACCAGGCCGTCCTCGGCGACCTGGAGACGATGGTCGAGGCCGAGCCGCTGCGGGAGCGGGCGTGCAGCCAGCTGATGCTCGCGCTGTACCGCAGCGGCCGGCAGGCCGACGCCCTCGCCGCCTACCGTAAGGTGCGGCAGCGGCTGGGCGACCAGGTCGGTCTGGAGCCCAGCCGGGAGCTTCGGCTGCTGCAGCACGCGGTCCTGGTGCACGACCCGTCCCTGGCGGCCCCCGCCGGGCCCGCGCGGGGGCCGGCGGGGATCTCCGGGTCCGGCCGCGGACACGAACAGCGCGACCGCTTCGTCCTCTCGTCGGCCCCGTCCGCCCCACCGGTGCACGAACGTGCCGGAGGCAGCGTCAGCGCCGTTCTGATCCGCACGGACTTCGGGGCCGGGAGCCGTGGCGCCGACCTCGGCGAAGCCATGGAACGCACCGCCAAGACCGCGCGCGAAGTGGTGGAGCGGTTCGGCGGCGTCGTCGCCGGGGCGACCGGCTCGGTCACGCTCGCCCTGTTCAAGCCCACGTCCCCGCAGGAGGACCGCACCGACCGGGCCGCCGGGCGGGCGGTCCGCGCCACCATGGCACTGCGGCAGCGGATCTGCTTCGATACGCCGGAGGGCGAGCGGCCCGAACTGCGGGTCGCCGTGTCGACGGGAGACATCCCCGCCCGCCCCGACCAGAGCCCCCTGGCGTCGCTGCCCGTCAACGGCTCCCTCCTCGTCGCATGCGAGTCCCTGCTGCAGTTCGCCGAGCCCACGGAGATCGTGGTCTGCGACCGGACCAGGAGATTGACGGCTGCGACGATCCGCTACGACTGGGAGGGCGGCCCGCAGCCACGCTGGACCGTCCAAGGGCGGTGCGGTGAGGCAGCGGCCCCGCCCGCGCTCCCGGACCGAGAACCCGAACTCGACATACTGAGGAGCCTGCTGGAACGTGTCCGCCGCCGCTCCCGGCCGCATCTGGTCATGGTGCTCGGGGCACCGGGCATCGGCAAGACACCGCTGCTCAAGCAGTTCGAACGGCGGGTGGAGAACGCGGCGATCATGCGGCTGGGCGCCACGGGGCTGATCACCGGACCGGACACGGCGCTGCCCGCCGACCAACGCCCCCTCGTGGTGTTCGTCGACGACCTGCACCTCGCCGACAACGTTGTACTGGAGACCATCGAGGATCTCCTCGACCCACCGCGGCCGATGCCGGTGCTGGTGGTCGTCGCGGCGCGGCCGGAACTGTTCCGCAGGCGACCGCGCTGGGGCGCCGGCCAGCACCACGTCACCAGGATGACCCTCGAGCCGGTGCCGGCCGCCCCGCCCGTCGGCGAACCGGCGGAGTACGAAGTGCGCAAGCTCTGCCGGCCCGTCGGCTGACCACGGCTTCGTCCGTTGGTCCGGGGAGCCAGTTTTGCTGCCGGATCTGAGGTTCTCGAACCCGGCTGACCACCACCCCTGCACGGTTAACTGGCGAGGCTGAGTACTCGGCTGGAGGAGTGACAACACGATGGAGAACGAGGCCAGGCTGCGCAACTACCTCAAGCAGGCTGTCGGGGAGTTGCAGGAGACCCGTGACCGTCTGCACGAGATGCAGCGGGCCGCCGTCGAGCCGATCGCGATCGTCGGCATGGCTTGCCGCTTCCCGGGCGGAGTCGTCTCGCCCGACGGGCTGTGGGAGCTGGTGGCCGACGGCCGGGACGCGGTCGGGGACTTCCCCACCGACCGCGGATGGGACATCGAAGGGCGGTACGACCCGAACCCCGGCGTGCCGGGCAGCTTCTACGCCCGGGGCGGCGGATTCCTCCACGACGCGGCCGAGTTCGACGCCGACTTCTTCGGGATCTCCCCGCGGGAGGCCCTGGCGATGGACCCCCAGCAGCGCCTGCTGCTGGAGACCTCGTGGGAGGCCCTGGAACGGACCGGCATGGACCCGCAGTCCCTGCGGGGCAGCGACGTCGGCGTGTTCGTCGGGCTGATGGGCCACAGCGGCCAGCACTACGGGCTCGGAGCCGAGGAGTCCGGGCAGGGCGGTGACGGGTTCGGCGGTACCGGCAGCGCGGCCAGTGTCGCCTCCGGCCGGATCTCCTATCTGCTGGGCCTGGAGGGGCCGACGCTGACGGTCGACACCGCCTGCTCGTCCTCGCTGGTCACCATGGACCTGGCGAGCCGAACCCTGCGCGCGGGGGAGTGCTCCCTCGCGCTGGCCGGCGGTGCCGCGGTCATGCCCAGCCTCGACACGTTCGTGGATTTCTCACGCCAGCGCGGACTGGCCGAGGACGGCCGCTGCAAGGCGTTCTCGGCGGCAGCGGACGGCACAGGGTGGTCCGAGGGCGCGGGAATGCTGGTGCTGGAGCGGCTCTCGGACGCCGTACGGCTCGGCCACCCCGTCCTCGCCGTGATCCGGGGCAGCGCGGTCAACTCCGACGGTGCCTCCAACGGTCTGACCGCGCCCAACGGGCCGTCCCAGCAGCGAGTCATCCGCCGCGCACTGGCCAACGCCGGCCTCGCCCCGTCCGAGGTGGACGCGGTGGAGGCCCACGGTACGGGAACCAGTCTCGGCGACCCCATCGAGGCGCAGGCGCTCCTCGCGACCTACGGCCGGGAACGACCCGCCGACCAGCCGCTCTGGCTGGGGTCGCTGAAGTCCAACATCGGGCACTCCCAGGCCGCCGCCGGTGTCGGCGGCGTGATCAAGATGGTGCAGGCGCTCCGGCACGGTCTGCTGCCGAAGACGCTGCACGTGGAGGAGCCGACACCCGCCGTGGACTGGGCGTCCGGCCCGGTCGAACTGCTCACCGAAGCACGGGCCTGGCCCGAGACGGGCCGACCGCGCCGGGCCGCGGTCTCGGCTTTCGGGATCAGCGGCACCAACGCCCACCTGATCATCGAGCAGGCACCCGAACCCGAGCCCGTACCGGAGGCCGACCCGGCCCCGGAGGCCCCCGCGCACACCGCGGTGCCACTGCTGCTGTCCGCCTCGTCGGCGACGGCGCTCGCGGCCAGGGCCCGGCAGGTGCACGCCCACATCACCGCCCACCCCGACGCACCCGTGGCGGGCGCCCTCGCCACCAGCGCGCCGCAGCTGCCGCACCGCGCGGCCGTCACCGGCGACGACCCGCTGCCGGGACTCCAGGCGCTCGCCGACGGGCGGCCGTTCCCGGACGTACTGCTCGGCACCGCGCGCCCGCACGGCAAGAAGGTGTTCGTCTTTCCGGGCCAGGGATCGCAGTGGTCGGGCATGGCGCTCGACCTGCGCCGCGAATCCGACGTCTTCCGCGCCCAGTTCGACAGCTGCGCCGCCGCCCTCGCCCCCCATGTCGACTGGAACCTCCTCGACGAACTCGCCGGGCCGCTCGACCGGGTGGACATCGTGCAGCCCGCCCTGTGGGCCGTCATGATCTCCCTGGCCGCGCTGTGGGAGCACTACGGCGTGGCCCCCGACGCCGTGATCGGCCACTCCCAGGGCGAGATCGCCGCGGCGTACGTGGCCGGCGCGCTCTCCCTCGAAGACTCCGCCGCCGTCGTCGCCCTGCGGAGCAAGGCCATCACACGTCTGGCCGGCACCGGCGGTATGGGGTCCGTCCAGCTCTCCGCCGCCGAGACGGCGCTGCGCATCGAGCGGTACGAGGGCAAGGTGGAGATCGCCGCGGTCAACGGGCCCGGCAGCACGATCGTGTCCGGCACCCCCGCCGAACTGGCGGACCTCGTCGAGGTCTGCGAGGCCGACGGCGTACGCGCGCGGCTCATCCCCGTGGACTACGCCTCGCACTCGGCACACGTCGAGGCCCTGCGGGACGAGATCATCGAGTCCCTGTCCGGCGTCACACCCCGCTCCACCCGGATCCCGTTCCACTCGACGGTCACCAACGAGATACTGGCCGGCCCGGAACTGGACGCCGAGTACTGGGTCCGCAACCTGCGCCACACCGTCAACTTCGCCGCGGGTACCAGCCGGCTCCTGGAACAGGGGCACCGGGTGTTCGTCGAGGTCAGCGCGCACCCCGGGCTGACGGCGGCCATCGGCGCGACGGCCGAGGAGGCAGAGGTCTCCGACGTGGTCGTCCTGGACTCGCTGCGCCGGGACGACGGCGGTCCGACGCGTCTGCGCACCGCACTGGCCAAGGCGTACGTGCACGGCGTCGACATCGACTGGCACCTTCCGTCCACCCGGGCGGGGCTGCCGACGTACCCGTTCCAGCGCGCCCGTTACTGGCTGCTGGAGACCGCCGGGGCCGGGGACACCGCCGCGCTGGGGCTGCGGCCCGCCGACCACCCGCTGCTGGGCGCGGCCCTGCGCACGGCGGACGCGGACACACTCGTCCTCACCGGACGGCTTTCCCGCACCGCCCGGCCGTGGCTGGCCGATCACGGGGTCGGCGACTCGGTGCTCCTGCCCGGTACCGCGATGGTGGAGCTGGCCCTGCACGCCGGGGACCAGGTCGGATGCGGGCACCTGGCCGAGCTGACCCTGCACGCGCCGGTCGTCCTCGACGCCGACCTGGACCTCCAGGTGGTGATCGGCTCGGACACCGGTGACGGACGGCCGGTGAGCGTGTACACGGCTGCGAGCGGGAAGGACGACTGGACCCGGAACGCCGACGGCCTCCTGACCGCCGAAGAGCCCGGGACACCCGACGAACTGGCCTCCTGGCCCCCGCCGGGCGCGGTCGCCGTGCCGGTGGACGGGTTCTACGAGGCCCTCGCCGACCGCGGTTACCTCTACGGGCCTGCCTTCCAGGGCCTGCGTGCCGCCTGGCAGGACGGCGACGTGCTCTACGCGTCGGTCAAGCTGCCGGAGGAGCAGGAGGTCACCGGCTTCGGCCTGCACCCCGCGCTGCTCGACGCGTCGCTGCACGCGGCGGGCCTGGCCGAGGCGGACAGCGTCCGCATACCGTTCAGCTGGACCGACGTACACCTGTACGCCACCGGTGCCAGGACGGTCCGGGTGCGTCTCTCCCCGGCCGAGTCCGGGGCGGTCGCCGTACTCGTGACCGACGAGTCCGGACAGCCCGTCGCCTCCGTCGGGGGGCTCGTGCTGCGGCCGGTGGACACGGCGGCACTTGGACGGACGCGCACGGACGTCTCGGCTCTGTTCGGCCTGGACCTGGTGCCCGTGGAGCTGCCCGACGCGCCCGCGGAACAGGAGTGGGTGACGCTGGCGGCCGACGGCGGCGACCGCCCGGCCCCGTCGTCGCCGGCGACCGGCGCCCTGTGGACGTGCCCCACCGGAGACCTCGAAGAGGTCGTCGCCCGGACACTCGACGTGGTGCGGGACTGGCTCGCCGAGGAACACCTCGACACGGTCCCGCTCACCGTACTCACCCGCGCCGACGACCTCACCCACCGTGCCGTCACCGGTCTGCTGCGCACCGCGCGTACCGAGAACCCGGGCCGGCTGCGGCACATCGACGCCGACGGCCATCCGTTCACGCTGAGCGCCCTGCCCGCCGCGATGGCCGCCGGTCATCCGGAACTGGTCCTGCACGGAGGACTCGCCGCGGTGCCGCGACTCGTCCGCGCGGCCGCGTCGCCGGCGCTGGTGGAGCCGCGGGACCAGCCGTGGCAGCTCTCCCTCACCTACCGCGGCGAACTCGACGGCATGTCGCTCAGCCCCTGCCCCGAGGCCCTGCGTCCCCTGGAGACGGGCGAGGTACGGATCGAGGTCCGCGCGGGCGGCCTGAACTTCAAGGCCGTCCTGCTGGAACTCGGCATGGTGGCGCCCGACGAGTGGTCGTCGCTGGGCGAGGGCGCGGGCATCGTGCGCGAGGTGGGTCCCGGCGTCACCGGGCTGGTTCCCGGCGACCGGGTGATGGGCCTGTTCACCGGCGGCCTGGGTTCGGTCACCGTCTCCGACCGCAGGCTCGTTGTCCCGATGCCCAAGCGGCTGTCCTTCGCACAGGCCGCCGGTGTTCCGGTGGTGTACCTGACGGCGTACTACGGCCTCGCCGATCTGGCCGGGCTCCGGTCGGGAGAATCGCTGCTCCTGCACGCCGCGACCGGCGGTATGGGCTTCGCCGCACTGCAGCTCGCCCGGCACTGGGGCGTCGAGGTGTTCGGAACCGCCAGCTCCGGCAAGCGTGACGCACTGCGCGCCTGGGGCTTCGACGACGATCACCTCGCCGACTCCCGCAGCCTGGGTTACGCCGATCACTTCGCCGCCGCCACCGGCGGTCGCGGCGTGGACGTGGTGCTCAACTCACTGGCGAACGAGCACGTGGAAGAGTCGCTGGCCCTGCTGCCGCGCGGCGGCCGGTTCGTGGAGATGGGCAAGACCGACATCCGCGACGCCGAGGAGATCGCCGAGCGGTTCCCCGGTGTGAGCTACCGGGCGTTCGACGTGATGGAAGCGGGCTTCGACCGCCTCGGGGAGATGCTGGAGGAGATCCGGGTCCTGTTCGACGCGGGCGCGCTCCGGCCGATGCCCTTGACCACGTACGCCGTGCACCGGGCACCGGAGGCGTTCCGCTACCTCAGCCAGGCACGGCACGTGGGCAAGATCGTCATGACGCTGCCCACACCCCTCGACCCCGACGGTACGGTGCTGATCACCGGCGGTACCGGGGTGCTCGGCGGAGTCGTCGCCCGGCACCTGGTCGCCGAACACGGCGTACGCCGACTGCTGTTGACGAGCCGGCGCGGCCCGGCGGCCGAGGGCGCGGACGAACTGGCCGCAGAGCTGCGGGCGGCGGGTGCCGACGTCTCGGTCGTGGCGTGTGACGTCACCGACCGCAAGTCC
The DNA here is from genome assembly GCF_028747205.1 of Streptomyces sp. CA-278952. NCBI lineage: Bacteria > Bacillati > Actinomycetota > Actinomycetes > Kitasatosporales > Streptomycetaceae > Streptomyces > Streptomyces sp. CA-278952. The sequence continues at coordinate 6,069,092 of NZ_CP112880.1, forward strand.
CTCACGGACGTGGTGAGTTCGGCCCACCGGCTGACCGGAGTGATCCATGCGGCCGGAGCGCTCTCCGACGGCGTACTGGAAGCCCTGACCCGGGACGACCTCGACACCGTCCTGCGGACGAAGGCGCGGTCGGCATGGGACCTGCACGAGCTGACCCAGGAGCACGACCTCTCCCTGTTCGTGCTGTTCTCCTCGGCCGCCGGCGTGCTGGGCAACGCGGGCCAAGGCGGGTACGCCGCTGCCAACGCCTACCTCGACGGTCTCGCGGAACACCGGCGCGGCAGGGGACTGCCCGGCACGTCGATCGCTTGGGGCCTGTGGGAGCAGGTCAGCGCGATGACGAGCCATCTGGGCGACGCGGGCCGGGACCGGGTGTCCCGGATGGGCCTGGGCGCCATCAGTGACGAGCAGGGGCTGGCCCTGTTCGACGCCGCACTCCGATTCCACCGCTCGCTGGCGGTCGCGGTGCCGCTCGACGTGGCCCGCCTGCGGCTGAGCGGCCACCCGGTGCCCGACGTGCTGTCCGCCCTGGAGCCGGCGGCGCCGGCCCGGCGACGGGTGGCGGAGTCGGCGGCCGAGGCGGCACGGACGGACCGGTTCCTCGGACTGGCCCCGGCGCAGCGGCGCGCCGAACTGCTGCGACTGGTACGGGAGTCGGCGGCGGTCGTGCTCGGGCACGGCACGGCGGATGCGATCGACGGGGACGGCACCTTCAAGGAACTCGGGTTCGACTCACTGACCGCGGTGGAACTGCGCAACCGGCTGGGCAACGCCACTGGGCTGCGGCTGCCGCCCACCGTCGTGTTCGACCATCCGACATCGGCCGAGCTCGCCGGGTTCCTCGACGAACTGCTCGTACCGACCGAGGAGACGACCGTGCGGTCGGTCGTGGCGGAACTCGACCGGCTGACCGTCGCACAGCTCGACGAGAGCGAGCGGGGCGAACTCACCAAGCGGCTGCAGGAGGTTCTCCGTCGACTGGCGGCGCCCGTCGACGGGGGAGAGGAGCGGGACCTCGCCGCGGCCTCCGACGACGAACTCTTCGACTTCATCGACAGCGAACTCGACACCGCCTGACCCTGCTCGTCCGAACGAAAGAAGGCCGCCCGGAATGTCCACCAACGAGCAGAAGCTTCGAGAGTACCTGCGGCGGGTCACGACGGACCTGCGGCGTGCCCAGCGGGAACTGCGCGACGCTGACGCAGCCGCACACGAGCCGATCGCGATCGTTGGTATGGCAAGCCGCTTCCCGGGCGGCGCCGGCACCCCCGAGGAACTGTGGGAGCTGGTCCGCGACGGTCGGGACGCCCTCACGGACTTCCCGACCGACCGGGGGTGGGACCTCGACCGGCTGTACGACCCCGATCCCGACGCACCGGGCACCACGTACCTCACGCGGGGCGGGTTCCTTTCCGACGCGGCCGACTTCGACGCGGGGTTCTTCGGGATCTCGCCGCGCGAGGCACTGGCGATGGACCCGCAGCAGCGGCTGCTGCTGGAGACCTCGTGGGAGGCCCTGGAGAACGCCCGCATCGACCCGGCGTCGCTCAGGGGCACCGACACCGGTGTGTTCGTCGGCGTGGTCCCGCAGGAGTACATGCCCCGGGCGGGGGCGGCCCCCGAGGAGTTGGAGGGCTTCGTCCTCACCGGTGGCACCACCAGTGTCGCGTCGGGCCGGATCTCCTACTCCCTGGGCCTGCTGGGGCCGACGATGACGCTGGACACGGCCTGCTCGTCGTCACTGGTGTCGATCCATCTGGCGGAGCAGGCCCTGCGGGGCGGCGAGTGCGAGATCGTCCTGGCGGGCGGCGTCACCGTGATGTCCGGGCCCAGTGTGTTCGTGGGATTCTCCCGGCAGCGCGGGTTGGCTGTGGACGGTCGGTGCAAGGCGTTCGCGGCGGCGGCTGACGGGACCGGTTTCTCCGAGGGTGTGGGGATGCTGGTGCTGGCGCGGTTGTCGGTGGCGCGGGAGCGCGGGCTGCCGGTGCTGGGTCTGGTGCGGGGCAGTGCGGTGAACTCCGACGGTGCGTCCAACGGGCTGACCGCGCCCAGCGGTCCTTCCCAGCAGCGGGTCATCCGCTCGGCGCTGGCCAACGCCGGTCTGTCGCCCGCCGAGGTGGATGTGGTGGAGGCGCACGGCACGGGCACCGCGTTGGGTGACCCGATCGAGGCGCAGGCACTTCTGGCGACGTACGGCCGGTCCCGGCCGGACGGTCAGCCGCTGCTGCTGGGTTCGCTGAAGTCGAACATCGGGCACACCCAGGCGGCGGCCGGTGTGGGCGGTGTGATCAAGATGGTCATGGCGATGCGGCACGGTGTGGTGCCCAGGACGCTGCATGTGGATGAGCCGTCGCCCGCGGTGGACTGGTCGGCGGGAGCGGTCGAACTGGTCACCGAGGAACAGCCCTGGCCGGAGACCGGCCGGCCCCGCCGCTCCGCGGTCTCCTCCTTCGGTATCAGTGGGACGAACGCGCACGTCGTCCTGGAGCAGGCACCGGCGACCGCGCCGCCGTCCGAGGCGACGCCCGAGTCGCCGTCCGAGGCGACGCCCGAGTCGGCGTCCGCGTCGGCACCCGAGTCGGTGTCCGCGTCGGCACCCGCTTCCTCCGTGTCGCTTCCGGTGGTGCCGGTGGTGGTGTCGGGGCGTTCGGCGGGGGCGTTGCGGGAGGCTGCGGGTCGTCTGGCGGGTGTGGTGTCGGGCGGTGGTGTGGGTGTGCTGGATGTGGGGTTGTCGGCTGCGGTGTCGCGGTCGGTGTTCGAGCATCGTGGTGTGGTGCTGGCTTCGGGGTGTGAGGAGCTGGTGGCGGGGTTGCGGGTGTTGGCGGACGGTGGGTCTGCCGGTGGTGTGGTGTCGGGTGTGGCGGGTGAGGGCCGTGTGGGTGTGCTGTTCACCGGTCAGGGTGCGCAGTGGGCGGGGATGGGCCGGGAGCTGTACGAGGGGTTCCCGGTGTTCGCGGAGGCGTTCGACGAGGTGTGTGCGGGGTTCGACGGGCTGGTGCCGGGTTCGTTGCGGGAGGTGGTGTTCTCCGGTGCGGGGCTGGATGAGACGGGGTGGACGCAGCCGGCGTTGTTCGCGGTGGAGGTGGCGTTGTTTCGTCTGGTGCGGTCGTGGGGGGTGGGGGCGGACTGTGTGACGGGTCATTCGGTCGGTGAGCTGGCGGCGGCCTATGTGGCGGGTGTGTGGTCGCTGGCGGATGCATGCCGGGTGGTGGCGGCGCGGGGCCGGCTGATGCAGGCGTTGCCCGCGGGTGGGGCGATGGTGGCGGTCCGGGCCGGGGAGGCGGAGGTCGCCGAGTTGCTGGTGGGGCTGGAGGACAGGGTCGGTCTGGCGGCGGTCAATGGTCCGTCGTCGGTGGTGGTCTCGGGTGCGGAGTCGGCGGTCGGGGGTGTGGTCGGGGTGCTGGCCGGGCGGGGAGTGAAGACGAACCGGCTGTCGGTGTCCCATGCGTTTCATTCGCCGTTGATGGATCCGGTGCTGGAGGAGTTCGCCGCGGTGCTGGAGGGGGTGGAGTTCTGTGAGCCGTCGGTGGAGATGGCGGCGGATGTGGCGGATGTGTGTTCGGTGGGGTATTGGGTTGATCATGTGCGGGAGCCGGTGCGGTTCGCGGATCAGCTGGTGCGGTTGCGGGAGCGGGGGGTGACCACGTTCCTGGAGGTCGGTCCGGACGGTGTGCTGAGCGCGATGGGTCCGCATGTGGTGGCGGACGGGGTGTTCGTGGCGGTGCAGCGGCGGGAGCAGCCGCAGGTGGTGACCGCGTTGACGGCGTTGGCGCGGGTCCACGCGGCCGGTCACGGGGTGGACTGGGCGCGGGTGTTCACCGGGACCGGGGCCACACTGGTCGACCTGCCGACCTACCCCTTCCAACACCAGCCCTACTGGATGCTGGAGAACTCCTCCGGCGGTGTCGTCTCGGCGGGCCAGACGGCCGCGAGCCACCCCATGCTGGACGCCGTCGTACGGGTCGCCGGCGCCGACGAGGTCGTGTTCACCGGCCGCCTCTCGGCACGGACACACGCCTGGATCACCGAACACGAGCTGGGCGGCCGGGCCCTGGTGCCCGGCACCGCGCTGCTCGACATGGCGCTCTGGGCCGGCGACGAGACCGGCTGCGCCGGCGTGGCCGAGATGGTCGTCGCCGCGCCGCTGGTCCTTGCCGCGACCGGCGGGGTGCGCGTCCAGGTCGTCGTGAAGGAACCGCAGGAGAACGGAGACCGGCCGTTCGCGATCCACTCCTGCCGGGAGAACGAGGACGAGTGGGTCTGCCACGCCACCGGCACGCTGGCCTCCTCGTCCCCGGCGCCGGGCTTCGAACTGAGTGCGTGGCCGCCCGCCGGCGCCGAACCCGTGGAGACGGACGGCTTCTACGACCGGCTCGCGGAGGGCGGCTACGTCTACGGCCCGGTCTTCCGCGGGCTGCGGACACTCTGGCGCCGAGACGCCGCCGACGGCGCCGAGTTCTTCGCCGAAGTGGCGCTTCCGGACCGTACGGACGTCACGGGATTCGGGATCCATCCCGCCCTGTTCGACGCGGCCATCCACCCCCGGGTCGTCGCCGCGATCACGGACGCGGGCGACGACTTCACCCTGCTGCTGCCGTTCGTGTGGAGCGGCATCAGCCTCTACGCCACCGGTGCGACCGCACTGCGGGTCCGGGTCCTCATCGACAACGAGACCGAGGGCGGCACATCCTGCCTGGTCCAGTTCGCCGACGAGGCGGGCCGGCCCGTGGGCGAGGTCCGGTCGGTGGAAGCCCGCCCGGTGTCGGCCGACCGGTCCGCCGCGCGGGAGGCGACGACGGGCTCGCTCTTCGGCGTGGACTGGAACCCGGCCGAGGTGGCGCCGACCGAGCCCGCAGGACGCTGGGCCCTGATCGGCTCTCCCGACTGGCCGGCCGGCGATGTACTGGCGCTCGACCGCCAGGCGACGCTGCCGGACGCGGTCGGGGCCGATGTACTGGTCGTGGCCTGTGCCGGACAGCCCGGCGCCGATCCCGTCGAGTCGGTGCACGACACGACGGCCCAGGTACTGGAACTGCTGCGCGAGTGGCTGGCCGACGACCGGTTCCTGTCGAGTCGCCTCGTCGCGGTGACCCGCGGCGCGGTGGTCACCGGGGAGAACGACGCCGATCCTGACCTGGCGGGCGCCGCGGTGTGGGGCCTGCTGCGGTCGGCGCAGGCGGAGCACCCCGACCGGATCGTGCTGGCGGACGTCGACGACGACCCGGCCTCGCTCCTGGTCCTGCCCGCCGTGCTGGCGGCCGGCCACGACCAGGTCGCGATACGCGCGGGTGCGGTGACCGTGCCCCGCCTGGCACCGCGCTTCCCGGTGGAGGTGGTGCGGCCGGAGGTGGCGGCCGAGGGCACGGTCCTGGTCACCGGCGGAACCGGCGCGCTGGGCTCCCTGTTCGCCCGGCACCTGGTCACCGACTACGGCGTACGCCACCTGCTGCTCACCAGCCGACGCGGCGACAACGCCCCCGGCGCCACCGAACTCGCGGCCGAACTCACCGCCCTGGGCGCCACCGTCCGCATCACCGCCTGCGACGCCGCCGACCGCACCGCCCTCGCCGCCCTCCTCGACACCGTCCCCCCAGAACACCCCCTCACCGGCATCGTCCACACCGCCGGCATCATCGACGACGGCATCATCACCGCCCTCACCCCCGACCGCCTCACAACCGTCCTCCGCCCCAAGGCCGACGCCGCCTGGCACCTCCACGACCTCACCCGCGACCAACCCCTCACCCTCTTCGTCCTGTTCTCCTCGCTCGCCGGCACGCTGGGCAACGCGGGTCAGGCCAACTACTCGGCGGCCAACCACTTCCTCGACGCGCTCGCACAGCACCGCCGGGCGAACGGGCTTCCCGCCTTCTCGCTCGGCTGGGGTCTGTGGGCCGCCGAGGGCGGCATGCAGGCAGGGGCCAGTACCGCCACGTCCGAGAAGCAGCGGCAGTCGGGCCTCCGGCCGCTCTCCGCGGAGAGCGGTACGGCGCTCTTCGACCGGGCGGTGGCGTCCAGCGACCCGGTGGCGCTGCCGGCCGACCTGGACCTGCGGGCGCTGCGGTCCGGTTCGGGCCGGGTTCCCTCGATGCTGCGCAGCCTGGCCGGACGTTCGGCCCGCCGGGTGGTGGGGCAGGGCGCAGGTGACCAGCAGGCGCTGGCCGCCCGGCTGGCCGCACTGGCGCAGCCCGAGCGGCGTGAGCACGTCGCCGACCTGGTACGCACCGCCGTGGCCACGGTGCTCGGGTTCGGTGCGGGCGAGCGGATCAGCGAGACCGTGCCCCTGCGCGAGCTGGGCTTCGACTCGCTGACCGGGGTCGAGCTGCGCAACCAGCTGATCGCGTCCACCGGCCTCCAGCTGTCGCCCGGCCTGGTGTTCGACTATCCGACGGTCTCGGCGCTCGCCGAGTACCTGCTGTCCGAACTGAGCGGTGAACTGCCGGATCGGGCCGCGGCCGTGGCCGCGTCCGTCCCGGGCCCCGGGGGCGCCAACGACCCCATCGCGATCGTCGGGATGGCCTGCCGCTTCCCCGGCGGGGCCAACACGCCCGAGGGGCTGTGGAAGCTGATCGCGGACGGCGTGGACGCGATATCGGACATGCCCGACGACCGCGGCTGGGACATCGAGCAGCTCTGGGACCCGGACCCCGACAAGCCGGGCACGTTCTACCCGCGCGAAGGCGGATTCGTCCACGACGTCGCCGACTTCGACGCCGGCTTCTTCGGGATCTCCCCGCGCGAGGCGCAGGCACTCGACCCCCAGCAGCGGCTGCTGCTGGAGACCTCGTGGGAAGCGCTGGAGAGCAGCGGCATCGACCCGCTCTCGCTGCGGGGGAGCAACACGGGCGTCTACACCGGACTGACCGACCAGAGCTACGGCGCGGGCGCCGGCACGGCCGAGGGCGGCACGGAGGGCTATCTGCTCAGCGGCTCGACCCCGTCCTTCGGTTCCGGCCGGGTCTCCTACGTCCTCGGGCTGGAAGGCCCGACGATGTCCATCGACACGGCGTGCTCGTCGGTCCTGGTCTCGATGCACCTCGCCGCGAACGCGGTGCGCAGCGGTGAGTGCTCCCTCGCACTCGCCGGCGGTGCGACGGTGATGGCACAGCCCATTGGGTTCGTCGAGTTCTCCCGCCAGCGGACGCTCGCACCCGATGGACGGTCCAAGGCGTTCGCCGAGTCCGCGGACGGTACCGGCTGGTCGGAGGGCGTCGGCCTGTTCATCCTGGAACGGCTGTCCGACGCCCGACGGAACGGGCACCCGGTGCTCGCCGTGCTCAAGGGCAGTGCGGTGAACTCCGACGGTGCGTCCAACGGCCTGACCGCGCCCAACGGCCCCTCCCAGCAGCGGGTCATCCGGCAGGCGCTGGCCAACGCCGACCTGGCGCCGACCGAGGTGGACCTCGTGGAGGCGCACGGGACCGGCACCCGGCTCGGCGACCCGATCGAGGCCGAGGCCCTGATGGCGACCTACGGCAGGGACCGGCCGGTGGACCGCCCGGTCTGGCTGGGGTCGGTGAAGTCGAACATCGGACACACCCAGCACGCCGCCGGCGCGGGCGGGCTGATCAAGGCGGTCATGGCCATCCGGCACGGCCTGATGCCGAAGACCCTGCACGCGGAGGAGCCGACGTCCGCGGTCGACTGGTCCTCGGGTGCGATGCGGCTGCTGACCGAGACCCGCCCGTGGCCCGAGCTGAACCGGCCGCGCCGGGCCGCGGTGTCCGCGTTCGGCATGAGCGGCACCAACGCGCACGTCATCCTGGAGCAGGCCCCCGACGAGCCCGCCGCCTCCCCTGCGGACAGTGGGGCGTCCCTGCCGGCGGTGCCGTGGGTGCTGTCGGCCAAGACGCCGCAGGCGCTGCGCGCGCAGGCCACGCGGTTGTCGTCCCTGGTGGACTCCGACGCCGCCCCGGACCCGCTCGACATCGGGTTCTCCCTCGCGACCCGGTCGGTGTTCGATCACCGCGCGGTGCTCGTCACCGGCGATGCCGCACAGACCCTGGCCGGGCTGCGGGCGATCGCCGAGGACGAGGCGCCCGCGGCCCGGGACGGCCGGACCGCGTACCTGTTCACCGGCCGCTCCATGGAGGGACCGGACCCGGAGCTGTACGCGACCGCGCCGGTGTACGCGAAGGCCTTCGACGAGGTACTGGCCGAACTCGGCGGACAGAAGGACGGGTTGGTCCTCCTCGCCGCCGAGGTGGCGCTGTTCCGCCTGGTCGGGTCCTGGGGTGTCACGTTCGGCTGTGTCGCCGGAACCGGGGCCGGTGAGATCGCCGCCGCGTACGCCGCCGGGGCGCTCTCGCCGGCCGACGCGGCACGGCTGATGGCCGAGGACGGGCCCGACGTGACGTTCACCGAACCGCGGATACCGGTGCTGTCGCTGCGCACCGGCCGGCCGGTCACCGCCGGCGACCCGCTGGGGCTGCCCGGGTCGGAGGGGATCGCCGACGCCGAGCGGTGGATGCACGAACAGCGTGTGACCCGGTTCGCCGAGTCGGGCCCCGGGCGCGTACGCGAAGGGTCGGTGCTCCTGCGACGCGACGACCAGCCGGGCGTCCGCGCGGTCCTCGACGGTGTGGGCGGCCTGTTCGTCGCCGGCGCGGCCGTCGACTGGACTGCCGTGTTCGCCGGGACCGGCGCCGGCCGGACCGAGCTGCCCACCTATCCCTTCCAGCGCGACCGGTACTGGCTCGCCGCGTCGACCGGCGACGGCGACTCCGTCCCCGACCCCGGCTCCGGGCACGCGCTGCTCGGCGCGGCCGTCGCGGTGGCGAGCCGGGACGAGCTGGTGTTCACCAGCCGCCTGTCGCTCACCACGCACCCCTGGCTGGCGGACCACGTCGTCTCCGGTGTGCCGGTGCTGCCCGGGTCCGCCCTGGTGGAGCTGGCGATCCGGGCCGGCGACGCGACCGCCTGCCCGGTGCTGGACGAACTCACGATCACCGAGCCGCTCGTCCTGCCCGACCGGGCGGCCCTGCAGGTGCAGGTCGTGACCGGCGCGGCCGACGACACCGGGCGGCGGTCGGTCGGGATCTACAGCCGGCCCGCCGAGGGCCTGGGCGAGGACGCCTTGCACGGGATGTGGACCGTGCACGCCACCGGCGTGCTGGCCCCCGCCGCCGTCCCGCCGGAGACCGAGCCGGCCACCTGGCCCCCGACCGGAGCCTCGGCGGTGGACTGGGCGTACGAGGACCTCGCGGACGCGGGCCACGGTTACGGGCCGGTGTTCCAGGGCCTGGAGTCGGTGTTCCGCCGAGGGGAGGAACTGTTCGCCGAAGTCCGCCTCCCCGACGCGGCAGTCGCCGACCTCGGCAGGTTCGGGATCCACCCGGCCCTGCTGGAGGCCGCCGTGCAGCCGCTGTTCACCGGCCGCTCCGACACGGCACGGGACGGTTCGGTCCCGCAGCCGCTCAGCTGGGAGGCCATCACCCTGCACGCCGACGGGGCGACCGTCCTGCGCGTGCACCTCACCCCCGCCGGACGGGACACCTTCCGCCTCGACGTGACCGACGAGGCCGGGCTGCCGGTGCTGACCGGGTCGGTGGGCCTGGCCCCCGTACACCTGACGCCCAGGGGCGGCGCGGTGTCCGCCCCATCGGCCACGGCTTCGCTGTTCGAACTCGGCTGGGCGCCTGTCGAGTCGGCGGACAGCGACGAGCCGGAGAGCCTGCTCGCTCTGCTCGGCGAGGGCGACGGCGCTCTCGCGGCCGTCGCGCCGCTGCGGTTCGGCGACGTCAAGGAGGCAGCGGCTTCCTACACGCCGTGGGACGTCCTGCTGTTTCGGCCGTCGGAGCCCGACCCCACCGGCGACCAGGCTGCCGCCGTGCACCGGGCCGTCGAGGAGGCGCTCGGCGTCGCACAGTCCTGGCTCGCTCAGGAAGACCTCCCGGACAACCGCCTGGTCGTGGTGACCGGGGGAGCGATGGCCGTCGACGAGACCGACGACATCCGCGACCCGGCCGGCGCCGCCGTATGGGGTCTGCTGCGGTCCGCCCAGGCGGAGAACCCCGACCGGATCGTGCTGGTCGACCTGGACGACGACCCGGCCTCGGCCGAGCTGCTGTTCCTGGCCGCGCAGACCGGCGAGCCCCAACTCGCAGTCCGGGAAGGGCGCATGCTCGCGCCGCAGCTCGTGCCGTCGGCGGTACCTGCCGCGGCGGCGCCCGTACCGGCGGCGGGCGGCACCGTCCTCGTCACCGGCGCCGACGGGCAGCTGGGCGCGCTGTTCGCCCGGCACCTCGTCACCGCGTACGGCGTGGAACACGTGATGCTCGCAGAACCGCACGGGGCGGACTCGTCCGCCGGGCCGCTGCGGGACGAGCTGACCGCGCTCGGCGCGACGGTCACGGTGGTCACCTGCGACCTGGCCGACAGGGGCGCGGTCCGCGCGATGCTCGCGGGCATCCCCGCCGCTCATCCGCTGACCGGCGTCGTGCACACCGAGAACGTCCTGGACGACGGCGTGTTCACGGGGCTCACCACCGAACGGGTCGCGAAGGTGCTGCGGCCCAAGGTGGACGGCGCGTGGCATCTGCACGAGCTGACCGCCGAGGCCCGGCCCGAGCTGTTCGTGCTGTTCTCGTCGGTCGTCGGCATGCTCGGCTCCCCGGGACAGGCCAACTTCGCCTCGGCGAACGCGTATCTGGACGCCCTGGCCACGCGTCGCCGGGCCGCGGGACTGCCCGCGGTGTCGCTCGCCTGGGGCCGGATGGTCGAAGGCGGACAGTCCGGCCTGCGGCTGATCGTCGAGGACGAGGCGACCGAGCTGTTCGACGCCGCGCTCGCAGGCGGGCACGCCGTCGTCGCTCCGGCACCGCTCGACCTGCCCGCCCTGCGCCGCGGCTCCGTGCCGGTGGCGGCGGTGCTGCGCGGACTGGTGCCGCGTGCCGAACGCCGCAAGGCCAGCGCCGACCTGCCGGTCGACCGGTTCGCGACGATGACCAGGACCGAGGCGGAGACGTACCTGCGTGACCTGGTACGCGCCGAGGCGGCCGCGATACTGGGCCACGCGACGCCGGAGAACCTCAAGTGGGAGGTCTCCTTCCGGGACTCCGGATTCGACTCGCTGTCCGCCGTCCAGTTCCGCAACCGGCTGGGTGAGGAAACGGGCCTCTCCCTGCCGACCACGCTTGTCTTCGACTACGCCTCGCCCGACGTGCTGGTCGACCACCTGATGGAGCGGCTCGACGTCACCGACGGCGTCAGCCGCCGCTCCGCACTGTCCGAACTGGACAAGCTGGAGGCGCTGCTGATGGCCGTCCCGGCCGACGAGCCGGCCGACGAAGGCGTCGGGCACCGGGAGATCGCCGCCCGGCTGAATACCATCCTCACCCGCTGGAACAAGGCCAGGACCCCCGCACGGCCCGATGCGGCCACCGGTGAGACCGACCTGACCGCCGTGATCGAGACCGCGACCGAGAACGAGGTCTTCGACTTCATCGACAGGGAGCTGGGCCGCTCCTCCGCCCACCCGAACCACTGACCGCAGATATCAAGGAGACATGGTGAAAGAGCCCACCCGCTATGCCGAAGCCCTGCTGACCGGAGTGCTCGGCACGTTCGGGCTGGACGTGGACTACGTCCGGGCGGAGAAGAACTCCCTCTACTACCTGGACGACACCGGTGCCGAGGTGCCTGTCCTCGACCTGGTCGGGGGCTGGGGGTCCCTGATGCTCGGGCACAACCACCCCGAGATCGTGGCGTACGCGAAGGAGTTGCTGGACGCGCGCTGGCCGGTCCACTCCCAGCACTCCGCGCACCCGGTCGCCGACCAGGTCGGCGCGGTGCTCAACGGGATACTCGGCCGGGAGTTCCCCGGTGCCGAGCCCTACTCGGTCACCTTCGCCAACAGCGGGGCGGAGGCCGTCGAAGCGGCGGTCAAGCACTGCGAGTTCGACCGTGCGCTGCGGATGAAGAGCCTGTTCGAGCAGATCGAGTGGAACGCCGATGTCGCGCTGAACGCGGTGCTCGACGGGTCCGCCGCGCTGCCGGACGACACGTCCGCGCTGCCCGGTGACACCGCGGCGCCGACTTCTGTCGAGGAGTTCGGCGCGCTGCTCGGTGCGGTGGCCGCGCACAACATCGCGCGGGCCGGCACCGCGCCGGTGTTCTTCGCGCTGGAGCGTGCCTTCCACGGCAAGCTGATCGGCAGCACCCAGTTCACCTACAACCCCGTGTTCCGGGCGGCGTTCACGTCGCTCGGCATGGCGGTGAAGTTCGTGTCGCCGGACGACGCGACGGTGTTCGAGAACCTCGTCGCGGAGCAGCGCACCACCGTGCTCGACGTCGAGGTCGTGGACGGCAGGGTCACGCTCGTCGAGCGCGACTTCCCGGTCGTCGCCGGGCTGATCGTCGAGCCGATCCAGGGCGAGGGCGGGATCCACGAGCTGGACCCCGTGTTCGTCGCCCGGATCAGGGAGATCTGCGACGAGGTCGCGTGCCCGATCGTGGTCGACGAGATCCAGACCGGGATGGGCCGGACCGGGAAGTTCTTCGCGAGCGCCGACATCGGGCTGTTCGGCGACTACTACCTGCTGGGCAAGTCGCTCGGTGGCGGCATCGGCAAGACCTCCGCCCTGCTGATCCGCCAGTCGCGCTACCGTCCCGAGTTCGAGCTGGTGCACAGCTCGACCTTCGCCAAGGACGGCTTCTCGACGGCCATCGCCCTGCGGACCCTCGAACTGCTCGAAGCCGAGAACGGCGCGGCCTACGACCGGGCCGCCGAGCGCGGCGCACGCATCATCGGCATGCTGCGTGAGCTGGCCGAGACCTACCCCGACGTGGTGGCCGACGTGCGCGGCAAGGGGCTGCTCATCGGGCTGGACTTCGCCGACCAGTCCGACGCCGCCTCCCCGATCATCCGGGAGAAGGCGCGGGCGGGCCTGCTCGTCTTCCAGCTGGGCAGTTACCTCCAGCTGGTCCACCACATCCGCACCGGTCCGACCGCGAGCGTGCCGACCATGCTGCGGATCGAACCGTCGATCTACATCAGCGACGAGGAGATCGAGCAGCTGCGGGCCGGCCTCACCAGCGTCTGCGAGATCCTGCGCAACCAGGACGCGCTGCCCCTGGTCCACCCGCTGACCGGCGCCGCGGAGGAGGACCTGCCCCGCGCGGAGATCAGGAACTTCCGCCCGGAGGCGGCCGACGCCGCCGACGCGGCCGCGGCCGCCGACCGGAAGGCGGCGCTCGTCAGCTACCCGCTGACCCCGGACATGCTGCGGGAGATCGACCCGTCGCTCGCCGACCTGGACGACGACCGCCTGGTCGGCTACGCCCGGCGGTCCGTACTGCTCAACGACCTCCCGGCGTTCGCGCCGGTCAGGTTCGACTCGCCGCAGGGCACGTCGGTGGATCTCACCGTCTACCCGCTGCTGGTGACCCAGCAGCAGCTGCGGGAGTACCGGGCCGCGGGCCAGACCTTCCTGATCGGCCTGGACCTCGACCGCCGGGTGCGGGCGGCGAAGGCGGACGGCAACGGCGTCGTCGGCCTCGGCTTCGGTCTCGGTGCGGTGAGCGACCACGGCAGCGGCCTGCGGGTCCCCGGCGTCTCGCTGACCGCGGGCAGCGCGCTGGCGGTGGGTTCGGCCCTGGCCGCCGTCGAGCACGCGGCGACCGAGCACTTCGGCGGGTTCGAGGGGCTGACGGTCGCGGTCGTCGGCGGTGGCGGACGCATCGGGTCGGCTCTGGGCGCGCTGAGTGCCGAGCGGGCCGCCAGGATCGTGCTGGTCGGCAGCGGCCGGGACGGTTCGGCGGACCGGCTCCGGGCCACGGAGCACCGGATCTACCAGGAGGCCTGGGCGCGGATCGCGGCCGGCGGAGAACTGACCGGCGTCGCGGCGGCGCTGTCGTCCGAGTCGCTCATCGCCGGCTGGCTGGCCGAGGGACGCTCCGGCGACGAGCCGAGCGGCGAGGCGATCGCGGCCTATCTCGGCGACGCCTACGACACCAATCCGTACGTTTTCGCCTCCGACGATCTGCTGTCGCTGCGAAACGCACAGGTGGTGTTCTCCGCGCATTCGAGTCCGGTTCCCGTTCTCGATGAAAAGTATCTCGCCGATGGCGCCGTAGTTGGCGATTTGTCCTTCTTCGCCGGCGGCGCCGAGGATTCTGCGGCAGCGTCTCGCGGTGATCTTCACTATGTTAGGGGCGGTATACTTTCAATGAGTAATGGCGGTATTCTGCCGCGTGGGTTCAGCCCTTCGCTGGCTGCGGGTGAATTGCTGGCGGGGATGGCTGAGACAGTCGCACTCGCAATGTCTGATTCTGGTGTTCCGAAGGCCGGTGGTCCTCTTACTCGCGAGCGAGTGGAAGCCGTTGTCGACCTCGCGAAGCATCACGGATTTGTGACGATTTCCCCCTGAGGTACGAGGAACACACGTGTGCCGGGCCGTCGGCCGATGGCCCGGCCTGATCAGCAGAGAGGCAAGCGGTATGTCAGAGTCAGCAGAATCCGAGTCGAAGGTGGCGGCGGAGGACACTTCCGACTTCCACTACGTCAACCGCTGGAAGATCCTGGCAGTGATCGGGATCGCCCAGTTAACGATCTTCCTCGACACGACGGTCGTCAATATCGCGCTGCCGTCGGCCCAGGCCGATCTCGGGTTCGGTGACGGTGACCGGCAGTGGGTCGTCACGGCCTACGCGCTGGCGTTCGGCAGTCTTCTGCTGCTCGGCGGCAGACTGGTCGACATCCTCGGCGCCAAGCGGTCTCTGATGGTCTCGATCATCGGCTTCGGTCTCACGTCGGTCCTGGGCGGCGCGGCCACCAGCTTCGCCATGCTGATCACGGCCCGCGCACTCCAGGGCGGCTTCGCCGCGCTCGTCGCTCCGGCGGCTCTGTCCTTCCTGCTGACCGCGTTCAAGGACCCGCAGGAACGGATCAAGGCGTTCGGTGTCTACGGTGCGCTGGGCAGTGGCGGTCTCGCTCTCGGCCTGATCCTCGGCGGTGCGCTGACCGACTGGCTGGACTGGCGCTGGTGCCTGTACATCAACGTGCTCTTCACGGCACTCGTCTTCGTCGGCGCGATGCTGACGATGCAGAACCGCCAGGCCGGCGACCGTCCGAAGAAGCTGGACCTGCCCGGCACACTGACCGCCTCGATCGGTCTGTTCTGCCTCGCCTACGGCCTTTCCAACGCCGATGACGGCGAGTGGGGCGGGATCGACGTGTGGGGTCTCCTCGTCGCGAGCGTGATCCTGCTGACCTCGTTCGTACTGCTGGAGCTCCGTACGCGGACGCCGCTGCTGCCCATACGGATCGTGCTGAACCGCAACCGGGGCTCCGCCTACCTGGCGATGTTCCTGCTGGGCGTCGGCCTGTTCGTGCAGTTCCTGTTCCTCACGTACTACCTCCAGCTCATCCTGGAGTTCTCGGCGATCAAGAGCGGCCTGGGCTTCCTGCCGATGATCGTGGGTATCGGTATCGGCGCGACCACGATCCCGCCGGCGCTGGAGCCGAAGCTCGGCTCCCGCATCCTGATCCCGGCCGGCCTCGTGCTGGCGGCGGTGGGGTCGTTCTGGCTCAGCCGTCTCACCGTGGACAGCTCGTACCTCAGCGGCATCATGGCTCCCTCCTTCATCGCCGGTATCGGCTTCGGCCTCGTGGTGTCCCTGGGCTCCGCGGTCGCGACGGTCGGAGTCGAGCCGCAGGACGCCGGAGCGGCGTCGGCGCTGGTCAACACCGTCCAGCAGGTGGGCGGTTCCATCGGTACCGCGCTTCTCAGCACCCTGGCCATCACCGCGGCTACCTCCTTCCTCGAAGGCAAGACGCCGTCGGCGGCCCTGGTGGCGGAGTCCGCGGTGGAGAGCTACACCACGGCGTTCTTCTGGGGCGCGGTGGTCTTCATGGCCGGAGCGATCGTCTGCGGCATGCTGTTCGACCGTCATGTGAAGGCTCAGAGCGATGCGGAGGACGGGGCCCCGCTGCCCGTCGTCTGACCCGTCAGGCCTGTTCAACCCGTTCGGCGCGGCCCCTGCTCGCAGGCCCGCCCGGCGGTGTCGCACCGGAAACCGGCCGTCGCGCGGTACTTGGTCCCAAGTACCAGCGTGGCGGCCGGTTTCTGTGTCCGCAGCGCTGGGAGCACCTGTGCCCGAGGCGATTGACTGGCCCGTGAAACACGGTGCGGTGAGCCCTCCTCGGCAGTGAGGTCGGCCCGACGACCCACAATCCGAAGGAGCGTTCCGTGACAGCAGTGACCAATGAGCGGGCAGCGGAGACGGCCGGTCCGGCGGTCGACCCGGCGGAGCTTGTGGCACGTGCCCGTGAACTGGCACCCCTGATCCGCGAGCATGCGGTGAAGACCGAGCAGGACCGCAGGCTCGCCGAAGAGGTCGTGGTCGCGCTGCGGGATGCGAAGTTCTTCCGTCTCTCGACACCGACCCGGTACGGCGGCTACGACTTGTCGCTGCCGGACCTGATAGCGATCGTCACCGAGGTGGGCAAAGCCTGCGGGTCCGCCGGCTGGAACCTGGCGATCGAGACCGCGTCCACCCGGTTCGCCCTGGACGGCCTGCCGGAGACGGCGATCGACGACATCTTCGAGGGCAACCCCGACGCGTTCGTGCTCTCCACGGCCAGCCTGACCACGACCAAGGCCCGGCGTGTCGAGGGCGGCTTCCGCATTAGCGGAACGTTCCCGTGGAGCTCGGGCTGTGAGATCGCGGACTGGGCGTGCATCCCCGGCGTGGTCATCCACGACGGTGACGAGCCCACCACGGACCTCGTGGGCGTCGCGGTGCCGCTGAGCGACCTGAAGATCGAGCGGACCTGGCACGCGGCGGGCCTGGCCGGCTCCGGCACCCACACCTGTGTGGCGGAGGACGTCTTCGTCCCCGAGCGCCGGGGCCTGGTGTTCAGCTTCACCGACCTGAAGGGCGAGGAGGAGCGCGACAGCCAGCTCACCCAGGGCAGTGCGCAGTCCCTGGCCGCGATCGTCGGCGCCGCCCAGGGCGCGGTCGAGGCCGCGCGCGAGCTGCTCGACAAGAGGCGGGGCATCAACTACACCATCTACGAGGCGGCCGTCGACGCGCCGTCGGTGCAGATGGCCTTCGCCGAGGGCGTCCACCTCATCGAGACCGCCGCCCTGCACCTGCGTGAGGTCGGCGCCACCCTCGACGGGATTCCGGAGACGACCCCGCTGCCCTGGATCGTGCGCGCGAACGCTCGCATGCACGAGAGGTCCGCCCAGGAGAAGGCGCGGGCCGGCGTGGAGAAGCTCATCGACGCGGTCGGGGCCAGCGGCTTCTCCCTGTCCAACCCGCTGCAGCGCCTGTGGCGTGACATCGCGGTGATGAGCCGGCACACCTCGCTCAACGGCCCGGCCATTCTTGAGGACTACAGCCGTGCGGTTCTGGACATTCACCCGTCGGTGACCCTGCTGTACTGAGATCCGGCAATGGGCGGAACTCTCCGGGAAATTCCGCCCGCCGTTTCTCGACGCGTCGGTAGTGCTCGGCGGCAAGAAAGCAAAACGCCGCCGGGTAATATCGGCGCGCCCTTTTGTTCTCGATTTCGGGAACCGGTCCTGACTGTCGCCGGTGACCAGATTCCCCGCCGAATTCTGGGCCCGAGAAACAAGCCGACCCGTCGGCACCCACGGTTCACTGTGAATATGAGACAGATCGCTGTGGTCGGGTTGGCTTGTCGTTTCCCCGAGGCCGGCGACGGCCACGAGTTCTGGCGGTTGCTGAAGGGCGGGACCAACGCCGTACGGGAGGCCCCGGACGACCGGTGGCCCGGTGCGGAACTCCCGAACCGCTTCGGTGGCTTCATCGAGCAGGTCGACCGTTTCGACGCGGCGTTCTTCGGTATCTCACCGCGCGAGGCCGCCGCGATGGACCCGCAGCAGCGCCTGGCACTGGAGCTGGCCTGGGAGGCGCTGGAGGACGCGCGCGTCGTCCCCGCCGCACTGGGCGGCAGCGACACCGGGGTGTTCGTCGGTGTCATGTGGGACGACTACGCGGCGCTCCAGGACCGGCTGGGTCCGGAAGGGGTCAGCCGGCACACGATGACCGGCACCCGCCGCGGGATCATCGCCAACCGGGTCTCCCACCACCTCGGCCTGCGCGGGCCGAGCATGACCGTGGACACCGCCCAGTCCTCCTCGCTGGTGGCCGTCCATCTGGCGTGCGAGAGCCTGCGCCGCGGCGAGTGCGGCGTGGCCGTCGCCGGGGGCGTGAACCTGAACATCCTGAGCGAGACGACGCTCGGCGCGGCGCGGTTCGGCGGACTGTCCCCGGACGGCCGGTGCTTCACCTTCGACGAGCGGGCCAACGGCTTCGTGCGCGGCGAGGGCGGCGGCGTCGTCGTGCTCAAGCCACTGGACGCCGCGCTGGCCGACGGGGACGACATCTACTGCGTCCTGAGCGGTGGCGCCATGAACAACGACGGCGCGGGCGAGGGCGATCACGCCGGCCTCACCGTGCCGAGCCGCTCCGCCCAGGAAGAGGTCGTCCGGCAGGCGTACCGGCGGGCCGGCGTCGCGATGCGCAGCGTGCAGTACGTGGAGCTGCACGGCAGCGGCACGAAGGTGGGCGACCCCATCGAGGCCGCCGCGCTCGGTGCCGCGCTCGGGCGCGCCCGGAACTCCGGCTCGCCACTGGCGGTGGGCTCGGTCAAGACCAACATCGGCCACCTCGAGGGTGCCGGCGGCATCGCCGGGCTGCTCAAGGTGGTGCTGAGCATCCGCAACCGGGCGCTTCCGCCGAGCCTGAACTTCGTCGCGCCGCCCCAGGACATCCCCCTGGACGAACTCGGGCTGCGGGTGCAGACCGAGCTGACGCCGTGGCCGGAACCGGACCGCCCGCTGGTGGCCGGAGTGAGCTCGTTCGGCATGGGCGGCACCAACTGCCACCTGGTGGTCGGCGAGCCCCCGGCGGCTGCTGCCGCGCCGGCCTCGTCCGCCGCCCCCGAGGCGGACCGGCGACCGGAGACCGGCGCGCTGGCGTGGCCGATCGCCGGACGCTCCGCGGCGGCGCTGCGCGCCCAGGCCGCCCGGCTGCTGTCCTTCACGGAGGAACGGGAAGAGTCCGACGCGGACATCGCGCTGTCCCTCGCCACCACCAGGACGGCCTTCCGGCACCGTGCGGTCGTGGTCGGCGCCGACCGGGCCGAACTGCGTCGGCGCCTCGCCGAGTTCGCCGGCGGCGCGGCCGTCGCCGGCGTGGTCGAGGGACAGGAGGCCGCCCCCGGGAAGGTGGTGTTCGCCTTCCCCGGCCAGGGTGCGCAGTGGCCGGGCATGGCCGTCGAACTGATGAACTCCGTACCGGAGTTCGCCGAGTCGATCCGGGCCTGCGAAGAGGCCTTCGCGCCCTACGTCGACTGGTCGCTCAGCGAGGTGCTGGGGGACGCCGAAGCGCTCAAGCGCGTGGACGTGGTGCAGCCCGCGCTGTTCGCGGTGATGGTGTCCCTGGCCGCCCTGTGGCGCTCCTGCGGGGTGGAGCCGGCAGCTGTCGTCGGACACAGTCAGGGCGAGATCGCCGCGGCCTGCGTGGCGGGCGCCCTCACGCTGGAGGACGCCGCGCGTGTGGTGACCCTGCGCAGCCAGGCCCTGACGGCGCTGTCCGGGGGCGGCGGCATGATGTCGGTGCTGCGGTCGGCCGACGAGCTGCGTGAGCGGCTCGCCGAGTGGGACGGCTCGGTGTCTGTCGCCGCGGCGAACGGCCCGTCGTCGGTGGTGCTGTCCGGCACCCCCGAGGCACTGGACGAGATAGCCGCGCGATGGGCCGAGGACGGCATCGAGACCCGCCGGATCGCGGTCGACTACGCCTCTCATTCGTCCCAGGTGGAACAGATCCGGGAGCGGCTGGCCACCGTGCTGGACGGCATCCGGCCGCAGTCCTCGTCGGTGCCCTTCTACTCCACGGTGACCGGCGCCCCGATCGACACCGCCGGGCTGGACGCCGCGTACTGGTTCCGCAATCTGCGGCAGACCGTGCAGTTCGAGCAGGCGACCGCGGCGCTGGTGCGCGACGGCCACTCGGTGTTCGTCGAGTGCAGCCCGCACCCCGTGCTCCTGCCGGCCCTGCGCGACAGCGTGGAGCAGGCCGGGCTGGACTCCGCCGTGGTCACCGGCTCGCTGCGCAACAGCGCGGGCGGGCCGGAACGGTTCCTCACCTCGCTCGCCGAACTGCACGTGCGGGGGGTCGAAGTGGACTGGTCCCGGGTGTTCGCCCTGCGCGGCGCCCGCACGGTGAAGCTGCCCACGTACGCCTTCCAGCGCGAGCGTCACTGGCTCGCGGGGAGCACCGTGTGGACCGCCTCGCCCGCGGAGGACCCCGCCGTCGCCGAGGTCCTGGAGACGGAGGCCCCGGCAACGGCGGCCACCCCGCCCCCACTGCCCGCCGGGCCCGGGATGCTGACGGTGGTGCGGTCGGCCCTCGCCGTGGTGCTCGGCCACGCGGGTGCCGAAGCGGTGGATCCCGGCACCACGTTCAAGGAACTCGGGATCGACTCCCTGTCCTCGGTGGAACTCCGGGACCGGCTGGGGGCCGCGACCGGTCTCACCCTGCCGACGGGCGTGCTGTTCGGCCACCCGACGCCCACCGAACTCGCCGACCACCTGCGCACGCTGGCCTCGGGCGTCGAGGAGCCCACCGCTCCCGCCGCGGCGCCGGCTCGCCAGGTCCTCGCGGCCGACGAGCCGATCGCGATCGTCGGGATGGCCTGCCGGCTCCCCGGCGGCGTCGCCTCCCCGGACGACCTGTGGCAGCTCGTCATGAATGAGACGGACGCGATCTCGGACTTCCCGACCAACCGTGGCTGGGACACCGAGCGCCTCTACGACCCCGACACCGAATCCGGGCGCAGCGGCACCTCGTACACCCGGCAGGGCGGCTTCCTGTACGACGCTGACCAGTTCGACCCGGGGTTCTTCGGCATCTCGCCGAGAGAAGCCCTCGCCATGGACCCGCAGCAGCGGCTGCTCCTGGAGACGTCCTGGGAGGCCCTGGAGCGCGCCAGCATAGATCCCGCCGGCCAGCGGGGCGCGTCCGTAGGTGTCTTCGTCGGCGCGATGGAGCAGGACTACGGTCCCCGGCTGCACGTCGCGGACACCGAGACCGACGGCTACCGGCTGACCGGCGGTTCGATCAGCGTCATGTCCGGCCGTATCGCCTACACGCTCGGGCTCCACGGCCCCGCCATCACCGTGGACACCGCGTGCTCCTCCTCGCTGGTGGCGCTGCACCTCGCCGCGCGGTCCCTGCGCGACGGAGAGTGCTCGCTGGCCCTGGCCGGCGGCGTCGCGGTGATGTCGGGACCCGGGATGTTCGTGGAGCTGAGCCGGCAGCACGCCCTGTCCGTGGACGCCCGCTGCAAGGCGTTCTCCTCCTCCGCCGACGGCACCGGATGGGCCGAGGGCGCGGGAACCGTGGTGCTGGAGCGGCTGTCGGACGCGCGGCGCAACGGTCACCGGGTACTGGCCGTGGTACGGGGCAGCGCCGTCAACCAGGACGGCGCGTCCAACGGCCTCACCGCACCGAACGGAGTGGCCCAGGAACGCGTGATCCGCCAGGCGCTCGACGGCGCCGGACTGACCACCGCCGACGTGGACGTCGTCGAGGCGCATGGCACCGGGACGATGCTCGGCGACCCGATCGAGGCGGAAGCACTGGCCGCCACGTACGGACGCGGCCGGGAGCCGGAGCGCGCGCTACTGCTGGGATCGCTGAAGTCCAACATCGGCCACGCCCAGGCCGCCGCCGGAGTTGCCGGCGTGATCAAGATGGTCCAGGCGCTGCGGCACGAGACGGTGCCGAAGACCCTGCACGTCGTGGAGCCGACCCCGCACGTCGACTGGAGCGCCGGCGGGGTGGAGCTGGCGACCGAGGCGCGGGCGTGGCCGGAAAGCGGCCGTGCCCGCCGGGCCGGGGTGTCCTCCTTCGGCATCAGCGGCACGAACGCACACGTGATCCTCGAGGAGGCCCCGCCGGAGCCGGCACCCGTGCCGGCGGCCGAACCGGTGGCCGCGGAAGAGGCCACCGACCCCGTGCTGCCGTGGGTGTTCTCCGCGAGCAGTGAGGACGCCGTGGCCGCGCAGGCCGCCGCCCTGCTGTCCTTCGTCGACGCCGATCCCGGGCTGGACCGGGCGGACGCGGGCCTCTCCCTGGCCGTCGCCCGCACCGGCCTGCCGCACCGCGCCGCCGTCGTCGGGTCCGATCTGCCCGCGCTGCGCCGCGGACTGACCGCACTCGCCGCCGGCACCGAGAGCCCGGGCGTGGTGCGCGGGACCGCGCGGGACGCCGGCGGGGTGGTCTTCGTCTTTCCCGGCCAGGGTTCGCAGTGGCCCGGCATGGCCCTGCAACTCCTGGACGAGTCAAACGTGTTCGCCGAGACAATGCAGGCGTGCGCGGACGCGCTCGACCCGCACTTCGACTGGAACCTGTTCGAGGTGCTGCGGGACGTGGACGCGCTGGAGAAGGTGGACGTGCTGCCGTCCGTGCTGTTCGCGATCATGGTGTCGCTGGCCGCACTGTGGCGCTCCTACGGCCTGGAGCCCACCGCGGTGGTCGGCAATTCGCAGGGCGAGGTCGCCGCCGCCTGCGTGGCCGGCGCGCTCGACCTCGCCGACGCGGCGAAGGTCGTCGCGCTGCGCAGCAAGACGGTCCGGGCGCTGTCCGGCTCCGGTGGCCTGGTCTCGCTCGCGCTGCCCGAGGACGAGGTCACCGAGATCCTGCGCCGCTGGGAGGGACGCCTCTCGGTGGCCGTGGTGAACGCTCCGACGTCCGTCGTCGTGGCCGGTGACATCGACGCGCTGGTCGAGCTGGTCGCCGCGTGCGAGGCCGACGGGATCCGGGCCAAGCGGCTCCTGGCGGACTACGCGTCGCACTCGGCGCACGTGGAGCCGATCAAGGACGAACTGCTCACCGTCATGGCCGGACTGACGCCCCGTCCGTCGAGGATCCCGTTCTACTCGACGGTGACTGCCGACGTGCTGGACACCACCGGCCTGAACGGCGAGTACTGGTACAGCAATCTGCGTGAACGGGTCCGCTTCGCCGAGACGGTCGACGTGTTGGCCGAGCGCGGGCACACGATGTTCGTCGAGATGACCCCGCATCCCGTGCTGACGGCGGCGGTCGAGGACACCCGGGAGGACGCGGTCGCCGTCGGTTCCCTGCGCCGCGACGACGGTGGCCTCGACCGGTTCATGACCTCGCTGGCCGAGGCGTACGCCCGCGGGGCGAGCCCCGACTGGCGGACCGTCTTCCCCGGCGCGCGGCAGACCGACGTACCCACGTCCGCGTTCCGGCGGCAGAGTTACTGGATTCCGCTGGCCCCGGATGGGGGGTCAGGCAACGTCGAGGCGGCGGGCCTGGCCGCGGCGGATCACCCCCTGCTCGGCGCGGTGGTGGAACTGCCGGACTCCGGCGGTCTCGTCCTCACCGGACGGCTGTCCCGGCAGGCCCAGCCCTGGCTGGCCGACCACCGCCTCGGCGACACGGCCCTGCTGCCCGGCACGGCCTTCGTCGAGCTGGCGATCCGCGCGGGCGACGAGGTGGGCTGCGACCAGGTGGCCGAGCTGACGTGTGAGGTCCCGCTGATCCTGCCGCCGCACGCCGGGGTCGACGTACGGGTCACGGTCGGCGGGCCGGACCGGTCCGGCCGCTGCGACCTGGCCGTCCACGCACGCCCCGCGGACGGCTCCGGCGGCTGGACCCGGCACGCGAGCGGGGCTCTCGCCTCCGGCCGGGGCGAGGAGTTCGACCTGACCGCCTGGCCGCCGCCCGGCGCCGAGGCGGTCGAATGGGACGGCGGGTACGGTCGCTGGACCGAACTCGGCTACCACTACGGCCCGGCGTTCCAGGGCCTGCGTGCCTGGTGGCGGAGGGGCTCGGAGATCTTCGCCGAGGTCGCGCTGCCGCCGGAGATCGAGGCGGACGCCACCCGGTACGGGCTGCACCCGGCGCTGCTGGACGCCGCGCTGCACCCGGTCGTCGCCGACGGCAAGGAGTGCCGCCTGCCGTTCTCCTGGCAAGGAGTGTCCCTGCGGGCCACCGGCGCCGCCACGCTGCGGGTGTGGATCACGCCGGACGGCGCGGACACGGTCTCGCTGCGCCTCGCCGACGGCACCGGGGCGCCCGTGGCGTCGGTCGAGTCGCTGGCGCTGCTGCCGATCCCCGCCGGGGAAGCGGCAGCCGGGCCCGCGGACGGCCTGTTCCGGGTGGACTGGCTCGAGGCGGGCGTACCGGAGCTCACCGGCGGTCCGCGGTCGTGGGCGCTCACCGGCGCCGACGACTTCGGACTCGGGCTGCCCTCCCACGCCCACCTCGCCGCCCTGGCCGATACGGGCACGGTGCCCGAGGTGGTGTTCGCCACGCTGACCGGTGAGCCAGGTGCGGGCGGTGCCCACGACGTGGCCGGCCGCACCCTGCGGCTGATCCAGGAGTGGCTCGCCGACGAGCGGTTCGCCACGTCGAAACTGGTGCTGCTCACCCGGAACGCGATGGCCGTGGAACCGGTCATGGAATCGGTCGAGGCGGACCTGCTCGGCGTGGCCGGCGCCACGGCGTGGGGCATGGCGCGGTCGGCCCAGCGGGAGCACCCGGACCGGTTCGTGATCGTCGACCTGGACGGTCACCAGGAGTCCGCCGCGGCGCTGCCGGTCGCCCTGGCCACGGGAGAGCCGCAGCTCGCGATCCGCAAGGGACGGCCGGTGGTGCCCCGGCTCGCCCGGGTCACCCCCAGGCCCGCGGTGCGGCCCGACCTGGCGACGGGCACCGTGCTGCTCACCGGCGCCACCGGCACCCTCGGCAAGCTGTTCGCCCGCCACCTGGTGACCACGTACGGGGCGGCCCATCTGCTGCTGACCAGCAGGCGCGGTCCCGACGCCCCCGGCGCGGCCGAACTCACCGCCGAGCTGACCGGGCTGGGCGCGACGGTCACCGTGGCCGCCTGCGACACCGCCGACAAGGACGCGCTGGCCGCGCTACTGGCGTCGATCCCGGCCGACCGGCCGCTGACCGGTGTGGTGCACGCTGCTGGAACGCTGGACGACACCGTGATCGAGGCGATGCGACCGGAGCAGGTGGAGCGTGTGCTGCGGCCGAAGGTCGACGCCGCGCTGAACCTGCACCAGCTGACCGCCGGTCTCGACCTGTCGCTGTTCGTCCTGTTCTCCTCGGTCGCCGGCATCTTCGGACTGCCGGGACAGTCGAACTACGCCGCGGCCAACGTGTTCATGGACACCCTGGCCCAGTACCGCGCGGCCAGCGGCCGGCCGACCGTCTCGCTGGCCTGGGGGCTGTGGGCGGAGGCCAGCGGAATGACCGGCCAGATGTCCGACAACGACCTGGGCCGGATGAGCCGGGCCGGCCTGGCCCCGATGTCGTCGGCGGAGGGCCTGGCGCTCTTCGACGCCGCGCTCTCCTCCGGAGCGGCTCTGCTCGTACCGGCCAGGATCGACCCGGCCGCCGTGCGGGCACAGGGTCCGGTGCCGGCGCTGCTGCGCGGGGTGGTCCGGGACAGGGTCAGGCGGGCGGAGGTCGCGGCCGTCGATCCGGGCGGCGCCGCGTCCCTCGGCGACAGCCTCGCCCGGATGACCGACGAGGAGCGCGAGGAGACCCTGCTCGGCCTCGTGCGGGAGCACACCGCCACCGTGCTGGCACACGGCACACCGGGCACGGTCACCGCCGACCGGAGCTTCAAGGAGCTCGGGTTCGACTCGCTGACGGCGGTGGAACTGCGCAACCGGCTGGGAGCGGCGACCGGGCTGCGGCTGCGCGCCACGCTGGTGTTCGACTACCCGACGCCGTCGGCGCTCGCCGGCCACCTCGGTGCGGCGCTCGGCCCCGCGGAGCCGCCCGCGCAGACCGCCGCGTCCACGACCCCCACGCCGCCCGCCCGGGAGCTGGACGGGCTGGAACTCGACGAGCTCTTCGATCTCATCGACGGCGAACTCGGCAGTTCTGAACGGAGTGCTCATGAGTAACGAAGAGAAGCTGGTCGAGTACCTCAAGCGGGTCACGGCCGAACTCCAGCAGACCAAGCAGCAGTTGCGGGAGGCGGAGGAGGGCAGTCAGGAACCGATCGCCGTCATCGGCATGGCGTGCCGGTATCCCGGTGACGTCAGCTCGCCCGAGGACCTGTGGCGGCTGCTGGAGACCGGCGGCGACGCGATCACCGAGTCCCCCGGTGACCGGGGCTGGGACATGGAGTCGCTGTACGACCAGGACCCCGACGTGACCGGCCGCACCTACACCCGGCACGGTGGATTCCTCAGCGGAGCCACCGAGTTCGACCCCGAGTTCTTCGAGATCTCACCGCGCGAGGCGGTGGCGATGGACCCGCAGCAGCGGCTGCTGCTGGAGACCTCGTGGGAGGCGATGGAGCGGGCCGAGGTCCATCCCGCCTCGCTGCGCGGCGCCCGGGTCGGCGTCTTCGCGGGAGCCATGGCCACGGACTACGGGCCCCGGCTGCACGAGGCGGTCGGCGGTGCGGAGGCGCACCTGCTCACCGGCGTCACGAACAGCGCCAGCTCCGGCCGGATCGCCTACACCTTCGGCTTCGAGGGACCCGCGGTCACCGTCGACACCGCGTGCTCGTCGTCGCTGGTGGCCCTGCACCTCGCCGTCCAGGCACTGCGCCGCGGGGAGTGCACGATGGCGCTGGCCGGCGGCGCCACGATCATGTCCACACCGGGCATGCTCGTCGCGTTCAGCCGCCAGCGCGGACTGGCCCCGGACGGGCGCTGCAAGTCCTTCGCGGACACGGCCGACGGCACCGGCCTGGCCGAGGGCGTCGGTATGGTCCTCGTGGAGCGGCTCTCGGACGCCGTGCGGCTCGGACACCCGGTGCTCGCCGTGGTGCGCGGCAGCGCGGTCAACCAGGACGGCGCGTCGAACGGGTTCACCGCGCCGAACGGGCCGTCCCAGCAGCGGGTGATCCGCCAGGCGCTCGAGGACGCCGGCCTGTCCCCGTCGGACGTGGACGCGGTGGAGGCCCACGGCACCGGCACCAGCCTCGGCGATCCCATCGAGGCGCAGGCGGTCCTGGACACCTACGGCCTCGGCCGCGACCCTGCCCGCCCCGTGTGGCTGGGCTCGCTGAAGTCGAACATCGGGCACACCCAGGCCGCCGCCGGCGTCGGCGGTGTGATCAAGATGGTGCAGGCGCTCCGGCACGGCGTGCTGCCCCGGACCCTGCACGTGGACGCCCCGTCGTCGCACGTCGACTGGACGGACGGGACGGTCGGTCTGCTGACCGAGCGGCGCGAGTGGCCGGTGACGGGCGGTCCGCGACGGGCCGCTGTGTCGTCCTTCGGGATCAGCGGCACCAACGCGCACCTGATCCTGGAGCAGGCGCCGGAGTCCGGAGCCGCCGGGTCCGGAGCCGCGGAACCGGACGCGGGGGTGTCCCTGCCGCTCGTGCCGTGGGTGCTGTCCGGCAAGACCCCCGACGCGCTGGCCGGCCAGGCCGCTCGGCTGCTGGCCGGACTCGACTCCCGGGAGCCCGCGGACTCCGCGGTAGCGCTGGAGCCGCTCGACGCCGGCTTCTCGCTGGCCACCGCCCGGGTGGCGTTCGAGCAACGGGCCGCCGTGGTGGCGGGGGACCGGGACGGGCTGATCGCGGGTCTGCGGGCGATCGCCGAGGGGGGTACGGACAACGGCGTGGTGCGCGGTGTCGCACACCCCGGCCGCACCGCCTTCGTGTTCGCCGGACAGGGCACCCAGCGCCTCGGCATGGGCCGCGAGCTGTACGCGGAGTTCCCGGTCTTCGCGGCGGCGCTGGACGAGGTGTGCGCCGGATTCGACGGCCTGCTGGACCGCCCGCTGCGCGACGTGCTGTTCGCCGAGCCCGGTGCGGACACCGACGCGGAGGAGCTGCTGGACCGGACCGGGTGGGCGCAGCCCGCGCTGTTCGCCGTCGAGGTCGCGCTGACCCGCCTGCTCGGCTCCTGGGGCGTGCTGCCCGAGACGCTGGCCGGCCACTCGCTCGGTGAGCTGTCGGCGGCGTTCGTCGCCGGACTGTGGACGCTGGAGGACGCGTGCCGCGTGGTGGCCGCGCGCGGCAGGCTGATGGAAGCACTGCCCGAGGACGGCGCGATGGTGTCGATCCGGGCGACCGAGGCCGAGGTCGTGGCGGTGCTGACGGATGACGTTGCCGGCATCGCCTCGGTGAACGGGCCGGAGTCGGTGGTCGTGTCGGGCGACGAGGACGCCGTCGTGCGGATCGCCGAGCACTTCGCGGCCCTCGGCCGGCGGACCAAGCGGCTCCGCGTGAGCCACGCGTTCCACTCGCCCCTCATGGACCCGATGCTGGCGCCGTACCGCGCGGTGCTCGGCGACGTGGAGTTCCACGAGCCGCTGCTGCCGCTCATCTCCACGGTCACCGGCGAACCGCTGGCGGCGGAGACGGTGCGCTCGGCGGAGTACTGGGTGCGCCAGGTGCGCGAGCCGGTGCTGTTCGCCGCCACCGTGCGCCGCCTCCGGGAGGACGGGGTGACCCGTTTCATCGGCATCGGCCCGGACGCCGCGATCGCCACGATGACCGAGGGGTGCTTCGAGGAGCGCGAGCCGGTGCGGGACCAGGGTCCCGCACCCGTCGCGGTGCCGCTGCTGCGGGCCGACCGCCCGGAATCGGCCACCGCGCTGACCGCACTGGCCTCGGCGCACGTGCACGGGGTGGAGGTGGACTGGCACCAGGTGTTCGCCGGAACGGGCGCCGCCACCGTGGACCTGCCGACCTACGCTTTCCAGCGGGACCGGTACTGGATGGAGACGGTCGCACCCGCGGGGGATCTGCGGGGCGCCGGACTGACCGCCGGGGACCACCCGCTGCTCGGCGCGGTGCTCACGCTGCCCGAGTCCGGCGGGACCGTGCTGACCGGCCGGCTGTCGCTGGAGGACCAGCCGTGGCTGGCCGACCACGCGGTGTTCGGCCGGGTGTTCGTGCCGGGCACGGTGTTCGTCGAGATGGCGCTGCGCGCCGGCCGCGAGGTCGGCTGCGACCTGCTGGACGAGCTGACCGTCCATACCCCGCTGGTCCTGGGGGAGCGGGACACGGCGCGGATCCAGGTGGTGGTCGGGGACGCCGACGAGTCGGGACACCGCGAGGTGTCCGTGCACGCGCAGCCGGACGACGGCGAGTGGGTGCGGCACGCCGAGGGCTCGCTGAGCGCCTGGGCCCGGCCGGCCGTCCTCGCCGCCGCGGTGTGGCCCCCGGAAGGGGCCGAGGAGGTCGAACTCGGTGACGTCTACGGTGACCTCGCCGCGCGCGGTTACGACTACGGCCCGGCGTTCCAGGGCCTGACGAGGGTGTGGCGGCGCGGCGACGAGCTGTTCGCCGAGGCGGCCCTGCCGACGGACGCCGCTGCCGGGGCGGACGGGTTCGGCCTGCACCCGGCGCTGCTGGACGCGGCGCTGCACTCCGTCTGGTACGGGCCGGTCCTCGACGGGATGGACGGCGCCGTCCTGCCGTTCTCCTGGTCGGGTGTGACCCTGTCGGCGGTCGGGGCGTCCGCGCTGCGGCTGCGGATGGCGCCCTCCGGCACGGACGCGGTGTCGATCGAGCTCACCGACGTGGCCGGTGTGCCGGTGGCGTCCGTCGACGGCCTGCGGTTCCGGCAGATGCCGGCGGCGGGGACCGAGACGACCGCGGACTCGATGTTCCGGGTGGCGTGGCAGACGGTGCCCGCCGGACCGGCGGCGCCCGTCCGCTGGGCGCTCGTGGACGCACTGGCGGACGTACCCGCCGCTCCGGGAGTGGTGTTCCTGCGCTGCCCCGCTGGGCCGGACACCGGGCAGGTCACCGGCTCGGTGCTCACCGCCCTGCAGCAGTGGCTCGCCGACGAGCGGTTCGACCCGGGGACACTCGTCCTGGTGACCGAGGGAGCGGTCGGCACCGGGCCGGACGACCCGGTCGGCGGCCTCGACCAGGCAGGCGTGTGGGGGCTGGTACGGACGGCGCAGACCGAGCACCCGGGCCGGTTCGGACTGCTGGACGTGGACGCCGAGCCGGTGTCCTGGGACGCGGTGGCGGCCCTGATCGCCGAGGAGCCGCAGCTGGCTCTCCGGTCGGGCCGGGTGCTGGTACCCAGGCTGGCCCGGGCCGAGGCCGGCACCGGTGCCGCGCCCCCGGCGGCGTTCGGGGACGGCACCGTGCTCGTCACCGGCGGCACCGGCACGCTCGGGGCCGTCGTGTCACGGCACCTGGTGGCCGCGCACGGGGTACGACGGCTGGTCCTGGTCAGCCGTTCGGGCGCCGGTTCCCCGCAGGCCGCGGCACTGGCGGCCGAGCTGACGGGGATGGGCGCCGACGTCGTCCTGGCCGCCTGCGACACGACGGACCGCGGCGCGCTCTCCGAGGTGCTCGCCGCCGTCCCGGCCGGAGCCCCGCTCACCGGGATCGTGCACGCGGCCGGTGTCCTCGACGACGGACTGCTGACCGATCTGACCGCGGAGCGGCTCGACGCGGTGCTCCGGCCCAAGGCGGTCGCCGCGTGGAACCTGCACGAACTGACCCGTGACCTCGACCTGTCGGCGTTCGTACTGTTCTCCTCCATGTCCGGGCTGATCGGGCCGGCCGGTCAGGCGAACTACGCGGCCGGCAACGCCTACCTGGACGCGCTCGCGCAGCACCGGCAGGCCCAGGGGCTGCCCGGGCAGTCCCTGGCGTGGGGCATGTGGGACGAGCGCAGCACGATGACCAAGCACCTGAGCGAGGTGGACGTCGCCAGGCTCAGCCGCTTCGGCGTGACCCTGTCCACGTCGCAACAGGGTGTCTCGATGCTGGACGCCGCGCTCGGCCTCGACGAGCCGGTGCTGGTTCCGGTGGTACTGGACCTGGCCGCGATACGTGCCCAGAGCGACGTCCCGTCGATCCTGCGGCGGCTCGCGGGCCGAAGCGTCACACCGCGCGCTCCGCGGCCGAGGGCCGCCACGGGCTCCCTGGCCGACCGGCTGGCCGGGCTGTCGGAGACGGACCGGTACGAGGCCCTCCTCGTTCTGGTCTGCACCCAGATGGCCGAAGTGCTCCAGTACGCGGCGGGCCGGACGCTCGATGCCGACCGTGCGTTCTCCGACCTCGGTGTCGATTCGGTGTCCGCCGTGGAGTTCCGGAACCGGCTCACCGCCGCTACCGGCCTCAGGCTCGCTCAGACGCTGGTCTTCGACCACCCGAACGCGGCGGCCGTCACCCGCGAGCTGGTTCGCGAGCTGTCGGCCGGTGCCTTCGCCCCGACGGGCTCGGTGCTGACCGAGCTGGACCGGGTGGAGTCGGCGCTGACCAGGTCCTCGGCGACCGGGCCCGACGGGGACAAGATCGTCGACCGTATCGAGGGCCTGCTGACGAAACTGCGCGCGTTCCGGGAGGCCGACGGCCCCTCCGAGGCGCGGTTCGACGTCAGCGACGCGTCGGACGAGGATCTCTTCCAGTTCCTGGACGGCAGCTGAGCCGTATCCGCCGGGCCTCGTGGCCCGACTGCCACACCTGGTCCGTCGGGGCGTTCACCGCCCCGGCGGACCAGTGGCGTTACGGCCCCGGTGAACCGGGGGGAGTGCCGGGCAGTCCTCGGGGCGCGTCCGCCGGCGCGGGCGGTGCCGTCCGGCCTGCACGCCCTGCGGGGCGCGGCGGACCCCCGAGGAAGACCGGTCGCCGCGCGCCGGTCTCAGCGGGCCGGTCCGCGCTCCTCACGGTGCGTGGACGACCACTGCCCTTCCTCCGCCCGGCAAAGCATCCGTCGCGCCCCGTCCCGACCGTGCCGGGGCACCCCACACGGAAGAGCCGCCGGTCGCGGGGATCGTACTGATCCCCGCGACCGGCGGCTTTCCGGGTCTCCGGCCGCTGCCGGACCGGTGCTAACCGAGCTTCCGCGGCGGCGGGAAGTAGCCGACGCCGGCGAAGAACTCCGTGTACGTCCCGAAGAGATCGGCGTCGATCTTCGGGCAGACGATGTCCGTTCCGGCCAGGGCGGCATCGGTCGCGCTGACGTCCATCTCCATGTAGAGAGCCTCGCCCGCGGTCATGTAGCTCCGGAAGATGTCGATCGTCGGGAAGAGCGCGTTGTCCCGATCGTTGCGGACCGTGGTGACGAACTCGTCCCAGGTCACCTCGTCCAGGACGTAACCCGACTCGCGCAGTCGCGACACCATCTCGGCGAAGCTGACCGGTACGGGATTGAAGAGATGGAAGGTCCGGCCGTTCGTCGTCCGGGACAGCTCCAGGACGGCCGCGCTGACATAGTCCACCGGCACCATCGGGAAGAGCGCGTTCGCGCCGGTCGGTACCGTACGGGCCTGCAGACTGCCCTTCAGGCTCAGCCAGACGAAGTCACGGGCCTGGCAGGCGCCGTTGGTCTGCGCTCCGGAGATGACGTCGGCGCGGTAGATGGAAACCGGCAGACCGCGCTCCTGGGCCAGCCCGATGATCTTCTCGGCGACCCACTTGCTCTGCCGGTAGCCGTTGGTCAGCTCCTCCGGCGGGCCGGTGGGGTCCTCCGGGGCCAGCCCGCCGCCACCGGGCGCGGGCCTGGCGAAGACGCCGGTGCTCGACACGTAGTGCAGGGGAACCGTCCGATGCAGTGCGGCGAGCCGGAGCGCCTCCTCGGTACCGGTCACGTTGGCTGCCTTGAGCGACTGGTAGGGGTGCAGCCAGTTGACCGTCGCACCCGCGTGGTACACGGCGTCGACGTCACGGGCGAGCCGGTCGAACCGCTCGGCGCCGAGGCCGAAGCGCGGTTCGGCGAGATCGCCGGCGACGACCGACAGGCGGTCGGTGTCGATCTCGTCCCAGATGCCGTACCAGGTCAGGTTGGACCGCAGCCGGTCGAGCGCGGTCGACTCGTCCGAGCCCCGGACCAGGCAGTGCACCGTGGCATCGGTCGAGCGCATGAGGTCCCGGAGCAGGAAGGCGCCCACGAACCCGGTCGCCCCGGACAGGAACACCTGCCTCGGGTCGGCGACCACGGTGGTGACGTCCGCGGCCGGGACCACGTCGTCCGCCAGCCGCACCTCGGCCGGGAAGTCCACGGTGGACCGCGTCGGGGACTCGGTCCGGCTGGAGAGCTCCGCGCGGAGGTGGGCGATCAGCGCCGCCGGGCTGGTGTGGTCGAACAGCAGGGTCGGCGGCAGGCGCAGCCCCGTCCTGCCCTCCAGCAGGTTGCGCAGTTCGACCGCCGTCAGCGAGTCGAAACCCAGCTCGGTGAAGACGGAGGTGGGGGTGATCCGGTCGGTGCCGCTGTGGCCGAGGATCGCCGCCACCGCGGTGCGCACCAGGTCGAGGAGAAGTTCCTCCTGGCCGGCGTCGTCGAGGAGGGCGAGGCGCTCCGCGAGCAGTCCGGTGTCCTCGGCCGTCGCGGCGACCACACGCCGGGCCGGCGTCCGCACCAGACCCCGCAGTACGGGCAGGGGCGGGCCGGGCTGGCGCCCGATCAGGGCGGTGTCGAGGTGCATGGGCACCGTCGTCGCGTGCGCGGCGCTGATCGCCGCGTCGAACAGCGCGCAGCCCTCGTGCGGTGCGATCGGTCGCAGGCCCGCCTGCGTCGCCCGGCTCCGGTCCACTTCGGACAGCCGGGACGCCATGCCCCTCTCCTGTCCCCAGGCCGCCCAGGCGAGGGAGTCGGCGGGAAGGCCGTTCGCCCGGCGGTGCTGTGCGAGCGCGTCGAGGAAGTGGTTGGCCGCCGAGTAGTTGGCCTGCCCCGGGGACCCCACGACTCCGGCGACGGAGGAGAACAGGATGAAGAGGGTGAGGGGGTGGTTGCGGGTGAGGTCGTGGAGGTGCCAGGCGGCGTCGGCCTTGGGGCGGAGGACGGTGGTGAGGCGGTCGGGGGTGAGGGCGGTGATGATGCCGTCGTCGATGATGCCGGCGGTGTGGACGATGCCGGTGAGGGGGTGTTCTGGGGGGACGGTGTCGAGGAGGGCGGCGAGGGCGGTGCGGTCGGCGGCGTCGCAGGCGGTGATGCGGACGGTGGCGCCCAGGGCGGTGAGTTCGGCCGCGAGTTCGGTGGCGCCGGGGGCGTTGTCGCCGCGTCGGCTGGTGAGCAGCAGGTGGCGTACGCCGTAGTCGGTGACCAGGTGCCGGGCGAACAGGGAGCCCAGCGCGCCGGTTCCGCCGGTGACCAGGACCGTGCCCTCGGCCGCCACCTCCGGCCGCACCACCTCCACCGGGCGGACCCGGGCCAGCCTGGGGGTGCTCGCTCGTCCGGCGCGCAGCGCGACCTGGTCGTGGCCGGACGCGATCGCGGCGGGCAGCTGCTCGGCGCTCGCCGGGCTGCCGTCCACGTCGATCAGCGAGATACGGCCGGGGTTCTCGACCTGGGCGGACCTGACCAGGCCCCACACCGGGGCCGAGCCGACCTCGACGTCCTCGCTGTCGTGGGTGGCGACGGCGTTGCGCGTCACCAGCACGAGCCGGGTGGTTCCGGACGCCAGGCTCTCCTGCACGAGTTCGAGCGCCCGTGCGGTGGTGCGGTGCGCCGTGTCCACGGGATCGCTGTCGCCTCCGGCCTCCGTGTCGAGCACGGCGACGAGGACGGCGCCGGCTGCGTCGATGACGCTCTCGACCCGGCGCGCGATGCCGGCCGGCATGTCGGTGCCGAGTGCGGTCCAGCCCTCGTGGGCGATGTCCCGCGGATCGGGGAGGACCACCGGCGGCCAGGCCACGTGGAACAGCGAGTCGTCCGTCGTGGTGCCGGGCTGCGGGGCGGGGGCCACCGGGCTCCGCCGCAGTGAGCGGACCTCGGCGACGGGTTCGCCGGTGTCGTCGGCCAGCCACACCCGGAACGTGTCCGGGCCCTGGGGCCGGATGGCGACCCGGAGCGCGCGCGGGCCGGAGGCGTACAGGTTGAAGCCGTGCCAGGACAGGCCGCTGTCGTACCCGGCGGTGAGCAGCGGCTGCAGCGCGGCGTCGAGCAGGGCGGGATGGATGCCGAAGGTGTCCGGGTCCGTGTCCTCGGGGAGCCGGACCTCGGCGAACAACGCCTCGTCCCGCTGCCAGAGCGCCCGCAGCCCGCGGAACACCGGGCCGTGGGCGTGGCCGCTCTCCGCGAGCCGGTCGTAGAAGCCGTCCGTCTCCACGGGTTCGGCGCCGGCCGGCGGCCAGTCGGCCAGGGAGACCTCGGGCGCCGGGGCCGACTCGGTGAGCAGGCCGGTGGCGTGGACGTCCCACGGTAGGGCCGGGTCGTCCCGGTCGGGCCGTGAACCGATGGTGATCCGCCGGTAGCCGTCGTCCTCGTCGACCGCGCCCACGGTCACCTGTATCTGGATTCCGCCCCGGTCCGGAACGGTCAGCGGACGGTGGACCGTCAGACCGGCGATGCCGGAGCGGCCGGCCTCGTCGCCGGCCCGGACCGCCAGGTCGGCCAGGGCCGAGGAGGGCAGCGTCGCGACCTCGTCGATGCGGTGGTCGGCGAGCCAGGGGTGGGTGTGCAGGGACAGCCGGCCGGTGAAGACCGCGCCGTCGCCCCCGGCGAGTTCCATCGCATGCGAGAGCAGCGGATGGCCTGCTGCCGACAGGTTGAGCCCGGTGGTGCTGCGTCCGCCGGGGGAGGTGCCGTCCAGCCAGTAGGGCTGGTGTTGGAAGGGGTAGGTCGGCAGGTCGACCAGTGTGGCCCCGGTCCCGGTGAACACCCGCGCCCAGTCCACCCCGTGACCGGCCGCGTGGACCCGCGCCAACGCCGTCAACGCGGTCACCACCTGCGGCTGCTCCCGCCGCTGCACCGCCACGAACACCCCGTCCGCCACCACATGCGGACCCATCGCGCTCAGCACACCGTCCGGACCGACCTCCAGGAACGTGGTCACCCCCCGCTCCCGCAACCGCACCAGCTGATCCGCGAACCGCACCGGCTCCCGCACATGATCAACCCAATACCGCACCGAACACACATCCGCCACATCCGCCGCCATCTCCACCGACGGCTCACGGAACTCCACCGCCTCCAGCACCGCGGCGAACTCCTCCAGCACCGGATCCATCAGCGGCGAGTGAAACGCATGGGACACCGACAGCCGGTTCGTCTTCACCCCCCGCCCGGCCAGCACCCCGACCACACCCCCGACCGCCGACTCCGCACCCGAGACCACCACCGACGACGGACCGTTGACCGCCGCCAGACCGACCCTGTCCTCCAGCCCCACCAGCAACTCGGCGACCTCCGCCTCCCCGGCCCGGACCGCCACCATCGCCCCACCCGCGGGCAACGCCTGCATCAGCCGGCCCCGCGCCGCCACCACCCGGCACGCATCCCCCAGCGACCACACACCCGCCACATACGCCGCCGCCAGCTCACCGACCGAATGACCCGTCACACAGTCCGCCCCCACCCCCCACGACCGCACCAGACGAAACAACGCCACCTCCACCGCGAACAACGCCGGCTGCGTCCACCCCGTCTCATCCAGCCCCGCACCGGAGAACACCACCTCCCGCAACGAACCCGGCACCAGCCCGTCGAACCCCGCACACACCTCGTCGAACGCCTCCGCGAACACCGGGAACCCCTCATACAGCTCCCGGCCCATCCCCGCCCACTGCGCACCCTGACCGGTGAACAGCACACCCACACGGCCCTCACCCGCCACACCCGACACCACACCACCGGCAGACCCACCGTCCGCCAACACCCGCAACCCCGCCACCAGCTCCTCACACCCCGAAGCCAGCACCACACCACGATGCTCGAACACCGACCGCGACACCGCAGCCGACAACCCCACATCCAGCACACCCACACCACCAGCCGACACCACACCCGCCAGACGACCCGCAGCCTCCCGCAACGCCCCCGCCGAACGCCCCGACACCACCACCGGCACCACCGGAAGCGACACGGAAGCACCGGACTCGGATGCGGCATCCGTCCCGGCGGACTCGGCCGGCGCGGTCGCCGGTGCCTGCTCCAGGACGATGTGTGCGTTGGTTCCGCTGACGCCGAAGGAGGAGACCGCGGAGCGGCGGGGCCGGCCGGTCTCCGGCCAGGGCTGTTCCTCGGTGACCAGTTCGACCGCTCCCGCCGACCAGTCCACCGCGGGCGACGGCTCATCCACATGCAGCGTCCTGGGCACCACACCGTGCCGCATCGCCATGACCATCTTGATCACACCGCCCACACCGGCAGCCGCCTGGGTGTGTCCGATGTTCGACTTCAGCGAACCCAGCAGCAGCGGGTGACCGTCCGGCCGGGACCGGCCGTACGTCGCCAGAAGTGCCTGCGCCTCGATCGGGTCGCCCAACGCGGTGCCCGTGCCGTGCGCCTCCACCACATCCACCTCGGCGGGGGACAGACCGGCGTTGGCCAGCGCCGAGCGGATGACCCGCTGCTGGGAAGGACCGCTGGGCGCGGTCAGCCCGTTGGACGCACCGTCGGAGTTCACCGCACTGCCCCGGACCAGACCCAGCACCGGCAGCCCGCGCTCCCGCGCCACCGACAACCGCGCCAGCACCAGCATCCCCACACCCTCGGAGAAACCGGTCCCGTCAGCCGCCGCCGCGAACGCCTTGCACCGACCGTCCACAGCCAACCCGCGCAGCCGCGAGAACTCCACGAAGCAGTCCGGTACGGGGATGGCCATCGCCCCGCCGGCCAGCGCCAGCGAGCACTCGTCGTTGCGCAGCGCGTTCACGGCGTGGTGGATCGACACCAGCGACGCCGAGCACGCCGTGTCCATGCTGACAGTCGGGCCCTCCAGGCCGAGAGCGTAGGAGATGCGGCCCGACGCGACGCTGGTCAGCATGCCGGTCATCGCGTAGCCCTCGATGCCCGTCGCCGTGGCACTGACGGTGGAGGCGTAGCCGGTGTACATCACGCCGACATACACGCCGGTGTCGCTGCCGCGCAGCGAGCGCGGGTCGATCCGCGCGTCTTCGATGGCCTCCCACGAGGTCTCCAGCAGCAGCCGCTGCTGCGGGTCCATCGCCAGTGCCTCGCGCGGCGAGATCCCGAAGAACCCCGCGTCGAAGCCCTTGATGTCGCTGAGGAACCCGCCTTCACGCGCGTAGAACTTGCCGGCCGCGTCAGGGTCCGGGTCGTACAGGTTCTCGATGTCCCAGTCACGGTCGAGGGGGAAGCCGGTGATCGCGTCGACGCCGTCGGCGGCCACCTGCCACAGCTCGTCGGGCGTCGACACGTCACCGGGGTAGCGGCAGCTCATGCCCACGATGGCGATGGGTTCGGACCGGCTCGACTCAAGTTCCTCGACCCGGTTCCGGGCCTTGTGCAGATCCGCGGTGACCCACTTGAGGTAGTCGAGGAGCTTCTCGTCCTTGTTCTGCTTGCCACTCACTTTGACACCGCCCGATTCGAGTGCTCCAGTCCCGTCCCGGGACCATGTGTGGTCAGTACCGATGAGCCGAGCCGCTCCGCCAGGTACAGGGCGAGATGCAGGCGCAGGCGGTCCTCGCGCAAGGAACGCCCGAGCAGTTGCTCCGCCTTCTTCACCCGGTACACGACGGTGTTCTTCGCGATGTGCAGATGCTTGGCGGTGACGGCGACGGCCCGTTCGTTGTCCAGCAGGCACCGCACGGTTTCCCGCAGGGCGGCCATGGATTTGTTGTCCTCGGCGAGCGCACCGAGCTCGCGGCGGACGAAGTCCGCGGTGGCCTCGGTGTCGTCGCCGAGCAGTATCACGAGTTCCAGATCGCCGTAGTCGTACAGCGTGGACGTTCCGCGCTCGGTCGAGCGGCTGACCCGCTCCGCGGTGATCGCCTGCTCGTGGGAGCGCTGGAAGCCGACCACCCCGTCACCGGGCAGCCCGGACGCGACATGGATGTGCGCGGGCACGTCCACCGGTACGCCCGAGCGCCGCAGTTCGGCCGCGCGGTCGGTGGCGCGGCCGCCCCAGGCCCACAGGCGCCCCGGGCCCGCGGGCAGCAGCAGCATCGAGGAGCAGCCGACCTGGTCCAGCAGGCGCAGCGCCGTGGTCTCCAGTTCGCGGCTGCTGTCCGGGGTGATCTCGTCCTGCCACAGGACCAGCGCGACGTGGTGGAGCGTCAGGTCGTACCGCAGCTGGTTCAGCGCCTGCCGGGTGTCGACCGGTTTGTCCTTGAGAATCTCGGACACCAGCTCGAAGCGCTCGCCCACGGAGCCGGCGAACCAGCGGCTGCGTTCGGCGCTGAATTTTTCGGCCACGGCGGCGGAGAGGATCTCCATGCCTTCGAAGAGGTCGGCCGAGATGGTCCGCATCATGGCGAGCTGGTCGGCGGCGGGAATGATCGCGTTTCGGAATTCGAAAAGCTCCCGGGTGAAACTCGCATGCACTGCTCGAACATAGCGGAGCAGGAGATCGACCTTCGTGTTTACCGCTATGCGTTCACGGATGGCATTCGTGATTTCAGCGGAAAGCAGTTCGGTTATCTCTTTTACGCCGCCGAGTCGCAGGGCGATTCCGAGCGCTATGGCCTCGACCAGTCGTGTTTCACTGTAGGAATTCTGGTCGAAGCGGGCGAACGGCTCCCCGGCCAGCTCTGCCATTAACAGGTGACTTCTTTCGATCGCCCAACCGGCGGTACCCGCACCGGCTCGGAGAATTACTTCCTCGACGAGTTTCGGGGCCGTGGTCGGGGATTGAAGTACGGATGCGTCAGCTGGGTGCAGGTAATGCAGAAGCGAATACGTTGAATTGATCTGGGATGGTGCGGGAACGGTGACTCCAACTATCGGATAGCTTGTCAACGAGTAGCCTCCGTACCGGAAAGCGAACGCGATGGCATGAGTTTGGCATGGGTTCTCTCGCGGCCGGTAATTTTCTGGTAACTGTGCCCTGTGGGCAGAATTACCGGTGGGTGGTATTCGTTCGCAACGCGGTGCGCCGACGCGGAACCATGCGCGTGCGGTTCGCCCGGTGGGCGGGATCGACACCGGAAAAATGCTGAGAACCATCAGGGAAAGGGGCGTCTCGCACCGCGCGTGGGGAGGGGCCGTTCGGCACGTGCGGGATGGTGCACCAACCTGCCACGCGGGAAGCGGCGGGGGTGGGGCACGGCGTCTGCCGGGGGCGGGGCGGTGTGCGTCGCCCCGCCCCCGGCTTCCCGCTCCGAACCGACTCCGCCCGACCGGTGCGCGATCTCCCGGGCCCTACGGCGCAGTGGCGGGGCTGAGGGAGAGCTGGGTCGACATCGTACGGAGCAGGGCGTCGATGTGCTGGATCAGGTAGAAGTGGCCGCCGGGGAACACCCTGGCCGTGAAGCTCTTGGTGGTGTGCTGTCCCCAGAGCAGCACACGGTCCACGTCCGCCTTGGGGTCGTTGTCCCCGGTGAAGGCGGTCACCTGGCAGTTGAGCGCGGGCCCGGGCTCGTGCGCGTACGTTTCGACGGCCTGGTAGTCGCTGCGGATGGCCGGGAGGACCATGCCGAGCAGCTCGGGGTCGTCGAGGAACGAGGTGTCCGTGCCGCCCAGCGACTTGACCTCGTTCACGAGGTCTTTGTCGGCGGCGAGGTGCCAGCGGTCCGCGGTGCTGACCGGCGGGGCCATCCGTCCGGAGACGAACAGGTGGGCCGGGACTGTCCCGGCCGCCTCCAGGCGGCGCGCCACTTCGAACCCGATGAGCGCGCCCATGCTGTGCCCGAAGAGCGCGAGGGGCCTGTCGTTGTACGGAGCGAGCGCTTCCGCGATCCGGTCGGCGAGCAGGCCGACGTCGGGTATCAGCGGTTCGCGCCGTCGGTCCTGGCGGCCCGGGTACTGCACGGCCAGCACGTCGGCGCCGGGTGACAGCGCCTGGGCGACCGGGACGTAGAAAGTGGCCGAGCCGCCCGCGTGGGGCAGGCAGACAAGGCGTACGGGGGCGTCGGGGGCGGGGCGGAAATTCCGCAGCCAGGGGGACTCACCGGGCAGAGTGCTCATGAAGGGTGCCTCTCGGAGTATGTGAAGCAGAATCCAGAAAAAGTGACGGCGGGGCCGAGGCGATTCCTTATCTCCTTGTGCGAAGAATCAGGAGTGGCTCCACGGCGCACGGAGGGGTTTTGCCGATGGTGGTTTTCTCTCCCCCGACGAGTACCTCGACGACGAGGACCTCGCCCCCACTGAGTTCAAAGCCGCTCGACTCTCATCGGCTCGACAGCACCGACTCGCCATGGGGCGGCACAGGAATGGGACCATCGGCGGCCTGTTCTCGGACGCCGTCACCTCGCGGGATACGACGGGTCTGTGCCTTCCGGAGTTATCCCGGGACAACATGGTACGTGGCGGAGCGCCTCCATGTGCGAGTGAATGGCCTCGGATGGGAAAGATTCACGCAGCTCTCCGCAGAATAATTGACGACAGGTGGGTAACAAGTTCGCGAATCGGTGCTCGGGCATGTGCGATCGGGACGCGACCGAGTTCCCCGGGCCGTCGGACCGGACGGTGACCAAGATCGCTCGGCGCGGGGATGGGAGCGGCCGCGGCCGCTCACCGGAGAGTGGGCGGCAACATTTGAGGTTCTGAGAAAAACCTCTGCCTTTCACGAAAGCAAGCGCTCGCCGGGCATGATCTGCCGGTCCGTCCGCGCGGAGAAGGTGAACGTCACGATCATTCCACTCGACCGGACGGCGAAGACGGCCCGCCCGTCACGGGAGCGGTCCGCCCACGATGGCGATCCGGCCACCCGACGCGGTCCTCGGACCGTGCGCGTGGCGGGAACCGCGCCCCGCCCGCACGTGGGGGCAGTCCCGATTGGGCCGAAAGAGGTGCCGTCGAGATCGTGCGTCAGTCGTTGAACCAGGCGAGGCGCACGTGACCGACCGCTGAGGGGAGGCCAGTTGATCTCGACCCGCACCGACAGGTCCGTGCGCTCCCGTCCGTCGCCGTGGGATCCGCCGTGCGTTTCGCCGTGCGGTGGACCGGTAGGGCGACGAGCCTCGCGAGAACGGCAGGGCCGACTACCTCTTCACGCGGTGAGGGTCCTGGCCGGGCCGGTCGGACCGGGGCGCCTTCGCCGTTCCCCTCACGCTGTCGTCGCCGAAGGCGGCGGCGAGCGCCTGGGCGATCAGGCCGGGCAGTTCGGGCCGGCCGTCCTCCTCCGTCCAGCGCACCAGCGCCGTGTGCATGGCGGCAAGACAGGCGCTGGCCACCACATGGGTGTGGAACAGCGTGTCGGGATCGGTGTCCTCGTCCGTGAGGGCGTCGGCGATCGCTTTCTGCAGGGCGTAGTGGTTGTCCAGGTGCTTCGCCCGCAGGGCCGGCGTCGCGATCATGAGCCGGAGGAGGGCGAGGAGGAACTGCTTCTCCGCCGTCCCTT
Organism: Streptomyces sp. CA-278952; assembly: GCF_028747205.1. Classification (NCBI taxonomy): domain Bacteria; kingdom Bacillati; phylum Actinomycetota; class Actinomycetes; order Kitasatosporales; family Streptomycetaceae; genus Streptomyces; species Streptomyces sp. CA-278952. Next base: position 6,111,248 of record NZ_CP112880.1, read on the forward strand.
CGCGGCCGCGACCGCCGCCCGTCATCGCCTCGGCCCAGTCGATGAGCGCACCGCCGATACGGCTGACCTGGGACTCCTCGGCGGACGACGCGGCGATTCGCTCGGCGACGAGCCTGCCGTGCTGGTCGATGACCACAAGGTGTTCCTTGGTCGGGAAGTGCCGGTAGACGGTCATCGGCGACACGCCCGCGACGTCGGCGACATCGTTCACGGTCGTGGCGTCGTATCCGCGCTCGGTGAACAGCCGCACAGCGTGCGCTTGGATCGCACGCTGCGTCTCGACTCGGCGTTGAGCGCGCAAGGTTGAGTGTCTGTCAGTCATGTGGTAAACACTACCTTGTTGATAGTTACTACCAATTTGGTAGTTGCTATCAACAATCTCGTGGTGAGCGGACTGAGAGGATTGTCGTGAGCGGTCTGGCGGACAGGACGGCCCTGGTGACCGGAGCATCGCGGGGCATCGGGCGGGCGATCGCGGTCCGGCTGGCGGTGGAAGGCGCGGCTGTCATCGTGCACTTCGGCAGAGACGAGGACGGTGCGACCGCGACGGTCGAGGAGATCGAACGGGCCGGCGGAACCGCGTGGAGCGTCCGCGCGCCGCTGGGCGAGGACGACGACGTCGAGACGCTCTTCAACGGGGTCGAATCGGGTCTCTCCGGGCGGCCTCTCGACATCCTCGTGAACAACGCGGCAGCCGCCCCCGCGGGACCGCTCGGAGTCACCACGCGCACGGAGTTCGACCACCTCTTCGCGGTGAATGTGCGCGCCCCGTACTTCATCATCCAGCGCGCACTGCCCCTGCTGCGCGACGGTGGCCGCATCGTCACGATGTCGTCCGTGGCGGCCCGGGTGGCCAATGCCGGCCAGACGTCCTTCGCCATGACCAAGGGGGCGGTCGAAACCATGAGTATGACGCTGGCGAACGAACTCGGGGCCCGGGGGATCACGGTGAACGCGGTCGCTCCCGGCGTCACCAGGACGGCGACCAACGGGGCCGTCTTCGAAGAGCCGGGTCTGATCGAAAGCGTCACGGCGGCGACCGCGCTCGACCGGCTGGGCGGTCCCGACGACATCGCCGAGGTCGTCGCGTTCCTCGCCTCCGACGCCGCGCGCTGGATCACCGGTCAGGTCATCAACGCGAGCGGCGGCCTGTTCCTCGGTCCGCGCACCTGATCGCGTACTGCCTGCAAAGAATATGCCCATTCGTGGCAGGAGAAATGTGATTCGCCTCCGGCAAACCAAAGAAGTTGAATGCTGGTACGATCGCTCCAAAGGTTTATCTGAAGAATTCGGGGACAACTCTGAATGGTGGATCAAGAGCCCATGAGTAGTAACGAACAGATTCTTACGCTCGGTCCCGGCTGTTTCTGGTCCTTTGATGCCGTAGCGCGCCGAACGCCCGGAATCACGTCAAGTGTCGCGGGCTACGCAGGAGACGACGGCCCCCCGCCCGACTATGCGGCCTACCAGCGCTCCGGGCACAACCCGCAGAAATTCGTCGAGGCCGTACAGGTGACGTTCCAGCCGGACGAGGTGTCCATCGAAGAGATACTCGTCCTGTTCTTCCAGAGTCACGATCCGACTACGCCGAACCAGAGCGGCGCGGATCGCGGCTCCATCTACCACTCGACGATCTTCTACTCCGACGAGCACCAGCGGGCGGCCGCGGAGAAGATCATGGATCTGGTGCGGCAGAAGCTCGACGGCGACATCGTGACCGATGTACGGCCGTCCGGGCAGTTCATCGTGGCGGACGCCGATCAGCAGGACTTCTACAACAAGCACCGCTACGAGCCCTACTGCCGGTCGGTCATCCAGCCGAAGCTCCGCACTCTGGGGCTGGAGGTCAACTGACAAGCCTGCTTGTCCGGTCGGCCGACCCTGACGGACGAGAGTCGCTGCGATGTCCGGGGCAGCGATGAAACGCACTGCTCCAGGTTCGTGGCGGCGGTGGATCCGACGCTTGTGCGCGGGATAGGTCGCAAGGGCCGGGGCAGCGGAACGACCGAAAAGAGAATGACCGAAAAGAGCAGGCCCTGGCCGGCGCGTCGGCCAGGGCCTGCTCGGTCTCGAATGTCCGTGGCGCCGCCGCGGACAGAGGGAAATCACTCGAAGGCGGCCGTCCAGTCCACCGCGACTCCCTGCACATATGATTCCGCCAGCGCGGCGAAGAACCGGCCCATTCCGCCGTCCTCATTGCGAAGGGTCGCCATCAGCACGGCCGAGCGGCCGAGTTCGTCGACGATGTCCTGCATGCCGACGGTGAGTACCGGCTGCGCGCTGCACTCCACGAAGAGCGTGTGACCGTCCTCGGCCAGTGCACGGACGGCGTCGGCGAACCTGACCGTCTGGCGCAGGTTCCGGTACCAGTACTCGGCGTCCAGTTCATCGGTCTGTATGCGCTGTCCGGTCACCGTCGAGTAGAACGGCACGGTGCTGCGCACCGGCGTGGCTTCGGCCGCCAGGTCGAGCAGGGTGTCCCGCAGATCCTCGACGTGCGCCGAGTGCGCGGCGAAGTCCACGCCGGGCAGCCGCCAGCGCATCATCCGGGCCGCGGACAGCGCTGCACCGAACTCGGTCATCGCGGCCGTGTCGCCCGACACCGTGATGGTGGCCGGTCCGTTCACCGCGGCAACCGACAGGGCTCCGTCCCAGTCGGCCAGCATCGCGCGCACCTGCTCGCCCGGCGCGAGCACGGTGAGCATCTCGCCGCGGCCGCAGATCTTCATCAAGGCCTGGCTGCGCAGCGCGACGATCCGGGCCGCGTCCTCCAGCGACAGCGCGCCGGCGACGTGCGCGGCCACGATCTCGCCCTGCGAATGGCCGACCGCGGCCGCCGGCTCGACACCGAAGGAACGCCACAGCCGGGCCAGCGACAGCATCATCGAGAACAGCACCGGCTGCACCACGTCCACGCGGTCCAGCGGCGGGCACCCGGGGACGCCCCGCAACACGTCCTCCAGGGACCAGCTCACGTGCGGCGACAACGCCCGTTCGCAGTCACGGATCGACTCGGCGAACACGGCTGACGTGTCCAGCAGCTCCACCGCCATGCCGACCCACTGGGTGCCCTGGCCGGGGAAGACGAACACCGGCCGGATGTCCCCTCGCACCTGCTTCGGCGCCCGCCCGCTGACCACGTTCGCCGCGCTCTGTCCCTCGGCGAGCGCACGCAGCCCGGCGAGCAGCTCCGTACGGTCGCGCCCCAGCACCACGGCCCGGTACTCGTTCGCCGCGCCGACCGCCACCAGTGATCGGCCCACCTCGGCCACGTCGTCCAGGACGTTCCGCGCCGAGTCGGAATCGAGCCGGGCCAGCAGGCGGGAGGCCTGGGCGTGCAGGCCCGCCTCACTCCGCCCGGACAGCACCCACGGCACCGTGCCGGGTTCGGCGCCGACGGGAACGTCTTGTATGGCCGAATTGGTCACGAGAACTCCTCATCACTGCCAATGAGTCGACTGCGATCGCAAGATATCCCGGGCTCGCGCCGCCTTCGCCCATCGTTCGGTAATCCACCCCGCAGAGCACGATTACCGGACAGTTACCAGCTGTGGTCGAACGATGTGGAACAGTCCGTCTCCAGTCGTCTCGGTTTTCGGCAGAGAGACTGCTCGTCGTCCAGGTCCACTAGGTCGCGACAATTATCGATCCTGAGTTCTCATCCATCGCCTACCTCAATGTTCCAGTGGGTCCTGTGCCCCCGTGCCCCGAGAATCTCGCGTCATCGCAGTTCAAGGCGTCCTTCTGTGGTCAAGTGTCAGATCACCTTTCTCGCTGAACGTCCCATTCGGCGAACACCCGTGAGCTCCCCGAACTTTTCGTACTCGGCAGTTCTCGCATGGAGATCATCGGCACCGGCGCTGCGGAGGAGCCGATGCCGGCGGAATGCGATCCGCCCGCCGCCGATTCGCAGTCCCGGTAAAGGAGAACGGCCGCATCGGTTTGCCGCAGGCCGTAAGGAGACGAGATGAATCACCGAGATGACTGCCCGTGTGGGTGCGCCCTCGCATCCTGGGCGGTGAGCAGCCACGACGAGGCTGCTTCCGACGGGATCGGCAGCCATCCTCCGGATACGGACGGGACGGCCCGGAGTGCGACGCCGACGGCACCGTTCCACCGGAATGCGGGAGGCGGGAAGACGGCCAACGGAATTCTGGGCTGCGGTGCGTATCTGCCCGAACGCGTCGTCGGCAGCGACGAGGCGGGCGCCTGGGCCGGTGTGACCGGTGAGTGGATCGAGACCAAGACCGGCATTCGCGCCCGGCGGTACGCCCATCCGGACCAGGCCGCGTCCGATCTGGCGGAACAGGCCGCACACGAAGCGCTGCGCGACGCCGGTCTGAGCGCCGACCAGCTCTCTCTGATCGTTGTGGCCACCTCCACCCCCGACTCGCCCCAGCCGCCGACAGCCTGCCTGCTCCAGGACGGGATCGGAGCCCGTCATGCCGCGGCCTTCGACCTGAACGCCGTGTGCAGCGGCTTCGTCTACGCGGCGGAGGCGGCCAGTCGCATGGTGCCGCCCGGGGGGTTCGCGTTGGTCGTGGGCGTGGACATCTACTCCCGGATCATCGATCCGGCCGACCGGCGCACCGTCTCGCTGTTCGGTGACGGCGCCGGAGCGGTGGTCGTCGGCCCCGTGCCGGAGGGGCGCGGAGTCATCGCCACCCACCTGGCCAGTTACGGCGATCACCACGACCTGATCAAGGTGCCTGCGGGCGGCAGCCGCATCCCCGCGTCCAAGGAGTCGCTGCAGGATGGACTGCACTACTTCACGATGAACGGCTACGGAGTGCGCACCTTCGTCAGGGACAGGCTGCCGGGCGCGGTGCACAGTCTTCTGGCGAACGCCGAGGTCGACCCGGCAGAGGTACGGCACTTCGTCCCGCACCAGGCGAACGGCCGGATGATCGACGAACTGCTGCCGGAGCTGGATCTGTCACAGGCCGTCGTCCACCGCACGCTGGAGCAGTACGGCAACACCGGCGCGGCGTCCCTCCCTGTGACACTGGCCGCCGCACGCCAGGAGATCGCCCCCGGTGACCTTGTCCTGCTGGCCGGCTTCGGAGGAGGAATGAGCACAGGACTGATGCTCCTGCGGTGGTGACCGGTGAGCGCGACGGTTGAGCCCAGGTGGTCCGGCAGCCCGACGGGGGGAACGGGCTGCCGGACCGGTCGGGCCCCGTCACCGAGCAGAGGTCGGAGAAACGCCTCGGCGGCCTCCAGCCGGTCCGGCGCCCGAGGACAATGGCGGCCACCGGACGCCCCCGGTAACCGCCCACCCACCCGGCTACGACGACTCGCGCCACCGGTTCGTGATCGGCAGCCGCCGGTCCTTCCCGAACCCCTTGGGCGAGATCTTCGTCCCCGGCGGATACTGCCGCCGCTTGTACTCGGCCGCGTCCACCATCCGCAGCGTCTTCGCCACCAACTCCGCGTCGAACCCGGCCGCCACGATGGCGTCCAGACCCTGGTCCCGGTCGACGTACATCTCCAGGATCGCGTCCAGGACGTCGTAGTCCGGCAGCGAGTCCGTGTCGACCTGCCCCGGCCGCAGCTCCGCGCTCGGCGGCTTGGTGATCGAGGCCTCCGGGATCGGCGGGGTCTGCCCCCGCTCCTCGGCGGCCCGGTTCCGCCACTTCGCCAGCCGGAAGACCGACGACTTGTAGACGTCCTTGATCGGCCCGTACGCGCCGACCGCGTCCCCGTACAGCGTGGAGTAGCCCACCGCCAGCTCGGACTTGTTGCCCGGCGCCAGCACGATCTGCCCCTCCTGGTTGGACAGGGCCATCAGCATCGTGCCGCGCAGCCGCGCCTGGAGGTTCTCCTCGGCGAGGCCGGTGAGCTGGAGCGACCCCATGTACGCGTCGAACATCGGCTCGATCGGCACCGTACGGAAGTTCAGCCCGGTCCGCCGCGCCAGCTCGGCCGCGTCGCCCTTGGAGTGGTCCGAGGAGTACTTCGACGGCATCGAGACGCCGTACACATGCTGTGCGCCGAGCGCGTCGCAGGCGATGGCCGCGCAGATCGCCGAGTCGATGCCACCGGAGAGCCCGATCAGCACGCTGCTGAAACCGTTCTTCGCGGCGTACGCGCGCAGCCCGACGACCAGCGCGGAGTAGATCTCCTCCTCGTCGCCGAGCCGCTCCGCGTACCCGCCCGCCAGCTCCGGCTCGTACGCGTCCACGGGCCGGTCGGACAGCACTACATGGTCGATGCGCAGCCCGTCGTCCACCACACCGGAGGGCGCCACGGCCTCGGCGGCGGGCAGCTCCAGATCGAGGATGACGCTGCCCTCGGAGAACTGCGGGGCGCGGGCGACGACCTCGCCCTCCTTGTCGACGACGATCGAGTCGCCGTCGAAGACCAGCTCGTCCTGGCCGCCGATCATCGCCAGGTAGGCCGTCGTGCAGCCGGCCTCCCGGGCCCGCTTGCGGACCAGCTCCAGCCGGGTGTCGTCCTTGTCCCGCTCGTACGGCGAGGCGTTGATCGACAGCAGCAGCCCGGCCCCGGCGGACCGGGCGGCCGGAACGCGCCCGCCGTCCTGCCACAGGTCCTCGCAGATGGCGAGGGCCACGTCGATGCCGTGGATCCGGACGACGGGCATCGAGTCGCCCGGCACGAAGTACCGGAATTCGTCGAACACCCCGTAGTTCGGCAGGTGGTGCTTGGCGAAGTTGAGGGCGATGCCGCCGCGGTGCAGCACGGCGGCGGCGTTGCGCGGGGAGCCGGCGGGCTGCCCGTAGCGCGCCGCGGCGTGCTCGGAGCGGTCCAGGTAGCCGACGACGACCGGCAGTTCACCGAAGCCCTCCGCGTCGAGCCGGGCGGCCAGCGCGCGGAGCGCCTGACGCGAGGCCTCGACGAAGGACGACCGCAGGGCCAGGTCCTCGACGGGGTATCCGGTCAGCACCATCTCGGGGAACGCCACCAGGTGAGCGCCCTGCTCGGCGGCGTGCCGGGTCCAGTGGACGATCGCCTCAGCGTTGCCGGCGAGGTCGCCGACGGTGGAGTCGATCTGATTCAGTGCGAGGCGTAGTTGAGGCACGGAGCCCAGTGTAATCGTCTTTCTGACGCGATGTCCCGGCGGGCCGGGCAAAATCTGCTCCGGCCCACCGAAACCGCAGGTCGAAGCGGCTATCAGCTCCGACCCGCCGAGGATCGCAGGGTCAGCCGCGATACCCGATGACCGTCATCATCCCCGCCTCCGCGTGGTAGACGTTGTGGCAGTGGACCATCCACAGCCCGGGGTTGTCGGCGTCGAACTCCACGGTCAGCGACCGGTGCGGCAGCACGATCGCGGTGTCCTTGCGGGCCCCGGCGGCGTTCCCGCCGAGCGCGAAGGTGTGCCCGTGCAGATGGAGGGGGTGCCACATGGCCGTCCCGTTGTCGAAGACGACCCGCACCCGCTCGCCCGCCTCCACCGGCCGCCGCTGCTTCGCGCTGTACGGCTGACCGTCGAAGGCCCAGTCGTACTTCGCCATCCCGCCGGTGAGCCGGATCCGGATCGTCCGGTCCGGCGCGCGGGAGGGCAGCGCGACCGACGGGTCCGGAGCCAGCCGCCCCGCCTCCACCAGCTTCCCGTCCAGCTCCTTGGGCCGTACGGAGGCGGCGGGCGCCGCCCCGCTCCCGGTCCGCAGCACGGCCAGCGCCGACGCCTCCCTCTTCCCGGCCTTCTTCCCCTCGGCCAGCGCGGTCAGCGGGAAGACCCCGTCGCCGGCGGTGACGAGGACGTCGTACCGCTCGCCCATCCCCAGCAGCAGCGCGTCACCCGTGGTGTGCCGGACCGGGAACCCGTCGGTGTGCGTCACGGTCATCCGGTGCCCGCCGAGCGCGACCCGGAAGGCGGTGTCGCCACCGGCGTTGATGATCCGCAGCCGGATGCGGTCGCCGGGCCGCGCGGAGAAGGAGGACGGGTCCTGCGGCACCCGCCCGTTGACCAGGTAGTGCGGGTAGGCCACATCACCGGCGTCCCCGCCGAGCAGTTCGCTGGTGGCCCCCATCATCATCCGCGAGGGCCCGTCACCGCTCCCGTCCGCCGTGTCCTTCCCGTCCCCCTTGTCCCCCTCGTCCTTCTCGCCCGACATGGTGTGCGCGCCGTGGTCCATCCCGCCGCCCATGCCCCCGGACAGCTCCTTGAGGACGGCGTCCGGAGTGGACCCGTCCACCCCGTCGACCCAGTCGTCGAGGACGACGACCCACTCCCTGTCGTACGCCAACGGCTCCTTCGGGTCCTCGACGATCAGCGGCGCGTACAGCCCCCGGTCCTGCTGGACGCCGGAGTGCGGGTGGAACCAGTACGTCCCCGGGTGCGGGACGGCGAACCGGTAGGCGAAGTCGGCCCCCGGCGCGATGTCCCGCTGGGTCAGCCCGGGGACCCCGTCCATGTCGTTGCGCAGGGCGAGGCCGTGCCAGTGCAGGGAGGTGGGCTCCGGCAGATGGTTGGCGAGGGTCAGGGCGAGCGTGTCGCCGGCCGTCACCCGCACCTCGCGCCCGGGAAGCCGGTCCCCGTACGCCCAGGAGGCGACGGTCCGCCCGCCGCCGAGGTCGAGCCGGGCCCGGGTGGCGGTGAGGGAGACCTCGCGCACGGGGCCGGAGCCGCGCGCCGCCTCCGCCGCCTCGACTTCCTTGCCGCCGGGCGAGACGTACGTACCGGAGTCCTGCGCTCCGCCGGGGGAGTGGCCTCCGCCGTGATCGCCTCCGCCCCCGTCGGAACAGGCGGCGAGGGCTCCCGTACCGGCGACGGCGAGAGCGGCGCCGAGCACGGCGCGTCGAGTGGGTTGCGTGGGCATGCCGAATACACCTCTGAAGAACTGAAGAACTGGAGGGCTGCTACTGCTGGAGAGAGAGAGCGGAGGTGAGACGCCCACTCCTAAATACGCAGCACCGAGACGCTGTCGAGCACCGATATCCGGGGCGGCGGAATCGGCCGCAGGGCCCGCAGCAGCCCCGCACCCACCGGCGTACCGAGAGGTCGCCCGTCGGCGCGCAGCCCGAGCAGCCAGGAACCGAGGAGAGCGAGGCCCCAGGCGCCAAGGACGGCGAGGCAGACGGAGAGCGGATCCATGCCGCTCATGGGCGCGCCGGAGCCAGGAGAGTCGTGCGGCGACTGCCGGGACTGCTGGGGCTGCTGGGGCTGTTGGACCTCGGCGACGCCCGGAGCCGGGTCGAGACCTGCGGCCCGATCCTGGCCCGGGGCCTGGGCCAGGTGCTCGGCCATGGCGGCAGGCGGCGTCGACGAACCGCCGTGCTCCGCCGGATGCCCGACCGTATGCATGGTGACGATGCCGAACAGCAGAGCGGCGAACAGCATCAGCTGCCCGTACGTCACGCTCCTGCTCCGCGTCCTGCCCGCCATGCGGGCCACCCTACCCCTGGCGGGTATGCGGTCCGGGGCGGGGGCGGCCCGGCACCTTTCCCTCACCATTCCCTCACCCCGCCGGAGCGGGGTGGGCGCCGGGCCACCTTCGTACGGGCGCTCAGCTGCGGGAGTAGACCTTCTCCGCCCAGCCCGCGATCTGCTCCTCGGTGAGGTGCTGAGCGAGGTCGGCCTCGCTGATCATGCCGACGAGCTTCTTGTTCTCGACGACGGGCAGCCGGCGGATGCGATGGGTCTGCATCTCCTCCAGGACCGCGTTCACATCGGCCTCCGCCTCGATCCAGCGGGGCGTGCCCTGCGCGAGATCGCCCGCCGTGACCTTCGCCGGGTCGTGGCCCTTGGCCACACAGCCGACGACGATGTCGCGGTCGGTGATGATGCCGACCATCCGGTCGGAGTCACCGTTGGCGGACACCGGAAGCGCGCCCACGTTGTGCTCGCGCATCAGCTGCGCCGCACGGTCGAGCGTCTCGTGGGCCGGGATCCAGCGGGCCCCGCTGTGCATGATGTCTTTGGCGGTCGTCATGGGGGATTTCCTCCTGCGTGCCGATGGCACTGCCGTACGGCCCCGAGCGCAACCCATCGTCACCGGCCCGCCGGGGCCGCGCGACCGCACATCACCCGTTCGGGTGCGCCGGCGCGAGGACGAAAGCTGACGCACCCGTCGTACGGGCCGCTGCCCCGGGCTCAGGACCGTCCGGGCCGAGGCCCGGACGACGGGCTCCAGGGCTCCGGGCTCAGCTCCAGGGCTCCGGGCTCCAGGGCTCCGGGCTCCGGGCTTCGGGCTCTGGGCTTCGGGCCGAGGCGCATCTCAGGGCCCCGGGCTCAGGTCCTCGCAGCCTCAGCCCCCCCGGAGCTCCAGGCCCCCCCCCAGGCCCGACCCCCAGGCCGCAGGCCCCCAGCCCCCCGACCCCGACTCAGGACCGAGGCGAGGCACCCCGATCGGCCAGCATGTCCCGCATCAGCCCCAGCTCGGACTGCTGGCCCTCGACCATGCCCCGGGCGAGCCGCTGCTCGGCCGGGACCGCGCACAGGGACGCACAGGCCTCGGCCATGTCGACGCCGCCCTTGTGGTGGTCCGTCATCAGCTGGAGGAAGAACACCTCGGCCTCCTCACCGTCGAGACGGCCGAGCCGCGCCAGCTCGGAGCGGCTCGCCATGCCGGGCATGAGCACCCCGTCCGCACCGGAACCCGCCCCGGCAACGCCCGAGCCGTGCCCGCCGTGCTCGTGCCCACCCGTACCGGCCATCCACGCCATGGGCTGCTCCCCGCCCGGGGCGACCTTCGGCAGCTCCCACAGGTCGAGCCAGCCCAGCAGCATGCCGCGCTGGTTGGCCTGGGTGTTGGCGATGTCGTAGGCGAGACGGCGTACGTCCTCGTCGTCCGTGCGGTCGCGGACGACGAACGACATCTCGACGGCCTGCTGATGGTGGACGGCCATGTCCCGGGCGAACCCGGCGTCGGCGGACGAGGCCTTCGGAACGCGAACAGACGCGCCCCCCGCTCCCGAGCCGTCCCCGTCGCCCCGCGCGGAGGCGACGGTGGCCGCCCCCGCGAAGAGCAGGGCGAGGGCCACGGCGGCACCGGCCGCCCGGCGGACGCGCCGGGTCTTCCGCCGCTCCGCGACGGCGTTGTCCTCGACTGTCCACTCCTCGGCCGTCACTGCGGCACCGTGGCCAGCCCGCCGGTGCAGGGTGCGCCGGGCTCGGGGGTCTGCGCGCCCTGGACGTACTGGGCGAGGAACTGGTCCACCCGCTTGTCCCCGGCGGAGTCGACGGCGACCTGCTTGCCCCAGGCGCTGAGCATGATCGCGCCCTCCTGACCGGCGTACGGGCTCATCAGCGTGAACGGGGTCTTCTTGACGCGCTCGGCCAGCGCGGCGACATCGGCGTCGGCGGCCTTGCCGTTGTAGGTGACCCAGACCGCGCCGTGCTCCAGGGAGTGCACGGCGTTGACGTCCGGGAGGGCCTTTTCGTATACGTCGCCGTCGCAGTTCATCCAGGACTGGTTGTGGTCGCCGCCGACCGGAGGCTTCATCGGATAGTCCACCGAGCCCGCGACGTGCTCGCGGCCGAGCTTCGCCGCGTCCCAGGACTTCAGCCCCTCGATGGCCGCGCCCGTGGCGTTGCCGTGGGAGTCGCCGTGACCGCCGGGGTGCTTGCGGTCCTGGGCCGCCGAGGCGTCGTCGGACTTCTCGTTCGCCTCGGAGTTCTCCAGCAGCAGGTACGAGCCGAAGGCGACGAGACCGGCCACGACGGCAGCGCTCAGCCCTATGGCGATGGCCCGGTTGCGGGTGGCGCGGGCGCGCGGGTCGGGGGCTTGGGGCTGGGGGGACCGGGTGTCGAAGCTCATGTCGTCGAGTCCTTCTGCGAAGGGGCCGGGAGGAGGGGGACGGTCCGTGAACCGATGCGCGCGGACGGGCGGAAAACCGGACGGAGAACCGGACGGAGAACCGGACGGAGAACCGGACGGAGAACCGGGAGGGAAGCCAGGCGGAAAGCCGGCCACTGCTCGGCTGCCGCCCCCGTGCGCCACGGTCGCCGATCGTAGTGGGTGGCCGAGTGCTCTCTCTCACACCGTGTGCGTAATCTGGGGGAAATCCCGGGTCGCGATACTGAAGTGTCCCCCTACCCCGGGCGGTGGAGCACGGACCGTCTGAACTGCAAGGATGTGGCAATGGACAAGCAGCAGGAATTCGTCCTCAGGACCCTTGAGGAGCGCGACATCCGCTTCGTGCGGCTGTGGTTCACCGACGTCCTCGGGTTCCTCAAGTCCGTCGCCGTGGCTCCGGCCGAGCTGGAGCAGGCGTTCGACGAGGGCATCGGCTTCGACGGCTCGGCGATCGAGGGTTTCGCCCGAGTGTACGAATCGGACATGATCGCCAAGCCGGACCCGGGCACCTTCCAGATCCTGCCGTGGCGCGCGGAGGCCCCCGGCACCGCGCGGATGTTCTGCGACATCCTGATGCCGGACGGCTCCCCGTCCTTCGCGGACCCGCGCTACGTCCTCAAGCGCATCCTCGCCAAGACGTCCGACCTCGGCTTCACCTTCTACACGCACCCCGAGATCGAGTTCTTCCTGCTGAAGAACAAGCCGGTCGACGGCACCCGCCCGACCCCGGCGGACAGCTCGGGCTACTTCGACCACACGCCGCAGAACGTCGGCATGGACTTCCGCCGCCAGGCGATCACCATGCTCGAATCGATGGGCATCTCGGTCGAGTTCAGCCACCACGAGGGCGCCCCCGGCCAGCAGGAGATCGACCTGCGGTACGCGGACGCGCTCTCCACGGCGGACAACATCATGACGTTCCGTCTGGTGATGAAGCAGGTGGCGCTGGAGCAGGGCGTGCAGGCCACGTTCATGCCGAAGCCGTTTTCCGAGTACCCGGGTTCGGGCATGCACACCCACCTCTCCCTCTTCGAGGGCGACCGCAACGCCTTCTACGAGTCGGGCGCGGAGTACCAGCTTTCCAAGGTGGGCCGCTCCTTCATCGCGGGCCTGCTGACGCACGCGGCGGAGATCTCGGCCGTCACCAACCAGTGGGTCAACTCCTACAAGCGCATCTGGGGCGGCTCCTCCCGCGCGGCCGGCGCGGGCGGCGAGGCCCCTTCGTACATCTGCTGGGGCCACAACAACCGCTCCGCCCTCATCCGCGTCCCGATGTACAAGCCCGGCAAGACCGGCTCGGCCCGCGTCGAGGTCCGCTCCATCGACTCCGGCGCCAACCCGTACCTCACCTACGCGGTCCTGCTCGCCGCGGGCCTCAAGGGCATCGAGGAAGGCTACGAACTCCCGGCCGGCGCCGACGACGATGTCTGGGCCCTCTCCGACGCCGAACGCCGGGCGATGGGCATCGAGCCGCTCCCGCAGAACCTGGGCGAGGCGATCTCGCTGATGGAGAAGAGCGAACTGGTCGCCGAGACGCTGGGCGAGCACGTCTTCGACTTCTTCCTCCGCAACAAGAAGCAGGAGTGGGAGGAGTACCGCAGCGAGGTCACGGCCTTCGAGCTGAAGAACCTGCTGCCGGTGCTGTAACCGCAGGTCAGCAGTGCAGGGAACGTACTGCGGGCGGGTCGCCTCGGTTGAACCGAGGGGACCCGCCCGCAGTCATGAGCAACTCTGGTCGGTCCAGGGGCCGTCAGGCCCGGAGCTGGCGCCTGCTGCCGGTGCTGTAGTGGCGGTGCCAGGCGGGATTCCTCGCCCGGCACCGCGATCGGGCCGACAGATGCGGGATCGGGCCGCTGGATGCGGGCTCGGGGCGCGGGCCTTCGGCCTCGACGTGTTCTCCTGATGCCGGGCGGCCCGCCCTCTGCCTGCCCATCTGCCCGGATTCTGGTCCCGAGGTCGCGAGCGGGCGATACAGTCCGTGGCGTGGACATACCCGACTGGTTCCTCTGGGCCGTTCTCGGCTTTGCCGTCTTGCAGGCGGCCGCTCTTGTCCGGATTGTTCGCCGGTTGCGCGAATCCGATCGCGCCGTGCGCTCCATGGCACGTCTCGAACTGCTGGACGCCGTCAGTACCTTGATGTTCATGACCGGCCTGGTGCTGAGTCTCGCAGTGGCGGCCTCCTGGGTCTGGCTCCTTCTCGCCGGCTTCGTCCTCATGATCGCCGTCTATGCCGTGAAGGGCCTTGCGCTCCTCCGCGCCCGTCGCCGCACTGTGGCCTGACCCTCGGAAATGCTCAGGGATGGCATTTCGCGTCCGAACCCTTTGGCGACCCACCACAGGATCGACCGGTCCGGGGCGCGGTCGAGCCTGCGGTGGAAGGTGGCGGGCCGGATCTTCGCCATCCGGGGCGGGCGCGGGCCAGGCGTGGCCGGAAGGGCTAAACCGGCGGCGTACCCCGCGGTGATGGCGCCGGTGGCGGGTTCGGGAGGGGAGGGCCCGGGTTCGGCGGGGTCTTCGGGGGGCCGCTGCCGTGTTTGCCGTCGTTCAGGACCTTTCGGGGCGTCAGGCCGTAGATGCCGAACGGCGGGAAGAGGTCGACGCGTCGCGGGTAGTCGCCCTCCGCGCACTCTTCGCAGAGCAGGTCGCGGCCGGTGGGGGTATGGCGGGCGGCGGTGACCGGGGCGTTCCAGCACGCCTCGCAGTCGAGGACGTCCGTCATGGAGAGGGCGATCATCCTGGCCTCCCGGGTGGTGCCGGTAACGCCTGGTGGGTCCTGCGCATCAGGTGCCTCCGTCTCTGGTGAGGGGGTGCTGGCAACCGACCCGGCCCGGCCGTTGTTCCGCCGAGGAGTGGACGGCCGGGGCCGGGCCGGATCAGGGGGTTCGCCCGGCCGTGCGCCGTCGGTCCGCCGTGGCCGCGGCCGTGCGTGCCGGCGCGCTGAACCGCGCCTCATCGGCGGGTCTCCCGCCAGACGCGGACGAGCTTCGTCGCGTCGGGGCAGATCGTGCCGGTCCGGCACGCGGCGCAGGTCATGGTGTGGCCGAGCAGGGCACGGTACGCCGTGTCCGGGGATTCGGTCGTGGTCACGTTCGCCTCTCTGCTGATCTCGGCCCACACGTATTCGGCGGTGCGGTTGAGCGTGTGGCCGTAGCGGTCCGCCGTGGCCAGGGCGGCCAGGACGGCCGAGTGCGCGGTCGCGCTCAACTCGGAGGGGAGATCGGCCTCGACGCGGAAGGTGTCCAGACCGGTGGTGACGCGCGGTTCGGTGCCCGTGGCGGCGGCGAGCATGCCGGTCAGCGCCGCGACCCGCGCTTGTGCAGAGCGCACACTTCTCCCCTGATGAACCGAATGTCACTCCATGTAATGCTGAATATTCAGCTTCAACCTGATGGGTTAGCTTTGTCAACAGCGACGCCCCTATCGACGCCGAACACACGGAGCTGCTCAAATGCCACGTGATACGCCGTACTTGCAGGTGGCGGATGCTCTGCGGGCTCGTATCCGGGCCGGTGAATGGGCAGTGGGGGACAAGCTGCCGTCCCGGGCCCGGTTCGCGGAGGAGTACGGCGTCGGTCAGTCCGTGGCGCAGCGGGCCATGGAGCGCCTGATCATCGAGGGCATCCTCGAAGGTCGCGCCGGCTCCGGCACCTACGTCCGCCGGGCCCGAGAGCGCCGGCGCATGGTCCGCTCGCGCCACCGTGAGCAGCGCGGCAACAGCCCCTTCGTCTCGGACATGAGCGAGCTCGACCACGAGGCCGACTGGGAGTGCACCAGCACGGCACGCGTTCCCGCGCCGGAGGACATCGCCGAACGGCTGGCGATCGATCCCGGCGACCTCTGCGTCGTGACCGACTACGAGTTCCTCGCCGACGGCCTGCCCGTACAACTCGCCAAGAGCTGGGAGCCGATGGCCATCACCGACGGCACCCCGATCCTGCTCCCCGAGATGGGTCCGCACGGCAAGATCGGCGTTGTGGAGCGGATGCGGTCGATCGGCGTGAACATCGCCACCGGCATCGAGCTTCCCCGCCCGGCCCGCGCCACGCGGGAACAGGCGAATCTGCTCGGGATCACCATCGGTGACCTGGTCATCGAGGTGGAGCGCACGTACTTCGACCGCGAGGGGCGCCCCGTGGAGACGGCCGACATCATCGTGCCGGACATCCGCTGGGAGATCGCCTACGAGATCCGCGTCGACCAGCCGGACTCCGACCAGCCGGACTCCTGAGGCGGGTGCCGAGGGGGCCGTGTCCCGCCG
This sequence comes from Streptomyces sp. CA-278952, assembly GCF_028747205.1. Taxonomy (NCBI): domain Bacteria; kingdom Bacillati; phylum Actinomycetota; class Actinomycetes; order Kitasatosporales; family Streptomycetaceae; genus Streptomyces; species Streptomyces sp. CA-278952. Next base: position 6,127,271 of record NZ_CP112880.1, read on the forward strand.
CGCCCGCCTCCTCAGGCCCTCGCTCTCTGCGGTTCAGGCCGTGATGACCGACGGCCCGGTGAACTCCGAGGCCAGCGCGTCCATCAGGAGTTCATCGCAGACCCCGCCGAGCCAGTAGCCCGCCTCAGTCGAGGACGCTTCTGTGGGTGCGGACGCCGGGGCCCGCACCCACAGAGCAGGAATTAGCTGTTGTAGGCGCGGCGCTTGTCCTCGCTCTGGCCGCCGCCCTGGCCCTCGGTGAGCACGGTCGCTTCACCGATCTCGACGGGGAGCAGGTCCATCTCGTCGGTGTGCTCCGTGGTCTGAAGCGGGTCCATGTTCTCTCCTTCTGGTTAAGGGACGGGTGACTTGGTGCCGGGTCGGACAGACCGGGTCGGACCCGGTGCAGGCGGCCCGTCAACCACCGCTGACGGCTGCCGGTTGTCCGGACCTCGTACGGAAGAGGGGTCGGAAGGCGTTGCGGAACCGCTGGACGATGGCGTGCGGCGGGCCGAGACGGTCGAGGGCCCACCGTCGGCCCGTCTGCTCCCGGGGCAAGCTCAGCTCTGCCCAGACCCGCTTGCCCCGTACGGTGTTCTCGGCTCCGCAGGCGATCGACAGATGCTCGACCAGCACCATGCCTCGGCCGCTTTCGGAGTCAGGACTCGGGCAGCGGAGCCGGGGCAGGACTGGGGAGCTGTCGTGGACTTCGAGCAAGAGCCTGCTCTTGCCGAGATCCGCGCGCACGGTCACGCTGAGCATGTCGCCGGTCCCGTGGGAGACGGCATTGGTGACCAGTTCCGAGACCACGGTGGTCATCGCCATGTGGCTGTCCTCGTCCTCGGGCAGGCGCCACGTGCTGACGAGTTCGACCAGCCGCCGACGGCTGATCGCCGCCGAGGCGCGGGCGCGGACCAAGAAGAAGCTTTGGCTGCTCACATGCCTCACGGATAACCCTTCGTCTGAACATACGACCTGGACTCGAATGGGATGTCCGCCATCGGGAAAGGCTTGTTCCATCCGGCCAGTACGTCGCCTGCTGGTGTTTACTCAACTCCGTTACGGGCTGCCGGTCGTGGGCCATCCGGTGGTGCAAATTTCTGCCGGGGGGCCGCTTTGGGGGGCCAGAATTCGACGTCGAATTTCCAGAAGCTTGAGGGACGGGCATGATGGCACCGGATGGCATCGGGGCGCTGCTGAGGGGAAGCCGCGAAGCGGCTGGTCTGACGCGTGAGGAACAAGCGTCGGTGTTACAGGCTGCTCAGGGCGGGAAATGGTTCGACCCGGAGAACCTGAAGCGCTGGGAGACCGAACGACGTCTGCCCACACCGATGTGGCACGCGCTGTTGGCCGAGTGCTACGGCAGGTCCACGGAGGAAATCGTTCGTGCCGTTGTGGTCAGCCGACGCCATCGAAGGCTCCATCGGCTGATTGATCAAGAAAAGAGGGAGGAGGGCTCGGGAGTGGACCGACGGAAGTTCCTCGGCGTGGCAGCGGCGGTTACGGGAATGGCGGGAGTGCCGGACATCTCGGAGGCGCGGCAGGGGATCAATGCGGGCCTGTTCGCCTCGGACGGTAGCGATCTCGCCTATCTGAACGGGGCATTCGAACGTCATCGCGGTGGATATCGGGGGCGTCCGCCCCATGAGGTGCTGGAGCAGATGAAAGTCGATCTCGACCTGCTGCGGGAGCTTCTCGGCCGCCCTCACCCGGCTGCGGTGCGCAAAGACCTGGCGCGCACGGCCGCTGGCATCACCGGCTTGGTGGCTGTCATCCAGCATGATCGAGGCGAGCAGCGGGACGCGGTCGGCTGGTTCGCCACGGCCGAGCAGGCCGCTCGCGAATCCGGCGATCGCCACATGCTCGCCTGGGTGCTCAGTCGGCACGCGATGGTGCCGCTGAACTACGGAGCCCCGAATGCCGCCGCTGCGATGGCCATGCGAGCGCGAGCCGAAGCCGGCCGGTCTCCGAGTGCTGCCGCTGCCTTGGCTGCGGCCGTGACCGCGAGGTCACTCGCCTCCGTCGGAGACCGGGAGGGAGCGCTGCGAGCGGTCGGTGACGCCCGCGCCACCGCGGCGCGACTCGATTCGGCGCAGGAGGCCGATACCTGGTTCGGCTACCCGCCGCAGAAGCACCACGTGCACCTTTCCCAGGCGTTCACGCTCATGGGGCGGACCCGCGAGGCGTATGCCGAGCAGGAGTCCGCACTCGCGCTCACCAAGGCTCCGTCCGTCATGACCCGCGCGCTGGTCGCCGTCGATCGCGCGGTCTGTGTCCGGGCGGACGGCGATCCGGCCACCGCGGCCGACCTCGCCCTCGATGTCTGGCGTCAGCTTCCCTCTGCCTACCGGGGCGGCTTGGTGCGCTCCCGGGTCGAGTCGTTGTGCCAGTCACTTCCCGGACGTACGGGGGACACGTTGCGCGAGGCACTGGCCAGCCGCTGACGCGTCACGGAGAAGGCCAAAACCCCGCCCTCACGCGAACCCCCGCCCCATCTCGTCCAGAATCTCGTCGATCACCGCCGCCGGCTCCCGCGCCAGGTCCTCCTCGATCCACATGCGCATCGCGATCCGCAGCGAGGAGAGGAAGCCCGCCGCCAGGACGATCGGGCGGACCGGGGCCGAAGCCGGGCCGGGGCGGGCGGCCACCGCTTCGGCCAGGTCGCGTTCCAGGGTGGCGTGGTTGGCCAACTGGCGGGCCAGCAGCGAGGGGTGACGCATCGCCAGCCGTGTGCGCACCGCCCACTCGCGCTCCGGGGGTGCCACGCGTTCCGCGAACTGGGCCACCGCCGCGCGCAGGGCCGGCCAGGCGGGTTCGTCGGCGGGGCGGCCCCTCACCGTACGGACCAGGGCCCTGATCTGCTGCTCCTCGCCGTAGAGGAGGGCGTCCTCCTTGTTGGTGAAGTAGTTGGAGAACGTCCTGCGGGAGATGCCGGCCGCGTCCGCCACCGCCTCGACCGTCACCTGGTCGAAGCCGTGCTCCACCGTCAGGCGCAGGGTCGCCTCGTGCACGGCCTGCCGGGTGGCTTCCTTCTTGCGTTCCCGGAGTCCCGGTCCCGGCCCCGGTCCTGCAGTGCTGCTGTCCATGGGGGCATTATCCCCCGGGTGCGTAATTGTTGCGCAGTGAGCAAAATTGCCCAGTGTGCATGTATGGTGAAGTCTTCTCCCTCCCGTACGGGCTTCCCGCGCAGCCGTCCGGCGCAGACGCCCCGTACGGGCCTCTCGTACGAACTTTTCCGGAGGTTGCGCGTGAGCGCAGCAGACACCGCCACCGCCCCGGCCGGGGCCCCCGCCGCCGCACCCATGGACCACCGGCACGTCCTGCGGGCCCTGAGCGGACTGCTCATCGTGCTGTTCGTGGCGATGATCAGCAGCACCGTGGTCTCGGTCGCGCTCCCGCAGATCATCGGGTCCCTCGACGGCACGCAGTCGCAGTACACCTGGGTCGTCACCGCGACCCTGCTCGCCTCCACGGCGTCCACCCCGATCTGGGGCAAGCTCGCCGACCTGTTCGCCAAGAAGCTGCTGCTCCAGATAGCCATCGGGCTCTTCGTCGTCTCCTCCGTCGCCTGCGGATTCGCTCAGTCCACCGAGCAGTTGATCGCCTTCCGCGCCGTACAGGGGCTCGGCATGGGCGCGCTCCAGGTGCTCGTCCAGGTGATCATCGCCGCGATGATCAGCCCGAAGGAGCGCGGCCGCTACAACGGTTACCTCGGCGGTGTCATGGCCGTCGCCACCGTCGGCGGGCCGCTGCTCGGCGGGTTCATCACCGACGCCTCCTGGCTCGGCTGGCGCTGGTGCTTCTTCATCGCCGTGCCCTTCACGCTGGTCGCCTCCGTGATCCTCGCCCGTACCCTGCACCTCGCCGAGGTCCGCAGGCCCGACACCAAGGTCGACTACCTCGGCGCGTCGCTGATCGCCGCCGGGGTCAGCCTCCTGCTCCTCTGGGTCACCTTCGTCGGCACCGACTTCGACTGGATCTCCTGGCAGAGCGGCCTCATGGTCGGCGGAAGCGTGCTCATCCTCGGTGCGGCCGTTCTCGTCGAGACCCGGGTCAAGGAGCCCGTCGTCCCGGTGCACGTCGTCCGCCGCCGGGACCCCGCCCTCGCCATCGTCGCCAGCCTCGCCGTCGGCATGGCCATGTTCGGCGGCGCGGTCTTCCTCGGCCAGTACTTCCAGATCGGCCGGGGCTACTCACCCACCGAGGCCGGGCTGCTCACCATCCCGCTGATGGCCGGCGTACTCGTCTCCTCGACCGTCGCCGGACGCCTCGTGTCGAAGACCGGCAAGGTCAAGCCGTTCATCGTCGCGGGCGTGATCGTCCTCGCCCTCGGCTTCCTCGGGCTGTCCTTCATCGACCACCGGACCTCGCTCGTCCTGGTGTCGCTGGGGATGCTGGGCGTGGGCGTCGGGGTCGGCATGTCGATGCAGAACCTGGTGCTCGTCCTCCAGAACACCGTCCCGCTCAGCGAGATCGGCGCGGCCAGCGGGGCGATCACCTTCTTCCGCTCCCTCGGCGGCACCATGGGCGTCTCGGTGCTCGGCGCGGTCCTCGCCCACCAGGTCGCCACCAGGATCACCGACGGGCTGACGAAGCTCGGCGTCGACCCGGCCGCGTCCGGCTCCAGCGGCTCCACCCTCAACGTCGCCGCCATGCCGCCGCAGGTCCAGGACGTCGTCCGGGCCGCGTACGGGGAGGCCACCGGCCACATCTTCCTCATCTCGGCCGGCATCGCCGTGATCGGTGTGATCGCCTCCCTGTTCCTGACGCCCACCAAGCTGCGGGACAGCGTCGATCTGTAGGGCGTCGATCTGTAGGACAGCGACCCCGGATCCGGGCCAACAGCCCGTTCTCGCGCCCCGTACGGGCGCCGGAGCGGGCTGTTGTAGTGTTACCACCCCCGTACGCCACGGGGATCGACGAGATCGACCGAGGAGGTGAGACCCATTACCGCTGGATCAGGCTGGGTGCTCACCCCGCGCGATCGCGTCGTACGACCGGCAGCAGTCGACCGGACGGCATAAGTCGATCGCGGAGCGCCCATCGGTTTTCCCGAAAGGCTTCGCTCGTATGCCGGTTCACCCATTGAGTTCCCTCTCCTCCACCGTCCTGGCCCTTCGCCGCGCCGGCTGTGTCTTCGCCGAGGACGAGGCCAGTCTCCTCCACGAGGCCGCCGCGTCCGTCGATGAGCTGTCCTCCCTCGTCGAGCGCCGCGCCGCCGGGCTGCCGCTCGAACACGTCCTGGGCTGGGCCGATTTCCACGGCCGCCGCTTCGCCGTGGACGCGGGCGTCTTCGTGCCCCGCCGCCGTACGGAGTTCCTGGTCGCGCAGGCCGCCGCCCTCGCGCCCCGCCGGGCCGTCGTCGTCGACCTCTGCTGCGGCTCCGGTGCGCTCGGCGTCGCCCTCGCCTCCGCTTCGGACGCGGCCGAACTGCACGCCTGCGACGTCGAACCCGTCGCCGTGCGCTGCGCCCGGCGCAACGTCGGCGACCTGGGGCACGTCTACGAGGGCGACCTGTTCGCCCCGCTGCCCGCCACCTTGCGCGGCCGGGTCGACGTGCTGCTCGCCAACGTGCCGTACGTCCCCACCGGCGACGTCGAGCTGCTGCCCGCCGAGGCCCGCATCCATGAACCCCGCGTCGCCCTGGACGGGGGCGGCGACGGGCTCGACGTCATGCGCCGGGTCGCCGCCGAAGCGCCCCGGTGGCTCGCACCCGGCGGCAGCCTGCTCGTGGAGGCGAGCGAGCGGCAGCGGGACACGGCGGTCGAGGTCCTGCGCGCCGCCGGGCTGAGTCCCCGGGTCCTGGTCTCCGAGGAGTTGTACGCCACCGTCCTCGTCGGGACGGCCCCCGCCGGAGCAGCGGAACACCTGGGGTTTTCTCCGTGGGGGGACCCGGTCACCGCCCCGAATCCGCCGGCACAGGACTAGGCTCGGAGGGCCCCGGGGTGGCGACGGAGCCGCGCCGGGGCGACGTACGGGGACACGGTTCGGTTCGGCTGGCGGGAGAGCACGGAATGACGACGGCGCCGGGGCGCAGAAGCAGTACGTTCACCAGGCTGCTGCGGCACGGATTCACCGACCCGTCCGCCGCGGACCAGCTCCTCAACCTGGACGCGCTGGCCTCCGTACGGTCCGATCCCGTCCTCCTGGAGGCGCTCGGGGCCACCGCCGACCCGGATCTGGCCCTGCGCGGCCTGGTCCGGATCGCCGAGGCCGAGACGGAGAGCGAGCGGCAGGTGCTGCTCGGCACCCTCGTCACCGCCAAGCCCCTGCGCGACCGGCTCCTCGGGGTCCTCGGCGCCTCGGAGGCGCTCGGCGACCACCTGGCCCGGCACCCCCGCGACTGGCAGGCGCTCGTCACGTACGAGGCGGTCGACCTGAACCCCGGGGTCGCCGAGTTCGAGCGAGGGCTCGCGGACGCCGTCGACCCGGACTCCCTGCGGGTCGCCTACCGCCGGTGTCTGCTCACCCTCGCCGCCCGGGACGTGTGCGGGACCACCGACCTGGCGCAGACCGCCGCCGAACTGGCCGACCTCGCCACCGCCACCCTGCGCGCCGCTCTCGCCATCGCCCGGACGGCCGCACCCGAGGACGCGGCCCGGTGCCGGCTCGCCGTCGTCGCGATGGGCAAGTGCGGCGGGCGCGAGCTGAACTACGTCTCCGACGTCGACGTGATCTTCGTCGGGGAGGCGCGCGACGGGGCGGACGAGACCGAAGCCATGCAGGCCGCCACCCGGCTGGCCGCCCACATGATGAGGATCTGCTCCGAGACCACCGCCGAGGGCACCATCTGGGAGGTCGACGCCAACCTCCGTCCCGAGGGCCGCAACGGGCCGCTCGTGCGCACCCTCAGCTCCCACCTCGCCTACTACCAGCGCTGGGCCAAGACCTGGGAGTTCCAGGCCCTGCTGAAGGCCCGCGCGGTGGCCGGCGACCCCGGGCTGGGCGCGGAGTACGTCGAGGCGGTGTCGCCGCTCGTCTGGGGGGCCGCCGACCGGGAGAACTTCGTGCCCGACGTGCAGAAGATGCGCCGCCGTGTCGTCGACAACATCCCCGCCGACCGGATCGAGCGGGAGCTGAAGCTCGGCCCCGGCGGACTGCGCGACGTCGAGTTCGCGGTGCAGCTCCTCCAGCTGGTGCACGGGCGCAGCGACGCCTCCCTGCACAGCGGCTCCACCCTCGAGGCGCTGCGGGCGCTCGCCGAGGGCGGGTACGTGGGGCGCGCGGACGCCGCCCAGCTCGACGAGGCGTACCGCTTCCTGCGCTCCATGGAGCACCGCATCCAGCTCTACCGGCTGCGCCGCACCCACCTCGTCCCCGAGGACGAGGCGGACCTGCGGCGGCTCGGCCGGTCGCTCGGGATGCGCACCGACCCGGTGACCGAGCTGAACAAGGCGTGGAAGCGGCACGCCTCCGTCGTACGGCGGCTGCACGAGAAGATCTTCTACCGGCCGCTGCTGGACGCCGTCGCCCAGCTGGCCCCCGCCGAGTCCCGGCTCAGCGCGAAGGCCGCCGCGATCCGCCTGGAGGCCCTCGGGTACGCCGACCCGGCGGCCGCCCTGCGGCACCTGGAGGCCCTCTCCTCCGGGGTCTCCCGCAAGGCCGCCATCCAGCGCACCCTGCTGCCGGTGCTGCTCGGCTGGTTCGCGGACTCCGCCGACCCGGACGCCGGGCTCCTCGGCTTCCGCAAGGTGTCCGACGCGCTCGGCAAGACCCCGTGGTATCTGCGGCTCCTGCGTGACGAGGGCGCCGCAGCGGAGAACCTCGCCCGGGTCCTCTCCGCGGGCCGCCTCGCCCCGGACCTGCTGATGCGGGCCCCGGAGGCGGTGGCGATCCTCGGCGACCCGGAGGGGCTCACGCCCCGCACCCGGGCCCACCTGGAGCAGGAGGTGCTGGCCGCGGTGGGGCGTGCCGGGGACGCGGAGTCGGCCGTCGCGGTGGTGCGGGGGGTGCGCCGCCGCGAGCTGTTCCGTACGACGGCCGCCGATCTCATCGGCTCGTACGGCACCGAGGACAACCCCGCCGAGCAGGATCACGGGGCCCTCGTCGACCGCGTCGGCTCGGCCGTCAGCGACCTCAACGCCGTCACCGTCGCGGGTGCGCTGCGGGCCGCCGTCCGCGCGCAGTGGGGCGACACCCTGCCGACCCGGTTCGCCGTCATCGGCATGGGCCGCTTCGGCGGGCACGAGCTGAGTTACGGCTCCGACGCCGACGTCCTCTTCGTCCACCGGCCGCGCGAGGGCGTGAGCGACGAGGAGGCGGCCCGGGCCGCCAACACGGTCATCGGAGAGATGCGTCGGCTGCTTCAGCTGCCGACCGCCGATCCGCCACTGCTGATCGACGCCGACCTGCGCCCGGAGGGCAAGAGCGGGCCGCTGGTCCGCACGCTGAAGTCGTACGAGGCCTACTACCGGCGCTGGTCGCTGGCCTGGGAGAGTCAGGCGCTGCTGCGGGCCGAGCCGGTGGCGGGCGACGAGGAGCTGGGGCGCGACTTCATCGAGCTGGTCGATCCGCTGCGGTATCCGGTGGAAGGGCTCGGCGAGGACGCCGTACGGGAGATCCGCAGGCTCAAGGCGCGGATGGAGTCCGAACGGATGCCGCGCGGCGCGGACCCCACGCTCCACATGAAGCTGGGGCGGGGCGGGCTGAGCGACGTCGAGTGGACCGTGCAGCTGATGCAGCTGCAGCACGGGTGGGCGGAGCCGGGGCTGCGTACGACGCGTACGCGTGAGGCGCTGGCCGCCGCGTGTGCGGCGCGGCTGATTCCGGCGGATGACGCGCAGACGCTGGACGAGGCGTGGGTCCTGGCGACGCGGGTCCGCAACGCGGTGATGCTGGTGCGGGGGCGGCCGGGCGACACGTTTCCGTCCGACCCGCGGGAGGTGGCGGCGGTCGGGCGGTACCTGGGGTACGAGCCGGGGCATGTCGGGGACATGTTGGACGACTACCGGCGGATTACGCGGCGGGCGCGGGCGGTGGTGGAGGAGCGGTTCTACGGGGCGGCGTCCTGAGGGCGTGCTCCCGGGGCTCGGCCCCGGGGCCTCTCGGGGCTCCGCCCCGGGCCCCGCTCCTCAAGCGCCGGAGGGGCTGGAGAAGACGTCCTCAAGCGCCGGACGGGCTGGATGCGGGGCTCCGCCCCGGACCCCGCTCCTCAAACGCCGGAGGGGCTGGGAAAGATGTCCTCAAGCGCCGGACGGCTGGAAAGGACGTCCTCAAGCGCCGGACGGGCTGGAAATGGTCTGGTCCGGCGCTACGCGCTACGCGCTACGCGAGCCCGCCGTCTGCGGTGCGGGCTCCGGGTCCGGCTCCGATGCCGGGCGGGGGAGTCTGGTCCGCAGGCCGGTCAGGCGGCTCTTGCCGGCCGGCACCCACTTCGGCAGGCGGTGCGGCAGTGAGCCGTACCAGACGCGGGAGACCGCGTAGCCGAACGCGAGGCAGGCCATGCCGCCCACCGCGTCCAGCCAGAAGTGGTTGGCGGTGGCCACGATGACGACCAGGGTGAGCGTCGGGTAGAGCAGGCCCAGGATGCGGGCCCAGGGCGCCGAGGCCAGGGCGAAGATCGTCAGGCCGCACCAGAGCGACCAGCCGATGTGCATCGACGGCATCGCCGCGTACTGGTTCGACATGTTCTTGAAGTTGCCCGAGGCCATCGAGCCCCACGTCTCGTGCAGGAGCACGGTGTCGATGAAGTTCGCGCCGTTCATCAGACGGGGTGGCGCCAGCGGGTAGAGGTAGTAGCCGAGCAGGGCCACGCCCGTCGTCGCGAAGAGGACCAGCCGCGTCGCCGCGTAACGGCCCGGGTGGCGGCGGAACAGCCAGACGAGGACGCCGATGGTCACGATGAAGTGCAGTGTCGCGTAGTAGTAGTTCATCGACACGATCAGCCATGTCACGGAATTGACCGCGTGATTGACCGTTTCCTCGAAGGCGAGACCCAGCGACTTCTCCGCCGCCCAGATCCAGTCCGCGTTGCGCAGCGCCTGGGCCTTCTGCTCCGGAACGGCATTGCGCACGAGCGAATACAGCCAGTAACTGACCGCGATGAGCAGGATCTCGAACCAGAGCCGGGGGCGGCGGGGCATCCGCAGGGAGTGGAGCCGGGCGAGCAGTCGGCCGGTCTTCCCGGAAGCCGGGGGAGTGATGGACGCGGTGGCGGCTTCGGGGACCGCTTGGGCCGCGATGGGTGAAGGATCGGCCGTCGACCGGCCTTCGTGCGTGGTCACCTGTGTTTCACCCATAGGCAGAGAGTCTTCCATAGTGATTCCCCTGCCCCCGATCATCCTCCGGTCGGGTTCCGGTCGCACATTCTGCTTCTCAAGGACGAGAGGGCGACCCTGAGCCGCCTGCGGGGCCCGAGGCCGTCGAGCCGCGAACCACCAGCTCGGGCATGAAGACGAACTCGCTGTGCGGTGCGGGGGTTCCGCCGATCTCCTCCAGGAGCGTGCGGACGGCGGCCTGGCCCATCGCCGTCACCGGCTGCCGGATCGTCGTCAGCGGCGGGTCCGTGAACGCTATGAGCGGCGAGTCGTCATAGCCCACGACCGAGAGATCGCGCGGCACATCCTTGGAAAGCCGGCGGGCCGCCCGGATCGCCCCGAGCGCCATCATGTCGCTCGCGCACACGACCGCCGTGCAGCCGCGCTCCATCAGGGCGGAGGCGGCGGCCTGGCCGCCCTCCAGCGTGTACAGGGAGTGCTGGATCAACTCCTCCACCTCGTCCGGTGCGAGGCCGAGCTGCTCCCGCATCGTCGCGTGGAAGCCCTCGATCTTGCGGAGCACCGGCACGAAGCGCTTGGGACCGACCGCCAGGCCGATACGGGTGTGGCCGAGCGCCACCAGATGCGTCACCGCGAGGCGCATCGCCGCCCGGTCGTCCGGGGAGATGAACGGCGCCTGCACCTTGGCGGAGAAGCCGTTCACCAGGACGAACGGGACTCCCTGGCCGCGCAGTTGCTCGTAGCGCTGCATATCGGCGGAGGTGTCCGCGTGCAGCCCGGAGACGAAGATGATGCCGGAAACGCCCCGGTCCACCAGCATTTCGGTGAGTTCGTCCTCGGTGGAGCCGCCGGGGGTCTGGGTCGCGAGCACCGGGGTGTAGCCCTGCCGGGTCAGCGCCTGGCCGATGACCTGCGCCAGCGCCGGGAAGATCGGGTTCTCCAGCTCCGGGGTGATCAGGCCGACCAGTCCCGCGCTGCGCCTGCGCAGCCGCACCGGGCGTTCGTACCCCAGCACGTCGAGCGCCGCGAGGACGGATTCGCGGGTGGTCGCCGCGACTCCGGGCTTGCCGTTCAGGACCCGGCTGACCGTTGCTTCGCTGACCCCCGCCTGAGTTGCGATATCGGCAAGCCGTGCGGTCATGGGATGGGACTGTACCGGGCCCGTGTCGGATTGCCCACCGTGCGCGAGGTGGTGCGGAGGAGGGTGGCGGAGGGTTCTCCGGCAACGCCTTGCAAGGACTTGCGGCCCCGGATCGCGGGCTGCGGTCGGATCGTCGCACTGCGGATATGCCGTGTCCCACCTGCCCCTGCCAGGGATGAGTGGCTCTCGTCAAGGGGCTTGACGGCAACCTTGAGGACACGCGAATGTAACGATCACCAAGCCTTGCAGAAATCTTCCGCAAGGTCTTTCGGTCGTCTTTCATCCTTGTTACGTTCACGTCGACCCGGCGCCGCGACGGAGCGGTACGGCAGTTGAAGGAGTTCAGATGCGACGTGGCATAACGGCCACCGCCCTGGTCGCGGCCCTGGCGCTCGCGGCGACCGCCTGTGGCAGCGACGAGAAGTCCGGCGGCGGCAAGAGCTCGGGCGAGCTCTCCGGCACGGTGACCTGGTGGGACACCTCCAGCGTCGGCAGCGAGGACAAGGTCTTCAAGAAGCTGGCCGAGGGCTTCGAGAAGAAGCACCCGAAGGTCGACGTCAAGTACGTCAACGTGCCCTTCGGCGAGGCGCAGAACAAGTTCAAGAACGCCGCCCAGGCCGGCGACGGCGCCCCCGACGTGATCCGCTCCGAGGTCGCCTGGACGCCGGACTTCGCCAACCTCGGCTACCTGGCCCCGCTGGACGGTACCCCCGCCCTGAAGAACCAGGACGACTTCCTCAAGCAGGCCGTCGCGTCCACCAAGTACGAGGACAAGACGTACGCCGTCCCGCAGGTCATCGACTCCATGGGCGTCTTCTACAACAAGAAGCTGTTCAAGGAGGCCGGCGTCGAGGCGCCCGCCAACCTGGACGACCTCAAGACCGTGGCCGAGAAGATCAAGGACAAGACCGGCAAGACCGGCCTCTACCTCCGCGGCGACGACCCGTACTACTTCCTCTCCTTCCTCTACGGCGAGGGCGGCGACATGGTCGACGCCTCCTCCAAGAGCGTCACCATCGACAAGCCCGAGGGCGTCAAGGCGTTCGAGGCGGTCAAGGCCCTGGTCGACGACGGCACCGCGAAGACGGATGCCTCGGACGGCTGGGAGAACATGATGCAGTCGTTCAAGAACGGCGACGTCGCGATGATGATCAACGGCCCCTGGGCCGTCGCTGACACCCTGACCGGCAGTGAGTTCACGGACAAGGACAACCTGGGCGTCGCCCCGGTCCCGGCCGGATCCGCCGCCCAGGGCGCCCCGCAGGGCGGCCACAACCTGGCCGTCTACGCCGGCTCCAAGAACCTCGACGCCTCCTACGCCTTCGTCGAGTACATGACCTCCGTGGACAGCCAGGCCACCGCCGCAGGCGAGCTGAACCTGCTGCCCACCCGCACCTCCGCGTACGCCAAGCAGGAGGCCGTGGACAGCGAGATCGTCGGCTTCTTCAAGCCGGTCGTCGAGACCGCCGTCGAGCGCCCCTGGATCCCCGAGGGCGGCAGCCTCTTCGAGCCGCTGCGCATCGAGTACACCAAGGTCCTCACCGGCCAGACCACGCCGGAGAAGGCCGCCAAGGCCACCGGCGACTCCTACCGCAAGCTCCTCGAGGGCTGGAAGTAACAGGAAGGTTGGCCGACTGATGGCTGTCCACACCAGCCAGTCGGTGGTGAAGGCCGCGGGCGAGAACACCGCCCGCGGCCGGAGCCGCGGTACTGGCACCCCACCACCGACCCCCGGCCGTCTGAGGCGGGCGCTGTCGGTCCACTGGTACGCCTGGGCCATGGTCGCCCCGGTCGTCGTCGTGATCGGCGTGATCATCGGCTATCCGCTGGTCCGCGGCGTCTACCTCTCGATGACCGACGCGGACGAGCGCAACGTCGCCCGCTCCATCGGCGTCAACGAGATCCCCGCCACCTACGAGTTCGTCGGCGCGGACAACTACATCGACGCGCTGACCGGCTCGCAGTTCCTCGGCACGCTCGGCTGGACGCTGGTGTGGACCGTCTCCTGCGTGAGCGTCACGTTCGTCCTCGGCATGGCCCTGGCGAACATCCTCAACCGCCGCATCGCCGGACGCTCCGCCTACCGCATGGCCCTCATCCTGCCCTGGGCCATCCCCGGCTTCGTCTCCGTCTTCGCCTGGCGCTTCCTCTACAACGAGGAGCGCGGCCTGCTCAACAAGGTCCTCGGCGGCGCCGGCATCGACGCCGTGCCGTGGCTGAACGACCCGACCTGGGCCAAGTTCGCGGTCATCGCCGTCAACGTCTGGCTCGGCATCCCGTTCATGATGGTCGCCCTCCTCGGCGGACTCCAGTCCATCCCCTCCGAGCAGTACGAGGCGGCCGAGATGGACGGCGCCACCGCCTGGCAGCGCTTCCGCCACATCACGCTGCCCGGACTGCGCCCGGTCTCCACCACGGTGGTCCTGCTCTCCACCATCTGGACCTTCAACATGTTCCCGGTGATCTTCCTGCTGACCCGCGGCGGACCCGGTGAGGCCACCCAGATCCTCGTGACCCAGGCGTACAAGTTCTCCTTCGAGATCAGCCCGCGCGACTACGCGCAGTCCTCCACCTGGGGCGTGCTGATCCTCGTACTCCTGATGCTCTTCGCCGTCGTCTACCGGCGAGTCCTGCGCTCCCAGGGAGACAACTGGTGACCACCGCGACCGACACCCCCGCCCGGCACGGCGCCCCCAAGGTCCGGCTGCGCGGCGAGCGCTCCCCGCTCGCCTCCGTCGCCCTGCACCTCACCCTGATCATCGCCTCGGTGATCGCGGTCTTCCCGGTGCTGTGGGTCCTGCTGACCTCGCTCAAGCCCGCCAAGTTCGCGACCACCACGGACTTCTTCCGCGAGACGACGTTCGTCAACTACACGAACCTGATCCGCGACACGGAGTTCCTCAACTGGTTCGCCAACTCCGTGATCATCTCCGCGCTCTCCACCGTGATCGGCGTCTTCGTCGCCGCCACCACCGGATACGCCGTGAGCCGCTTCCGCTTCCCCGGCAAGCGCGGGCTGATGTGGACGCTGCTGATCACCCAGATGTTCCCGGTCGCCGTCCTCATCGTGCCGATCTACAACATCATGTCGAGCCTCGGGCTGCTCAACCAGCCCATGGGACTCGTCATCACCTACCTCACCATCTCGGTGCCGTTCTGCGCCTGGATGATGAAGGGGTTCTTCGACACCATCCCGCGCGAGATCGACGAGTCGGGCGAGGTCGACGGCCTCACCCCGTTCGGCACCTTCTTCCGGCTCATCCTGCCGCTGGCCAAGCCGGGCCTCGCGGTCACCGCGTTTTACTCCTTCATCACCGCCTGGGGCGAAGTGGCGTACGCCTCCGCCTTCCTGGTCGGCGACGAGAACCTCACGCTGGCCGGCGGACTCCAGAAGTTCGTCAACCAGTACGGAGCCCAGTGGGGCCCCATGACCGCGGCCTCCGTGCTCATCGCCATCCCGGCCGCCCTGGTGTTCCTCTTCGCCCAGAAGCACCTGGTCACCGGCATGTCCGCCGGAGCCGTCAAGGGCTGACCCCCCTGGCCACCCGCACCAGCACCCGTACGCACCACCGCACCCGTCACGGCGGCGCCGGAAACCCGGACCCGGTCCCCGGCGCCGCTCCCCACCCAGACACCCCAGGGACGACATGACCCAGCACCTCGCTGCCCCCTCCACCGGCACGTCCGACGACGCCCCGGGCCACCGCACCGGCTGGTGGCAGGACGCGGTGATCTACCAGGTCTATCCGCGGAGCTTCGCCGACGGCAACGGCGACGGCATGGGCGACCTCGCCGGCGTCACCGCCCGCCTGCCCCACCTGAAGGACCTGGGCGTCGACGCGGTCTGGCTCAGCCCCTTCTACGCCTCCCCGCAGGCCGACGCGGGCTACGACGTCGCCGACTACCGGGCCATCGACCCGATGTTCGGCAACCTGCTGGACGCCGACGCGCTGATCCGCGAGGCCCACGGCCTGGGGCTGCGCATCATCGTCGACCTGGTCCCCAACCACTCCTCCGACCAGCACGAGTGGTTCAAGCGCGCCCTGGCCGAGGGCCCCGGCTCCGCCCTGCGCGAGCGCTACCACTTCCGCCCCGGAAAGGGCTCCGACGGCGAACTCCCGCCCAACGACTGGGAGTCCATCTTCGGCGGACCCGCCTGGACCCGTACGGCGAACCCGGACGGCACCCCCGGTGACTGGTACCTCCACCTCTTCGCCCCCGAGCAGCCGGACTTCAACTGGGAGCACCCGGCCGTCGCCGACGAGTTCCGCTCCATCCTGCGCTTCTGGCTCGACATGGGCGTCGACGGCTTCCGCGTCGACGTCGCCCATGGCCTCGTCAAGGCCGAGGGGCTGCCCGACCTCGGCTCCCACGACCAACTCAGGCTGCTCGGCAACGACATCATGCCGTTCTTCGACCAGGACGGCGTGCACGCGATCTACCGCAGCTGGCGCACCATCCTCGACGAGTACCCGGGCGAGAGGATCGCCGTCGCCGAGGCCTGGACCCCGACCGTCGAGCGCACCGCCAACTACGTGCGCCCCGACGAGATGCACCAGGCGTTCAACTTCCAGTACCTGGCCACCGCCTGGGACGCCGCCGAACTGCGCGAGGTCATCGACACCTCGCTCGCCGCGATGCGCCCGGTCGGCGCACCCGCCACCTGGGTGCTCTCCAACCACGACGTCACCCGGCACGCCACCCGCTTCGCCAACCCGGCGGGCCTCGGCACCCAGATCCGCACCCCCGGCGACCGCGAGCTGGGCCTGCGCCGGGCCCGCGCCGCCTCCCTGCTGATGCTCGCCCTGCCCGGCTCCGCCTACGTCTACCAGGGCGAGGAGCTCGGCCTGCCCGACGTCACCGACCTGCCCGACGAGGCCCGCCAGGACCCCTCGTTCTTCCGCGCCGACGGCCAGGACGGCTTCCGCGACGGCTGCCGCGTCCCGATCCCGTGGACCCGCGAGGGCGGTTCGTACGGCTTCGGCGACGGTGGCAGCTGGCTCCCGCAGCCCGCCGGCTGGGGCGAGCTGTCCGTCGAGGCGCAGACCGGCGTGGAGGGCTCCACCCTGGAGCTGTACCGCGCCGCCATCGCCGCCCGCCGGGAGCACCCGGGTCTCGGCGCGGGCACGGACGTCGAGTGGCTGGACGGCCCCGAAGGCGTCCTCGTCTTCTCCCGCCCGGGCTTCGTCTGCACCGTCAACACCACCGGCGCCCCCGTCCGTATCGCCGCCCGCGGCCGGGTGCTGCTCGCCAGCTCCCCGGTCACCGTGGACGGCGCCGAGGCCGAGCTGCCCGCCGACACCACGGTGTGGTGGACGGTGTGACACTGCCCGCGCCCAGGACCACGGCGGCGCCCCGCCTCTCCGACATCGCCGGACAGGCGGCGGTCAGCGAGGCGACGGTCAGCCGGGTCCTGAACGGGAAGCAGGGCGTCGCGGACTCCACGCGTCAGCGGGTGCTCGCGGCGCTCGACATCCTGGGCTACGAGCGGCCCGTACGGCTGCGGCAGCGCAGCGCCGGACTGATCGGCCTGGTGACGCCCGAACTCACCAACCCGATCTTCCCGGCGTTCGCGCAGTCCGTCGAACAGGTGCTGGCCGGGCACGGCTACACCCCCGTGCTCTGTACCCAGCTGCCGGGCGGTGCGACGGAGGACGAACTCGTCGAGCAGCTCGTGGAGCGCGGCGTCGGCGGCATCGTCTTCCTCTCCGGGCTGCACGCGGACACCTCCGCCGACCCGGGCCGGTACGCCGCGCTCACCGAGCGCGGCGTGCCGTTCGTCCTGATCAACGGCTACAACGAGCGCATCAGCGCCCCGTTCGTCTCGCCGGACGACAACGCCGCCGTACGGATGGCCCTGGGGCACCTCGCCGACCTCGGCCACCGCCGGATCGGCCTGGCCATCGGCCCGCAGCGCTACGTCCCCTCCCGCCGCAAGCGCGACGGGTTCGTGGAGGCGGCCGTCTCGGTGCTCGGCATGGACCGGTCCGAGGCCGAACTGCTCGTCTGCTCCACGCTGTTCAGCGTGGAGGGCGGCCAGGTGGCGGCCGGCGCCCTGCTGGACGCGGGCTGCACGGGCATCGTCTGCGGCAGTGACCTGATGGCCCTCGGCGTGGTGCGCGCCGCCCGGGGGAGGGGCCTGGAGGTGCCCCGTGACGTCTCGGTCGTCGGCTTCGACGACTCGCAGCTCATCGCGTTCACCGACCCGCCGCTGACCACGGTGCGCCAGCCCGTGCAGGCGATGGCGGCGGCCGCCGTGGGCGCGCTGCTGGAGGAGATCGGGGGCAGCCCGGTGCAGCGCACCGAGTACGTCTTCCAGCCGGAGCTGGTCGTACGGGGCTCGACGGCGGCGGTACGCAACGGCTGACCGCGAAGCGGCAGCGGGCACGTACGGCAGCGGGCGCGGTACGGGAACGGGCACGTACGGGAACGGGCACGGTACGGGAACGGGCACGTACGGGAACGGGCGCGGTACGGGAACGGGCACGCACAGGAGAGGCACCAGGAGTCGGCCCAGGTAGGGCCGGCGGGGAGTTGTAGCGACTCCGGGTGCCTCTCTTGCCGTGACCGGCCCGGTCGGCCGGGCGCGTGGGGTCCGACGACGTGCAGCGGTGCCGGATCCCCCGGCCGACCGGGCCGGAGTCGGGATGAAACGTAACAGGCCCGCAATATCTTGCGAAAGACCTTGCAGCGAGAAATCGCGACGAAGTCGGGAAGGAAACTCCGCTGTTTCGCGGATGTGAGCGGGGGATGTCCAAAGGGTTGACCGGTGACGGGAGGGCTCGTACGGTCTGCTCCGCGGCAAGGTTTGCATTCTTGCAGCAAGAACCTTCAGGAGCCTTGAGGGCACGGCGCGTTGTCGACTGAGGCTGCACCGTCATCCCCGCTTCCCCCACCCGCAGGAGGAAAGACATGGCACGCAGATCCCTGTCTGTCGCGCTCGCCCTGGTGGCCGGCGCCGCCGCCCTCGTCGTCCCCACCGGATTCGGCGCCGCTGGCACCGCACAGGCCGCCGCCCCGGGCGACAAGGACGTCACCGCCGTGATGTTCGAGTGGAAGTTCGCCTCCATAGCCAAGGCCTGCACGGACACCCTCGGTCCGGCGGGCTACGGCTACGTCCAGGTCTCGCCGCCGCAGGAGCACATCCAGGGCGGCCAGTGGTGGACGTCCTACCAGCCCGTCAGCTACAGGATCGCCGGCCGGCTCGGCGACCGGGCCGCCTTCTCCGCCATGGTGAACACGTGTCACTCGGCCGGGGTCAAGGTCATCGCCGACTCGGTCATCAACCACATGTCGGCGGGCAACGGCACCGGCACCGGAGGCTCCGCGTACTCCAAGTACGACTACCCGGGCATCTACTCCGGCGCCGACATGGACGACTGCCGGGCCCAGATCAACAACTACAACGACCGGGGCAACGTCCAGAACTGCGAGCTGGTCGGCCTCGCCGACCTGGACACCGGCGAGGAGTACGTACGCGGCAGGATCGCCGGCTACCTCAACGACCTGCTCTCGCTCGGCGTCGACGGCTTCCGGATCGACGCCGCCAAGCACATGCCCGCCGGGGACCTCGCCAACATCAAGTCCCGGCTCACCAACCCGAACGCCTACTGGAAGCACGAGGCGATCTTCGGGGCCGGTGAGGCCGTCTCGCCCTCCGAGTACCTGGGCAGCGGAGACGTCCAGGAGTTCCGGTACGGGCGGAGCCTCAAGCAGGTGTTCCTCAACGAGAACCTCGCCCACCTGAAGAACTTCGGCGAGGGCTGGGGCTTCATGGAGTCCGGCAAGTCCGCCGTCTTCGTCGACAACCACGACACCGAGCGCGGCGGCGACACCCTCAACTACAAGAACGGCTCCGCCTACACCCTGGCCAGCGTCTTCATGCTGGCCTACCCCTATGGCTCCCCGGACGTCCACTCCGGCTACGAGTTCAGCAGCCATGACGCCGGACCGCCCAACGGCGGCCAGGTGAACTCCTGTTACAGCGACGGCTGGAAGTGCCAGCACGCCTGGCGCGAGATCTCCTCCATGGTCGGCTTCCGCAACACCGCGCGCGGCCAGGGAGTCACCAACTGGTGGGACAACGGCGGCGACCAGATCGCCTTCGGCCGCGGGAACAAGGCGTACGTCGCCCTCAACCACGAGGGCTCCGCACTGACCCGGACCTTCCAGACCTCGCTGCCCGCCGGCGACTACTGCGACGTCCAGTCCGGCAAGGGCGTCCAGGTCAACGGCTCCGGCCAGTTCACCGCCACCGTCCCGGCCGGCACCGCCGTCGCCCTGCACACCGGCGCCCGTACCTGCGGAGGAGGCGGCACGAACCCCGACCCGGACCCCGGCAACGGCACCTCCGGCGCCTCCTTCGGCGTCAACGCCACCACCCAGCCCGGCCAGAACATCCACGTCACCGGCGACCAGACCGCCCTCGGCAACTGGAACCCGGCGAGCGCGCCGAAGCTCGACCCGGCGGCGTACCCCGTGTGGAAGCTGGACGTGAACCTGCCCGCCGGGACCACGTTCGCCTACAAGTACGTCCGCAAGGACGCGGGCGGCAACGTCACCTGGGAGAGCGGTGCCAACCGCACCGCCACCGTCCCGGCCTCCGGGAAGGTCACGCTGACCGCCGACGTCTGGCGCGGCTGACATCCGAACCCCCAGCGGGCCGGTGGTACCGCCACCGGCCCGCTTCCCCTTGAGCGACCCATCGCTCGACCCATCGCTCGGCCCATCGCCCGGCCCCCCGTTCGACCTACCGATCAAGCCCTGAGGAGCACCCTCCGTGTCCCGAACCATCCTCGGACGATGGGCGGTGGCCGCCCTGTGCGCGGCGCTGCTGCCCGTCGCCCCGGCGGCCACCGCCGCCGCGTCGCCCCGGCCGCCGGCACCGCCCTCGGACGCGAAACTCGCCCGTGAGGCGGACCGGCACGACCTCACGCGCGAGCAGTTCTACTTCGTGCTGCCCGACCGGTTCGCCAACGGCGACGCCTCCAACGACCGGGGCGGGCTGACCGGATCGCGGCTGGAGCACGGCTACGACCCCACCGACAAGGGGTTCTACCAGGGCGGCGACCTCAAGGGCCTCACCCGGAAGCTCGACTACATCAAGGAGCTCGGCACCACCGCCATCTGGATGGCGCCGATCTTCAAGAACCGGCCCGTTCAGGGCACCGGCAAGGACGCCTCGGCCGGCTACCACGGCTACTGGATCACCGACTTCACCCAGGTCGACCCTCACTTCGGCACCAACGCCGACCTGGAGCGGCTGATCGACAAGGCCCACGCCAAGGGCATGAAGGTCTTCTTCGACGTCATCACCAACCACACCGCCGACACCGTCGACTACGCGGAGAAGGCCTACGGCTACCAGCCCAAGGGCGCCTTCCCCTACCTCGACGAGGACGGCCGCCCCTTCGACGACCGCGACGGCGTCGAAGAGGTCGACGAGGACTCCTTCCCGTACACCCCGGTGAAGACGCCCGGCACCGGCGAGAAGGTCCCCTCCTGGCTCAACGACCCGACCATGTACCACAACCGGGGCGACTCGACGTGGGCCGGCGAGTCCAACGAGTACGGCGACTTCTCCGGGCTCGACGACCTGTGGACCGAGCGTCCCGAGGTCGTGAAGGGCATGGAGAAGATCTACGAGAAGTGGGTCCGCGACTTCGACATCGACGGCTTCCGCATCGACACGGTCAAACACGTCGACC
Source organism: Streptomyces sp. CA-278952 (assembly GCF_028747205.1). NCBI lineage: Bacteria > Bacillati > Actinomycetota > Actinomycetes > Kitasatosporales > Streptomycetaceae > Streptomyces > Streptomyces sp. CA-278952. Next base: position 6,148,315 of record NZ_CP112880.1, read on the forward strand.
TGGACTTCTGGACCCAGTGGGCCACCGCGCTGGACGCGTACGCCGCGAAGCGCGGCCGGGACGACTTCTTCATGTTCGGCGAGATCTACTCCGCCGACACCGAGGTGACCTCGCCGTACGTCACGCGGGGCCGCCTCGACTCCACGCTGGACTTCCCGTTCCAGGACGCCGCCCGGCAGTTCGCCTCCCAGGGCGCGCCCGCCGACCGGCTCGCCTCCGTGTACGGGAACGACTACCGCTACACCACGGACAAGGCCAACGCCTACGAGCAGGTCACCTTCCTCGGCAACCACGACATGGGCCGCATCGGGACCTTCCTGAAGCAGGACAACCCGAAGGCCGACGACGCCGAGCTGCTGAAGCGGGCCCGGCTCGCCAACGAGCTGATGTTCCTCGGCCGCGGCAACCCGGTGATCTACTACGGCGACGAGCAGGGCTTCACCGGAGCCGGCGGCGACAAGGACTCCCGCCAGACGCTCTTCGCCTCGAAGACCGCCGACTACCTCGACGACGACCAGCTCGGCACCGACCGCACGCACGCCTCGGACGCGTACGACACGGAGCACCCGGTCTACCGCTCCATCGCCGCCCTCTCGGGGCTCACCAAGGCCCACCCGGCACTGCGCGACGGCACCCAGATCGAGCGGTTCGCGGAAGGCTCGGTGTACGCCACCTCGCGCATCGACACCGAGCGGCCCCACGAATACCTCGTCGCCTACAACAACGGCACGAGCCCGCGGGAGGTCCGGCTCGCCACCGAGACGGCCGGCATGAACTTCCGCACGCTGTACGGCGGTTCCGGTGTCGTCCGCAGCGGCGAGGACAAGAAGGTCACCGTCACCGTGCCCGCCCTCTCCAGCATCGTGCTGAAGGCGGACCGGGCCGTGGGCGCTCCCGCCGCCGAGCCCACGATCGCGCTGAAGGCCCCGGCCGCCGGCGCCACCGGCACCGTCGGGATCACCGCCGACGTGGACGGCGGACAGCTCAACCGGGTCGTCTTCGCCGCCCAGGTGGGCAACGGGAAGTGGAAGACGCTCGGTTCGGCCGACCACGCCCCGTACCAGGTCACCCAGTACCTCGACGGGACCGTGAAGGCGGGAACGCCGCTGCGCTACAAGGCCGTCGTCGTCGACCGCACGGGCCGCACCTCCAGTGCCCTCGCCGCGACCACCGCCGGTCAGACCCCGCCGAAGCCGAAGCCCGTCGCCGTCGAGCGCGACCGGGCGGTCGTCCACTACCAGCGCCCCGACGGCGACTACGAGGGCTGGCAGCTGAAGTCCGGCGGCAAGACCGCCGAGTTCGTCGGGCGGGACGCCTACGGCGCGTTCGCCTGGATCGACCTGGAGGAGGGCGCCGACTCCGTCCCGTACACCGTCGAGAAGAACGGCACGGCCGACGGCCCGCAGCGGACTCTCGACCTCGGCGTGTCCGGTCAGGTCTGGATCGAGCAGGGCAAGGACGGACAGGCGGTCGAAGCCCCCGAGGCCCCGCCGCAGGACACCGGCAAGGCGGTCCTCAACTACCACCGCCCGGACGGGAACTACGACGGCTGGGGGCTGCACACCTGGGCCGGGGCCAAGGAGCCCACCGACTGGTCCAAGCCGCTGATGCCGGTGAAGAAGGACGCCTACGGGGTCACCTTCGAGGTGCCGCTCGTGGACGGGGCCACCACCCTCAGCTACATCCTGCACAAGGGCGACGAGAAGGACCTGCCCACCGACCAGTCCCTGGACCTCGCCACCTACGGCCACGAGGTCTGGATGCTCGGCTCCAAGCCCGGCTACCTCCTCCCGCAGACCGGCGGCGGCGCGGCCCCCGACCTGTCGAAGGCCGAGGCGCAGTGGATCGACAAGGACACCGTCGTCTGGAAGGTGAAGGCCACCGACGCCACCAGCCAGCAGCTCGTGTACGCGCCCGAGGGCGGCATCTCCGTCGTCGACGGGGCGCTCTCCGACGAGGGCCGGTGGTTGCGGCTCACCCGGTCCGCGCTGAGTGACGCGCAGAAGGCGAAGTACCCGCACCTCGAGGACTACCCGGCGTTCACCGTGGACGCCCGCGACCGGGACCGGGTCCGGGAATCCCTGCGCGGCCAGATCGTCGCCACCCAGCGCGCCGCCAACGGGGCCCTGCTCGCCGCCACCGGCGTACAGACCGCCGGCATCCTGGACGACCTGTACGGGAAGAAGGCGGCCTCCGCCGAACTCGGCCCGGTCTTCCGCCAGTCGACGCCCACACTCTCCGTATGGGCCCCCACCGCCCGGACCGTCTCGCTCGAACTCGACGGGCGTACCCACCCGATGAAGCGCGACGACCGCACCGGCGTCTGGTCGGTCACCGGGAAGAAGAGCTGGCGGGGCAAGCCCTACCGGTACGCCGTGACCGTCTGGGCCCCCACCGTCCAGAAGATGGTCACCAACAAGGTCACCGACCCCTACTCCACCGCCCTCACCGCCGACTCCGCCCGCAGCCTCGTCGTCGACCTCACCGACCCGAAGCTCGCCCCGCGCGGCTGGTCCGGTCTGAGGAAGCCCGCCGCGACCCCGCTGCGGGACGCCCAGATCCAGGAACTGCACGTCCGCGACTTCTCCGTCACGGACCGCACGGCGCGGCACCCCGGTGAGTACCTCGCCTTCACCGACACCCGCTCCCGGGGCATGAAGCACCTAAGGAAGCTCGCCGACTCCGGCACCAGCTACGTGCACCTGCTGCCCGTCTTCGACATCGGCACGATCCCGGAGAAGAAGAAGGACCAGCACAGGCCCGCCTGCGATCTCCACGTCTACGCCCCCGACTCCGAGGAGCAGCAGGCCTGCGTCGCCGAGGCCGCCGCCAAGGACGGCTTCAACTGGGGGTACGACCCGCTGCACTACACCGTCCCCGAGGGCTCCTACGCCTCCGACCCGGACGGCACCCGGCGCACGGTCGAGTTCCGGCAGATGGTGCAGGGCCTCAACCAGGCCGGACTGCGCACCGTCATGGACGTCGTCTACAACCACACCGTCGCCTCGGGGCAGGACGACAAGTCGGTCCTCGACAAGGTCGTGCCCGGCTACTACCAGCGGCTCCTGGAGGACGGCAGCGTCGCCACCTCCACCTGCTGCGCCAACACCGCCCCCGAGAACACCATGATGGGCAAGCTCGTCGTCGACTCGATCGTCACCTGGGCCAAGGAGTACAAGGTCGACGGCTTCCGCTTCGACCTGATGGGCCACCACCCCAAGGACAACATCCTCGCCGTCCGCGCGGCGCTGGACGAGCTGACCCTCGCGAAGGACGGCGTCGACGGCAAGAAGATCATCCTGTACGGCGAGGGCTGGAACTTCGGCGAGATCGCGGACGACGCCCGCTTCGTCCAGGCCACCCAGAAGAACATGGCCGGCACCGGCATCGCCACCTTCTCCGACCGGGCCCGCGACGCCGTGCGCGGCGGCGGCCCCTTCGACGAGGACCCCGGCGTCCAGGGCTTCGCCACCGGCCTCTACACCGACCCCAACTCCTCCCCGGCCAACGGCACCCGCGCCGAGCAGAGGGCCCGGCTGCTGCACTACCAGGACCTGATCAAGGTCGGTCTCACCGGCAATCTCGCCGACTACACCTTCACCGACACCTCCGGCCGCACGGTCAAGGGCTCCGAGGTCGACTACAACGGGGCGCCCGCCGGATACGCGGCCGCACCCGGCGACGCCCTCGCCTACTCCGACGCCCACGACAACGAGACCCTCTTCGACACCCTCGCCTTCAAGCTCCCGGCCTCCTCCACGGCAGCCGAACGGGCCAGGGCCCAGGTGGTGGCCATGGCCGCCTCCGTCCTCTCCCAGGGGCCCTCGCTCTCCCAGGCCGGCACCGACCTGCTGCGCTCCAAGTCCCTGGACCGCAACTCCTACGACAGCGGCGACTGGTTCAACGCCCTGCACTGGGACTGCCGCGACGGCAACGGCTTCGGCCGGGGTCTGCCGCCCGCCGCCGACAACCAGGACAAGTGGGCGTACGCGAAGCCGCTCCTGGCCGCCACCGGCACCATCGCGCCGAACTGCGCGCAGATCGACGGGGCCTCGGCCGCCTACCGCGACCTGCTCACCATCCGCTCCACCGAGAAGGAGTTCTCCCTGCGCACCGCCGGCCAGGTGCAGTCCGCCCTGTCCTTCCCGCTCTCCGGCACGGCCGAGACCCCGGGCGTGATCACCATGCGCCTCGGTGAACTGGTCGTCGTCCTCAACGCCGCGCCGACCACCGCCGACCAGCGGCTCGCCGCCCCGGCGGGGAAGACGTACGCGCTGCACCCCGTCCAGGCCAAGGGGGCGGATCCTACGGTCAAACGAGCCAGGTACGACGGGAAATCGGCCACTTTCACCGTCCCGGGACGCACGGCGGCCGTCTTCACGCTGCGCTGACCTCCGACAGCACTACGGTGACGGCAGACGTCGGCAAGGGAGCCGCCGCAGCCGTCCTGGTTCACCGGGCCGGTCCCGCTCTCCCTCTCGGGGAGGCGGGACCGGCCCGGTGTGCGCGGCAGGAGCCCCACCCGGGGCGGTCGGCTCGCCGGCGCACCCTGCCCCAGCGCCCGGACGGTGATGATGACCAACGTGGGATACCTTCCCGACGAGACGAGCAGCTTCGTCGGGAGGCGGGCCGAACTGGCCCGGCTGGGAACCGCGTTGACCACCCGGCGGATGACCACCCTGATCGGCCCCGGCGGCGTCGGCAAGACCCGGCTCGCGCTCCGGGCCGCCCGCGCCGCCGCCGACCGCTACCCGGACGGCGCCTGGTGGGCCGACCTCTCCCCGCTCCCCGACGACAGGCTGCTGCTCCCCACCGTCTCGGACGCGGTCGGACTCGCCGACCACACCCTGCGGATGCCCGTCGAGGCGATCTGCGAATGGCTCGGCGACAAGTACCTCCTGCTGGTCCTCGACTCCGCCGAACACCTCCGAGCCGCCTGCTCCCATCTGCTGGCCGAGATCCTGACCACCTCGTCGGGCCTGACCGTCCTGGTCACCAGCAGGCAGCCGCTCGGCACCCGGGGCGAGTACGTCGTCGAGGTGCCGCCGCTCCCGGTCGACGGCGCGCCCGACGCCCTCCAGCTCTTCGCCGACCGGCTGCGCGCCACCGACCCCGGGGCCGGCCTGGACGACCCGGGCGACGAGGCGGCGGCCACCGAGATCTGCCGCCGTCTCGAAGGCATTCCGCTCGCCATCGAGCTGGCCGCCGCGGGCATCGGTCGGCACAGCGTGGCCCAGCTCGCCCACCGGATCGGCAGCCGCTTCGACGCCCGGAGCACCGGCTTCGGCGGGTCCGGCCGGGGCGGCGGCCTCGCCCTCGCCCCCGGCTTCCGAGCCCCCGGTTCCGGAGCCTCCGGTCTCGGAGCGCCCGGTCTCGGAGCGCCCGGCCCCGGCGCACCGGACGGGATCGGGGCGGACGGGGCCGGCGACAGCCCGGACACGGCCCGCCTCGACCTCCTCGCCGACGCGACGGTGTGGCCCCGCCGCCACCGCACCCTGCGCACCGCCATCGGCTGGTCACACGAGCTGTGCACCCCGCTGGAGCGCCTCCTGTGGGCCCGTCTCACCCCGCTGCGCACCGACTTCGACGAGGAGGTCGCCCGCGAGGTCTGCGCGGGCGGCCCGCTCACCCCGGACGAGGTGGGCCGGGCGCTCCAGGGCCTCGTCGCCCAGTGTGTCGTCCAGCGCGACGGCGACCGCTACCGGATGCTCGACACCCTCCGCGAGTACGGCCGGATGTGGCTCACCGAGCTGGGCGAGGCCCGCGCCGCCGCCGACCGGCACGCGAGAAGCTTCCTCGGCCTCGCCCGCCGCGCCCACGACGGCTGGACCGGCCCGGACCAGGTGTCCTGGTACCACAAGGTGTCCGACACCCACCTCGACCTGTGCGCCGCCCTGGAGCACCTGCTCGTCCACGACGTCGGCGGGGCCCAGGAGATGGCGGGCCGGGTCGGCTTCTTCTGGGCCTGCTGCGGCCACCTCTCCGAGGCCCGGAGCTACGCCCGGCGCGCCCTGGACGCGGGCCCCGTCGACGGACCCCCGCGGACCAGGCTGCAATGGGTCCTCGGCGTCGCGGCCCTGCTCCAGGGCGACTTCGCGACCGCCGAGAAGCACGGCGCGCTCTGCACGGCCGGCGCGCTGTACGACCGGGACGACGAGGGCATGCTCGGCGCGGCCTACCTCTCGGGCCTCACCCAGCTGATGACCGGGGAGCCCGAGGCGGCGCTGGAAGCGGCCGGGCGGGTCCTGCGGATGACCGAGGGCGTGCCAGTGGACTCGGCCCACCGGCTGCGGTGCCACCTCATCACCGTCTTCGCGCTCACCGCGCTCGGCCGGCTCACCGAGTCCGAGGCGGCGGCCACCGCACTGCGCCGGGCCTGCGAACGCGGCGGCGAACACTGGACCCGCTCCTACGCGGACTACCAACTCGCCCTGATCGCCCTGCTCCAGGACCGCCCGGCCGCCTCCGCCGCGCACGCCCGGTCGATGCTCGCGGGCAAGCACCGGCTCCGCGACAGCTTCGGCATCGCGCTGGGGCTGGACCTCCTGGCCGCCGCCATCGCCGCCCAGGGCGCGGGCGCGCAGGCCGCCCGGGTCTACGGCACCGGACACGCGTACTGGCGCATGGTCGGTCATCCCCAGCGCGGCACGCCCGAGCTGGGGCCGGTCCGCGAGAGGTGCGAGCTCCAGGCGCGGGCAGCCGTCGGCGACGAGGCCTACCAGCGCGCCTTCGAGCGCGGCCAGTCGGACAACGCGGAGGTCGGTCTCGCCGCCGCGCTCCGCACCGAGCTACAGCTCTGACCCGGGCGCACGTGGGGACCGGTACACGGATGGAGCCCCGGGCTACCCACACCCGGACCATCTGGGTAAGGTTAGGCATACCTAAGTAGCCGCTTGGGTTCCGCTGACCCCTCCTGGAGAACTCGGATGCGCCTTTCCCGCCCCCGCGCCACGCAGCCGACCCGCGCCGAGCGCGTCCGGTCGATCCTGACCGTCGCCCACTCCATGACGGTGGTCAGCGACGGACTGCACACCGAAATCCGCCGCCTCGACGGCACGGGCGCGATGGGCCACATCCACCTGCACGCCCCGAACGACGGCGGCCACGCGCCGAGCGCCGAACGCGTGCCGGCCCGCCTGGAGTTCACGGACATCGCCGCCACCCCCGTACGCGACCGGCTGCGCGCCCGCGTCACGGTCACCGGACTGCTCGCCGCCCCGTACGCCACCGACACCGAGCAGAGCACCTGCATGGAGTTCGGGCAGGCCGTCCTGGAGGACGCCGAGGGACGCACCTTCATCACCCTGGAGGAGCTCGAAGAGGTGGAGACCGACCCGATCGCCGCCTGCGAGGCGGGCATGCTCACCCATCTCGTGGACGACCACGCCGAACTCGTCCCGCTGCTCCTGCGCCTCGTCCACCCCCGCCCGGAGCGCGGCATGACACGGGCCGTGCCGCTGGCGATGGACCGCTTCGGGGTGACCCTGCGGCTCGAATACCCCAGCATCCACGAGGACGTGCGGCTGCCGTTCCCGCGCCCGGTCACCGAGATCGACCAGGCGGGCCCGCAGATCCACGCCCTGCTGGCCGCCGCCCGCCGCGTCTCCCACCGCAACGGCCTGCCGGCCTGAGGGCTGTCCCGGGAATCAGCGCGGCAGGCGCTGCGCGGGCACGACGGGCCCGGCGGGCACGTCCGGGGCGAGCGTGGAGAGCGCGGAGAGCCGGGCGAGCAGGTCACCGAACGGGCCGTCCGCCGGCTCCTGGGACAGTACCCGCAGCACGATGCCCGCCATCTCCTGGTCGTACGCCGCGCTGACCGCCGCGAGCGCCGCGAAGTCGTGCACCAGCTGCGTCTCCAGCTCGGCGCGCGGGATGCGCCGCCCGTCCAGCCAGATCAGCGCCGTCGACTCGGCGAGCGAGACCCAGGAGCGGACCACCAGCTCCAGCCGGGCCGGTGGTTCGGTCACTCCGAGGTGCGTGATGATCTGCTCGTACGCGGCCTGCCGCACCCCGTCGATCATGGCGTTCGCCGTCGAGGAACCGACCGCCGGCCCACCCCGCATCAGCGCCGAGAAGCCGGGGCCGTGCTCGTCGACGAAGTCGAAGAACCGCCCCATCACCCGGAGCAGCCGCGCGCCCAGGGGCCCCTCCGGGGGTTCCAGGAAGCGGGCCGCCAACTCGTCCGCGGCCCGCCGCAGCGCCGCCTCGTACAGGCTCTGCTTGCCGGGGAAGTAGTGGTACACCAGCGGACGGGAGATGCCCGCGGCCGCGGCGATCTCGTCGATCGACACGTCCTCGGGCGAGCGGCGGCTGAACAAGTCCAGCGCGACGCCGATGAGTTGCTGTCTGCGCTCGTCGACGCCCATCCTGCGCCGCACCCCGGTCGTCATACGGACAGCCTATCCGGGGTGCGCACGCCCCTCCCTCTCCCGTCGTCGGTGATCTCGCGCTCCCAGCGGTCGAGCATCTCCTCCAGCAGGGCGCGCCGGCCGGCGAAGTATCCGTAGAAGCCGCCCTTGGACACGCCGAGAGCCTTCGCCAGCGTCTCGATCTGGACGGCATCCGGGCCACCCGCCGCGAGCGCACGCAACCCTTCGTCGATCCACTTGTGACGCGGGGTGCGAGCCACCGCCATGGTCGGTTGACGGGCATGTACGGCCTGACGGCTGTGCTGTTCGCCCGTGGAGTGGGCGGATACTTCATGAACTCCGGGGCCGCGAGCGAATTCCAGCAGTGGAACACCGTCCTGTACTCGCCGTTGTGTGTGGCACTCGCCTCCCTGGGTGGCACCGTCGCTGTAGCGGCAAGCAGACGTTGACCTCGGGCCTTCGTGCGAGGGGCGCCGGCGGTGCAGGAGAGCGATCAGCCGGAGAGCGATCAGTCGGAAAAGGATCGCCCGGACAGCGATCAGTACGTGACTTCGCCGTAGCTGTTCAGAGGTCCAGGACGAGGCGTTCGCCCCGGCAGCGCGAGACGCAGATCAGCATCGAATCGCCCCGCTCGTCGTCGGTCAGCAGATCGTCCCGGTGATCGATCTCGCCCTCCAGGACCCGCTGTTGGCAGGTCCCGCAGAACCCCTGCTCGCAGGAGTACGCGACATGGGGCGCCGCTGTGCGGACAGCGGCCAGCACCGACTGCCCGGCCGCGACCGGCACCGTGCGCCCGCTGCGCCGCAACTCCACCTCGAACGCCCCGGAACCGGGGCCCGCCGTGTCCCCCGGCGCGGCCGAGAACCGCTCCAGATGCAGCGGGAGCCCCTCCGGGAGCGCGGCGGCCACGGCATCCATCAGCGGCCCGGGCCCGCAGCAGTAGACCGCCGTGCCCGGGGCGAGACCGCTCAGCGCCGCCGCGACGTCCGGGTGGCCCGCCTCGTCCTGGGCGACGACCGTGACCCGGCTCCCGTCCGCGCCGAGCTTCTCGATCTCCTCCAGGAACGGCATCGCCCCCCGCGACCGGCCCCCGTACAGCAGCCGCCAGTCGGCCCCCGACGCGGCCAGCGACCGCAGCATCGGCCACACCGGGGTGATCCCGATGCCGCCGACGACGAAGACGTAAGCCCTGGCCCCGGTCAGCGGGAAGCGGTTGCGCGGCCCGCGCACCTCGATCTCCAGGCCCTCCCGGAGCTGCTCGTGCACCTCCCGCGAACCGCCCCGGCCGTCCTCCACCAACCGGGTCGCCACCGTGTACGCACCGGTGTCCTCCGGGTCGCCGCAGAGCGAGTACTGCCGCACCAGACCGGACGGCAGCACCAGGTCCAGATGGGCCCCCGGCTCCCAGCGCGGCAGACCGGTTCCCTCCAGCCGGAGCTGCACGACACCGTCGGCCACCTCGCTCCGACCGGTGATCAGCAGCCGGCGGGCCGAGGTCGCGCGCCGCTTCGAGTGGCCCGATATCGGCTCGGGCAGGGCGGGCAGCGGCCACAGCGGGGACCGGGCGATGCGGCGTTTCAGGGCGCGCCGGGTGAGCAGGGCGGCACCGGAGACGAGCACGACGGTACGCAGACGGGGCAGGGCCATGGTTCAGGACCTTCCCATCGTGGCGGTCTCGGCGGCGAGCGCGGCGGGGGAGTGGGTGAGGTAGTCCACGGCCTGGGCCGTACTGCCCTCCTGGGAGGGGTGGTAGGACCGGCTGAGATAGCTCGGCACGGATCGCAGGATCGCGCTTGTGCTGGGCAGCGTGCCCTGCTTCCCGCTCGCGTGGAACGCCTTGAACGAGGCCTTGCCGCCCAGCAGCGTGGGGTCGTTCTCCATGAAGAAGCGGGTGCCGCGCTGCCAGAGGAACACCAGCGCGGAGAACGCCGTCGCCCAGGTGCGCACCCGCCGCCGGTAACCGCCGTCCACGTGCATGAAGACGTCGAAGGCCACCGACCGGTGCTCGACCTCCTCCGCACCGTGCCAGCGCAGCAGATCGAGCATGGTCGGATCCGCGCCCCGGCGGTCCAGGGCGTCGGCGTTGAGGATCCAGTCGCCGAGGAACGCGGTGTAGTGCTCGATCGCCGCGATCGTCGCCACCCGCTCCATCAGCCACCACTTCGAGGCCCGCCCCGGCGGCAGTGTCCGGTCCCCGAGCAGCTTCTCGAAGAACCAGTCGACCTGCGCGGTGTACGGGGTCGGGTCGAGGCCCAACTCCCTCAGGTGCGGCAGCACATCGTCGTGGGCCTGCGCGTGCACGGCCTCCTGGCCGATGAACCCGATGACGTCCTCGCGCAGTCGGTCGTCGTGTATGTACGGGAGTATCTGCCGGTAGACGTGGATGAACCAGCGCTCCCCGGCCGGGAGCAGCAGGTGGAGCACGTTGATGGTGTGCGTGGTGAACGGATCGCCCGGCACCCAGTGCAGGGGGGTCTTCTCCCAGGCGAAGGACACCTTGCGGGCCTTGAGGGGCGTCCGCTCCGACGCGACCGCCGCTGGCTGCGTGTTAGACATGGTGTCAATGTACTGACGGGTATGGGGTGGGGCCAGAGGCGTGCGGAGAGTTCCGTGCCGTTCTCGAAGCCCCGCGCGATGATGGACGTATGACGAAACCTGTGCAGGCCCGGTCCTTCGACGCCATCGCCGCCGCCTACGACGCGCACCGCCCCTCCTACCCGCCCGCCCTGTTCGACGCCGTCGAGGAGCTGGCCGGACTGCCGCTCGCCGGAGCCCGCGTCGCGGACGTCGGAGCGGGGACGGGACTCGGTACGGCGCGGCTGTACGAGCGCGGGGCCCGGGTCACGGCGGTGGAGCCGGGTGACGGAATGGCCGAGCAGTTCCGCCGGGGGCTTCCCGACGTGCCGCTGGTCCGGGGCGACGGGAACAACCTGCCGTTGCGTACCGGCTCCATGGACCTGATCACGTACGCCCAGGCCTGGCACTGGACCGACCCGGCACGCTCGATACCCGAGGCCCGCCGGGTGCTGCGCCCGGGCGGGGCGCTGGCGCTCTGGTGGAACGACTGCGACCCCGCCGTGGAATGGCTCGTCGACCAGGAGAACCGGATGCGGGTCTTCTTCGGGGTGGAGGTCCCCGCCGTCCCGTCCCACGAGGCCCGCTTCCGGGCCGCGCTGCCCGACGGGCTCGACTTTCGCACCCGGCAGGTGGCGTGGAGCAGGCGCGTGCCGATCGACGCCCATGTCGCCTGCCTGGCCACCCACTCCGACTTCCTGATCGGCGACCCGGTCGAGGTCCGCAGCTTCTTCGACCGCGAACGGGCCCTGCTCACCGCACTGTTCCCGGACGGCGAGGTCGAGGATGCCTACGTCGTGAGTCTTGCCGTAGCTCACCCCTGAGGCCGTTTCCGGGTGCGGGATGGGCCGCCGACTCTCAGGCGAAGGCGGCCAAGGGGGCGTCCACGGGGGCTCCGGTGAGCCGGTTGGCCAGGGTCGACAGGGTGTACGCGCCGATTCCCAGGACCACTTCGAGGGCGTTCTGCTCGGTGTAGCCGTGCGCCAGGAAGTCCCGCGGGGTCGCGTCGTCCACCGCACCCGCCGAATCGAGCACCCCCAGGGTGAACCGCCGCACGGCTTCCAGGCGTTCGTCCGGAAGCGGGGTCCCGTCGCGGTCGCGCAGGGCGGTGACGAGCGCCGGATCGGCGTCCAGGGAGGTCAGCTTCGCGGTGTGCATCGCGACGCAGAGGTGACAGCCGTTGCGGGTGGCCATCGCCATGATCAGGACCTCGCGGGAGAGCGGGCCCAGGGTGCAGGCCTCGAAGATCGCGCTGATCTTCAGGAAGCCGCGGTTACGTGGAGCGCGCCCCGGACCCCGCCGACGGCCGGCGCACCCTAGGCTGATCCCCCCCCGCACTCCGGCCGCGTACGACGGATCAGCCGTGGTCCAGATAGGCCAGCACCGCCAGCACCCGGCGGTTGTCGTCGTCCGACGGGGGCAGGTCGAGCTTGCTGAAGATGTTCGACGTGTGCTTGGCCACCGCCCGCTCCGTGATCACCAACTGCGAGGCGATGGCGGCGTTGGAGCGGCCCTGGGCCACCAGCTCCATCACCTCCCGCTCGCGCGGGGTGAGGCCGCCCATCGGCCTGTCCTGCGAACGGCGCGACAGGAGCTGGGAGATGACCTGCGGGTCCATCGCCGTGCCACCCGCCGCCACCCGCCGTACCGCGTCGATGAACTGGTCCGCGTCGAAGACCCGGTCCTTCAGCAGATAGCCGATGCCGCCGTTGCCGTCCGCCAGCAACTCCCGTGCGTACAACTGCTCCACGTGCTGCGAGAGCACCAGCACCGGAAGCCCCGGCCGCGCCCGGCGGGCGGCCAGGGCGCACTGAAGGCCCTCGTCCGTGTGGGACGGCGGGAGCCGGACGTCGACGACGGCGACGTCCGGCTCCAACTCGGCCAGGGCCTTGGTCAGTTCCGGCCCGGTCTCCACAGCCGCGGCGATCTCGAAGTCGTACGCCTCCAGCATGCGCACCAGGCCGTCACGCAGCAGGAAGAGATCTTCGGCTAGGACAACTCGCAAGGAATCTCCATGGTCACCATGGTGGGACCGCCCGCGGGACTGCTGACGGCCAGGACGCCGTCGAATGTACCCAGTCGCCGTTCGATTCCGCTCAGCCCCGAGCCCGATCCGACGACCGCACCGCCCCTGCCGTCGTCCGTCACGGAGATCCGGAGCATCCCCTCCGCATGGTGCAGGTCCACATAGATCCGCTCCGCCTCCGCGTGCTTCACCGTGTTCGTCAGGGCCTCGCTGACCGCGAAGTACGCCGCCGACTCCACCGGGGCCTCTGCCCGCCCCGGCAGCTCCACCGTCACCTCGGAGACGACCGGCAGCCGCAGGGCCAGCGCCCGGACCGCGTCGCCGAGACCCCGCTCCGCGAGGACCGGCGGGTGGATGCCCCGGACCAGGTCCCGCAGTTCGGTCAGGGCCTCCGCGGACGACTCCCGGGCCATCGCCAGCATCTTCTTCGCCTGCGCCGGATCCTTCTCGATCAGCGCCTCGATCGTGCCCAGGTTCATCCCCATCGCGACCAGCCGGGCCTGCGCCCCGTCGTGCAGGTCCCGCTCGATGCGGCGCAGCTCGGACGCGGCGGTGTCCACGGCCTCGTGCCGGGTCACGGTCAGCCGCTGGACGCGCTGCTCCAGCTTCTCGTCCCGGCTCGGCCCCAGCAGCGTACGGGCGAGCAGGAAGTGCGCCCGGAGCACCGGCTCGGTGCCACGCAGGCCGAAGTGGAAGAGCACGATGCCCAGCGCCATGGCGGCCAGACCGGTCAGCTGGCTGCTCACCGGCACGAACATGTACATGTACGGCTCGTCCTGGAACACCCGCCACAGTCCCGCCGCCAGGACCACCGATTCGATCGGGTAGAGCATCAGCCCGGCGGCCACCACGGCCAGCACCGTGCCGGCCGTCATGTCCACCAGCAGCCACAGCAGGTCCCGCCAGGTCGCCGGGTCCTTCAGCAGCAGCGTGGTGCGCTCCACCTGACCGGTGACGCCCGGCCCCAGCTCCTTCGGGAACGGCCGGTACGGGACCGGAATCCGCACGTACGACCAGGTCGCCGCCCACAGCCGCCGCTGGTTGGCGTGCTTGCGGACCGCCTCCAGCACCACCGGGGTGGTGAACACGCCGATGCCCAGCAGGATGAAGGCGATCGAGAGCACCGCGAGCACGAACAGGGTGATGGACCCCACCGGACCGACCACCGACAGGAACAGCCCCCGCCCCGCCGCCAGCGTCGACGACCGTAGCCGCCCCGAGAACACCTTCATCGCGATCCCTCTCCCCTCACCGGAACCAGGACGGCTTCTCCCGGGTCCGACTCCCCGTCGGAGCCGGGCGGTCCCCGGTCCGGGTGCCAGTCTCACCCGGCCCCGCACCGCCGCGTCAGCCGGTCCGCCACCCGGAGGGGGTGTACCTGGCACCACCCCCGCATCCGCCTCCTACGCCTCCGCGACCGGGGGCTTCGACGGCTGGGGCGGACCGCGTCCGATTCCTAGATTCGAAGCGTCCCGATCACCTACCTGACGCTTACCTCCGGGGGAGAAGCCGCATGAGGCGCAATCTCGCCGCACGCATCGGCGTGTGGAGCACCCACCATCGCAAGACGGCCGTATTCGGCTGGCTGATCTTCGTCGTGCTCGCCGCGGGCATCGGCGGGGCCACCGGCATGGTCGAGATGACCAACGCGGAGAACGGCGCGGGCGAGTCCGCCCGCGCCGAGCAGATCCTCCTCGACGCCGGACTCGACAAGCCCGCGGGTGAACTCGTCATGGTCTCCGCCCCCGCCGCGGGCGACTGGAAGCCGGCCGCCGAAGCCCTCGCCGACGCCGTACGGCAGACCGGAGAAGCGCAGAACATCGCCCCGCCCGTCGCCTCCGAGGACGGCAAGGAGGCCCTGATCGCCTTCGAGATGAAGGGCGAGGCAGCCACCTCCTCCGACCGGGTCCAACCCGTCCTGGACGCGGTCGCCGCCGTGGGCGAGGAGCACCCGGACACCGGGATCCACCAGTTCGGCGAGGCCAGCGCGGGCAAGTGGCTCGGCGACCTGTTGGCCGAGGACTTCAAGAAGGCCGAGTTCACCGCCGTACCGCTAGCCCTCGGCATCCTCCTCGTCGCCTTCGGCGCGGTCGTCGCCGCCCTGCTCCCGGTCGGGCTCGCCCTCACCGCGTGCATGGCAGCCTTCGGCCTCCTGTCGATCGCCAGCCACCAGCTGCACCTGTTCCAGACCACGTACTCGGTGATGTTCCTGATGGGCTTCGCCGTCGGCGTCGACTACTGCCTCTTCTACCTGCGCCGCGAACGCGACGAACGCGCCGCCGGACGGGACGCCGAGACCGCCCTGCGCATCGCGGCGGCCACCAGCGGCCGGGCGGTGCTCGTCTCCGGCCTCACCGTGATGGTCGCGATGGGCGGCATGTTCCTCTCCGGGCTCATGCTCTTCAAGGGGTTCGCGCTCGCCACGATCATCGTCGTCTTCATCGCCATGCTCGGCTCGGTCACCGTCCTGCCCGCCCTGCTCTCCTGGCTCGGCGACCGGATCGACGCCGGCCGCGTCCCGCTGCTCAACCGCCGCGCCAAGCACGGCCAGGCGGGCAGCGGGCGGATCGTCGGCCGGGTGCTGGGCCCCGTACTCGCCCGGCCCCGCGCCTTCGCCGTCGCCGCCGTCGTCCTGCTCCTCGCGCTCGCCGCCCCCGCCCTCGGCATGAAGACCGAATCCCTCGGCCTGGAGAAGCAGTTCGGCTCCGACTCGCAGCTCTCCATCGCCCACAGCCGCATCACCGAGAGCTTCCCCGGCGGCCCCGCCCCCGCCCTCGTCGTCGTCACCGCGCCCGACATCAGCGCCCCGGACGTCACCAAGGCCCTCGATGGTTTCAAGGACGTCACCGTCCACCGCGCCGAGAACGTCGCCGAGATCGAGATCCCCCTCCCGGGCGGCACGGCCGACCTCACCGAACTGCGCGAACAGCGCCTGCCCGCCGCGTTCGACGGCACCGGGGCCAAGGCCCACGTCACCGGGGAGACCGCCGGATCGGTCGACTTCAACGATCAACTCCGACGCGGCATCGTCCCGGTCTTCGCCTTCATCACGGCGGTCACCTTCCTGCTGATGCTGCTCTGCTTCCGCAGCTACGTCATCGCCGTGACGTCCATCGCCCTCAACCTGCTCTCGGTGGCCGCCACCTACGGCGTGATGACCGCCGTCTTCCAGCACGGCTGGGGCGCGTCGCTCATCGGCTCGGAGGGGGTCGGCGCGATCGAGGCGTGGATGCCGCTGTTCGTCCTCGTCGTCCTGTTCGGCCTGTCGATGGACTACCACGTGTTCGTCGTCTCCCGCATCCGGGAGGCGCGCGGCGGCGGCCTGGACAACCGGGCCGCGATCGAGACCGGCATCCGGCGCACGGCCGGGGCGGTCACCGGAGCGGCGGCCATCATGGTCGCGGTGTTCGCGGTGTTCGGCACCCTGTCCATGCAGGACATGCAGCAGATGGGCGTCGGCCTCGCCGTCGCGGTGCTGCTGGACGCCACCGTCGTACGGATGGTGCTGCTGCCCTCCGTGATGCTGCTCCTGGGCGAGCGCAACTGGCGTACGCCGCGCCTCCTCTCGCGCCTGCCGAGCCTGGAGGAGGAGAACCCTGAGGGATACGACGAGCCGGCCGGCCCGGTGAGCACCCCCGCCCCGGCGGGCCGACAGCTCTGAGACGTCCGGACGGCCCCGGACCGCGGTGAGGAGGAACCGTGGTGCGGGGCCGCCGGACGTTCCGGGTGGACCGAGCGGGTCAGGGCGTGTACTTGTACCCGACCCGCCGGACCGTCTGGATCGAACGGCGGTACTGGGCACCGAGCTTGCGGCGCAGCCGCGCGACGTGGACGTCCACGGTGCGCCCGTCGCCGACATGCCCGTAACCCCACACCGTCGTCACCAACTGGTCGCGGGTGTGCACCCGGTGTGGGTGCGCCACCAGATGCGACAGCAGCTCGAACTCCAGGTACGTGAGGTCGAGGGCGACGCCGTCGACCGAAGCCGTACGCCGGGTGGTGTCGATCCGGACCGGACCGCCATGGACCCCCTCGCCGGCCGTCCGGTCGGGCTCCGGCTGCTGGGGGAGGGGCGAGCCGCCCGGCCGGAGGCGGGAGGCCGCTACGGCCCCCGGGAGCGCCGGCTGCTGATCGGCCGGCACGAGCACCAGGTAACCGATCATCGGCGGCTGACCGGGAAGGGTGGGCAGGGTGTGCTGCGGGGCGGGCAGCCAGGTGGCCCCGGGCGGGAGGAAGTCCGCCACGTCGGCCGGCGGCCCGGCGACCTCGTCACGGTCGACCGCGCGCAGCCGGTGCCGGTTCGGGTGGGCGGGGAGGGAGCGGGCGGTGGGACGGGCCGCAGCGGGCGCCGGGGACGCCGCGGTGGCGGCGGACGCGGCGGAGAAGGTACGGGTGTTCGCCATGGGGGTCAGCTCTTTCGCGCGAGGAGTCGTCAGGGACGGACTTGCGTCGTGCGCGCGGACCGAAGGCCGGGGTGAGCGGCTTTAGTGGGCCTGCGCGTTCCACGCGCGGCAACACACCCGGTCGAAATCATGGTGCTGACGGGAAGGCCAGAACGGTTCGAGGTCGCTGCGACCCGACGCGATGTTCTGGTAGCTGGCCATGTGCTCCATTGAAGCAGACATCGCGGCCGCGCATCAGACTCCTCCCACCCGTCGATACGGGCCCTTTGCGTAACGTTCCTCACGCCCGGGCGCCACCGAACACGGGGGAGGGGCCCGTCACCGAACACGGGGGAGGGGCCCGCCGGCGAACCGGCGGACCCCTCCTTGCGCGACCGGCGTCGGGATCAGACCTGGCCGGCCTTCTCCAGCGCGGTGCAGCAGGTGTCGACGATCAGCCGTGTGACGACGTACGGGTCGACGTTGGCGTTGGGGCGGCGGTCCTCGATGTAGCCCTTCCGGTCCTGCTCGACCTGCCACGGGATGCGGACCGAGGCGCCGCCGTCGGAGACGCCGTAGCTGTACTCGTTCCACGGGGCGGTCTCGTGCAGGCCGGTGAGCCGGTCGTCGATGCCCGCGCCGTAGTTCTTCACGTGGTCCATCGGCTTGGAGCCCTCACCCAGCGACTCGCACGCGGTGATGATCGCGTCATAGCCCTCGCGCATCGCCCCGGTGGAGAAGTTGGTGTGCGCGCCCGCGCCGTTCCAGTCGCCCTTGACCGGCTTCGGGTCCAGGGTGGCGGAGACCTGGAAGTCCTCGGCGGTGCGGTAGAGCAGCCAACGGGCCACCCACAGCTGGTCGGAGACCTCCAGCGGGGAGAGCGGGCCCACCTGGAACTCCCACTGGCCGGGCATGACCTCGGCGTTGATGCCGGAGATGCCGAGCCCCGCCGCCAGGCAGTTGTCGAGGTGCTTCTCCACGATGTCACGGCCGAAGATCTCGTCCGCGCCGACACCGCAGTAGTAGCCGCCCTGCGCGGCCGGGAAACCGCCCTCGGGGAAGCCGAGCGGCCGGTGGCCGTCGAAGAAGGTGTACTCCTGCTCGATTCCGAAGATCGGGGACTGCCCCGCGAACAGCTCGGCGACCGGACGCAGCGCGGCGCGGGTGTTGGACTCGTGCGGCGTCATGTCGATATTGAAGACCTCGCACAGGACGAGGATGTCCGCGCCGCCGCGGATCGGGTCAGGACAGGTGAAGACGGGCTTCAGCACCCGGTCGGACGCGTGGCCCTCGGCCTGGTTGGTGCTGGAGCCGTCAAATCCCCAGATGGGCAGATCCGCCACGTCCCCCGACGGCGCGCCGTCCATGATCTTCGTCTTGGAACGAAGCTTGGCGGTCGGCTCGGTGCCGTCTATCCAGATGTACTCAGCCTTGAACGTCACGGACGCCATCCTTCGCGGGTGCAGCGGTGCAGCGGTCTATGCGCCGCAGCTTGGCAAGACGCGATTTCCCGTCCGTTGCCCGGATGTGAACCCCGTGTTACCGAGGCTTCCTGCGTTACGGGGGCCCGCGTCCAGGCCCGTCACCCATGACCCGGCGGTGAACGGAGGACGCTCGGACACCGTCCTTGCGCAGGGCCGAGAACCCGGCCGCCCGCAGCGGGGCCGGTCCCCGCACGGCCGGCCGGCGCACCCGGCAGACTGGTCCCATGGACTCACCTGCCGCCACCACGCCCCCTCTCCGGATCGGCCTCCTCGGCACCGGCCCCTGGGCGCGCAACACCCAGGCCCCCGCGCTGGCCGCTCATCCCGGCGTCGAACTGAGCGGGGTGTGGGGCCGCAGGGCCGAGGCGGCGGAGGCCCTCGCCGCCGCTCACGGGACCCGCGCGTACACCGGCGAGGCGGGCATCGACGCGCTTCTCGAGGCGAGCGACGCGGTGGCCTTCGCGCTGCCGCCGGACGTGCAGGCCCCGCTCGCGGTCCGCGCCGCCGAGGCGGGCTGCCACCTCCTGATGGACAAGCCGGTGGCCACGACGGTGGAGGGGGCCCGTGCCGTGGCCGGGGCGGCGGAGAAGGCGGGGGTGGCCTCGGTCGTCTTCTGCACGCTCCGGTTCGCGCCCGAGACCTCCGCGTGGATCGCCGAACAGGCCGCGGTCGACGGCTGGTTCACGGCTCGCGCCCAGTGGCTGGGATCGCTCTACGCGGCGGGTTCGACCAGCGCGTACGCGGACTCCCCGTGGCGGCGCGAGAAGGGCGGCCTGTGGGACGTCGGCCCGCACGCGCTCTCCGTACTGATCCCGGTCCTCGGCGACGTGGAGCACCTGACCGCCGCCCGGGGCCCTGCCGACACCACACACCTGATCCTGCGCCACACCTCCGGCGCGTCCAGCACGGTGACCCTCGGGCTCAGCGCCCCGCCCGGCGCGGCGGGCGTCGAGATCGAGTTCCGGGGCGAGCGGGGCACCGTGTCGGTCCCCGGCTGGGACGGCGCGGAGACCGCGTTCCGGGGCGCGGTGGACGCCCTGGCCGAAGCGGTACGCACGGGGGTGCCGCACGCCTGCGACGCGCGCTTCGGCCTCCACCTCACGGAGCTGCTCGTGGCGGCGGAGACCCAGGCGCAGGCGGGCTGACCGGCGGGAGCGAGGGGGCGTGGGCGGGCGTGCGCGAGCCCCGCGCCCCCCGCGCCCTCCCCCGCGGCGCCCTGCCTCCGGCTCACCCCGGCGGCAGGGCCCGGCACAGGGCCTCCAACGCCTCCGGGTAGGCGGATTCGGCAGGTGTCGCGTACCCCACGACGAGCCCGTCCCGGGAGCCCTCCGCCCGCTCCGCCCGCCCCGCGCCCGGATGCGCGTAGTCGGCGAGGCCCTCGACCGCCAGCCCCTGCCAGGCCGCGGCCCGGACCGCCGAACGCTCGGTGCCGGGCGGCAGCTCCAGCAGCGCGTGCAGGCCGGCGGCGATCCCGGTGACCCGGACGTGCGGGGCCCGCCGCTCCAGGGCCGCCACCAGTTGGTCCCGGCGGCGGCGGTGGCGCTGCCGCATCCGGCGGACCTGCCGGTCGTACGCCCCCGACTCGACGAAGTCCGCGAGCGTCAGCTGCTCGGTGGCGCTGGAGAACTGCTCCCGCTCGCCCTTCGCCGCGACGACGGGGCCGACGAGCCGCTGGGGCAGCACCATCCACCCGATCCGGAGGGTGGGGGACAGACTCTTGCTCACCGACCCGACCAGCACCACATGCTCGGGATCGAGCCCTTGGACAGCACCCACGGGCTGCCGGTCGTAGCGGAACTCCCCGTCGTAGTCGTCCTCCACGACGAGCCCGCCGGTGGCCCGGGCCCAGTCGACGACGGCCGCCCGCCGCGCGGGGTGCAGCGGTCCGCCGGTGGGGAACTGGTGGGCGGGCGTGAGGAGTACGGCACGGTCGTGGCGGGTGAGCCCGTCGACCCGGGCGCCGTCCGCGTCCACGCCGAGCGGCCGGGTACCGACCCCGTGGGAGGCGAGCAGCGAACGGTGGAAGGGCAGGCCGTACTCCTCCGCCGCCCACGGACCGCCCACCACCTCCGCCAGCAGCCGCAGCCCGTGCGCGGCCCCCGAGCACAGCACGATCCGCTCCGGCGCGGCCCGCACCCCGCGCACCCGGGCCAGATAGCCGGCCAGGGCCCGCCGCAACTCGGGCCGCCCGTGCGGATCGCCGGGCCCGAACGCGTCGTCGGGGGCGGCGGCGAGCGCACGCCGCGCCGAGGCCAGCCAGGCGGTGCGCGGGAAGACCGAGGGGTCGGGCTGCCCCTGGACCAGGTCGTGGACCGGGCGGGCGGCGCGCTCGGGGGTGCGCGGCCGGTGAACGGGGGTGACCGGGACGGCCCGCTCGGCGACCCGCGTCCCCGAGCCCTGCCGGGCGGCCAGCCACCCCTCCGCGACCAGCTCGGCGTACGCGTCGGCCACGGTGTTGCGGGCCAGGCCGAGATCGGCGGCGAGGGAACGGTAGGGCGGCAGCCGGGTGCCGGGGGCGAGCCGTCCGCTGCGCACGGCCTCGCGCAGCGCCGCCATCAGCAGGGCGCGGCGGTTGCCCGTGCCGGAGAGTTCCAGCGGCAGATCGCTGCCCAGGATCTCCGCGGAATTGACCCATGAATCCACCATAGAAATGCACCCCACACCCAGTCGCCCGTCGCTCTAGATTCGTACCCATGACGACGACGGAGATCAAGACGAACGACCGCACCACCACCCCGGCCACCACCGTCCGGAGCAACAGCTCCCCAGGCAGGCTCGACTTCGCGAAGAGCGCCCCGAAGGTCTTCCGGGCCGTGATCGGCCTGGACGCGGCGGCCCGTGCGGGCCTGGACCCGACGCTGGTCGAACTGGTCCAGATCCGCGCCTCGCACCTGAACCGCTGCGCGTACTGCCTGCACATGCACACCACGGACGCGCGGAAGGCGGGCGAGAGCGAGGAGCGCCTGCACATGGTCGCGGTGTGGCACGAGGCGGACCACTTCTTCACCGAGCGGGAACAGGCCGCCCTGGCCCTGACGGACGCGGTCACCCGGATCGGGGACGCCGGCGTCCCGGACGAGGTCTACGACCGGGCGGCGGCCCACTTCGACGAGGAGGAACTGGCCCACCTGCTGGCCCTGATCCTCACGATCAACACCTGGAACCGCATCGCCCTGTCCACCGCCAAGCGCGCGGGCACGGACGAACGCTGAGGGATCCCGCCGGGGGCCGACCCGGGCGGCCGGGCTCGGATCGGAGCCGGGGACCGCTACCGCCCCAACGCGTCCCGCACCGCTTCCTCGCTCCGCGCCACCACGGCCGTACCGTCCTCGGCGGTGATGATCGGCCGCTGGATCAGCTTCGGGTGCTCCGACAGCGCGACGATCCACCGCTCCCGCGAACCGGCCTCCCGCGGCCAGTCCTTCAGCCCCAGCTCCTTCGCCGCCGCCTCCTGCGTCCGCGTGATGTCCCACGGCTCCAGCCCGAGCCGGTCCAGCACGGCCCGGATCTCCTCGGGCGAGGGCACGTCCTCCAGGTAGCGGCGGACGGTGTATTCGGCCCCTTCCGCGTCGAGCAGGGTGAGCGCGCCGCGACACTTCGAACAGGCCGGATTGATCCAGATCTCCATGGGGCCGAGGTTACGCGAGGGACTGCTCGAAAGCGGCTCTGGCCAGGGGCGATTGTCAGTGGGGGGCAGTAAAATGGAGGGAGTTCGTGAGGGTTCCACCACGCTGCCAGGAGGATGCCGAATGGCTGTTGCCACAGTCACCGCCGAGCCGCTCGACCGACAGCTCCCGATGCCCTTCCACCCGCCGCTTCCCACCCCGCCGACGAAGAAGCGACTGCCCGCGGGCCGCCCCCGCGAGTGGTACGTCTCCCACAACCGCCGCCTCAAGGCCATGCGCCTGGCCATCGCCCTGCTCGACAGCGGGGTCTACCAGCCCTCCAGCGCAGGCAACCACCGGATACGGATCACCGCCGAGCGTCTCGGCATCCACCCGCCGTCCGACACCACCTGCCGCATGGTCCGCGCCCTGATCCGCTACGGCCGCTGACCGCACCGCACCGCACCGCACCGCACTGCCGATCGCCCGGTGCCCCCGGCCCGCTCGTCCGGCCGGGGGCACCGGCCCGCCCCCACCACCCGGCCCGGTAGGCTCCCGAACCCATGAAGCTACTCATCTCGGTCGACATGGAAGGCGTCTCGGGAATCGTCCATCCCAGCGAGACGAACCCCGAGCGCTACGACTACCAGCGCGGCCGGGAGCTGATGACGGCCGACGCGAACGCGGTCGTCGCGGGCGTCCTGGACGCCGACCCCACGGCCGAGGTGCTGGTCGCCGACGCGCACGGCACCTTCCGTAATCTCCTGCCGGAACAGCTCGACCGCCGGGCCCGCCTGGTCCGGGGCAAGCCGCGCGCGCTGCACATGCTCGCCGGGCTCGACGAGGAGACCGACGCGGCGCTGTTCGTCGGCTACCACGTCCGCGCGGGCGAGGGGCCGGGCGTGCTGGCGCACACCATGAACGGCGAGATCCTCGACGTACGGGTGGCCGGCCGCTCCCTGGGCGAGATCGGCCTCAACGCCGCCATGGCCGGCCACCTCGGCGTACCGGTCGTCCTGCTCAGCGGCGACGACGCGGCCTGCGCCGAGATGACCGACCTGGTTGCCGGGACGGTCACCGTCGCGGTCAAGGAGGCCCTGGGCATGGCGTCCGCCGTGACGCTGCATCCGGAGGAGGCCCGGGACCGGCTGCGCCGGGCGGCGGCGGACGCGGTGACCCGCCGCGCGTCCATCGAGCCCCTGACGCTCGCCCCCGCCCCGCTGGACGTGGAGGTCGACCTCGCGACCCCGCACACCATCGACCTGGCGACCCTCGTACCCGGCGTCTCACGCGCCGGGGGCGCCCGTACGGTCACCTTTACGTCCCCCGATTTCGCGACGGCGTACCGGCTGATCCTGCTCCTCGCGCAACTGGCCACGATCAAGCCCGGCTGACCGGCCGGCGTCGCCCGAAAAGGCGTCGAACACCGCACCGGTTGCCTCTACTGTGACCGGGTGGCAACCCAGGTGATCGTGCTGAACGGCGGCTCCAGCTCCGGCAAGTCGGGCATCGTCCGCTGCCTCCAGGCGGAGCTGCCGGACCCGTGGCCGGTCGCCGCGATCGACGCTTTCGTCGATGCGCTGCCCGCGTCCCTGCGCGCCTCGAACGCGGGTATCGAGTTCGCCGAGGACGGCGGCGTGACGGTCGGCCCGGAGTTCCGCAGGCTGGAGGCGGCCTGGCGCGAGGGCGTCGCCGCGATGGTACGGGCGGGCGCCCGGGTCATCGTCGACGACGTGTTCCTCGGCGGCCCGGCCTCCCAGGAATCATGGCGGAAGGCGCTGACGGACCTGGACGTCCTCTGGGTGGGCGTCCGTTGCGAGGGCACGGCCGCGGAGGCCCGCGAGATCGCCCGGGGCGACCGCCCGAGGGGCATGGCGGCAGCACAGGCGGAGACGGTCCACCGGGGCGTGGCGTACGACCTGGAGGTCGACACGACCCACACGGAGTCCCTGACCTGCGCGAGAACCATCGCCGCCCACCTCACGTAACCGCACCGCACCACCCCATCACCCCAAACCCGGCCCCCGCACGGGCCGCCGAAACAGTGGAGAGCGATGACCGACCTGTGGACCGGCGAGAGGATACGCCTGCGGGGCATCGAACCGCAGGACTGGGAGGGCTTCCGGGCCCTGGCCCTGCACACGGTGGACGCCCGCAACGCCGACGTGGTCGAGCCACCCCGCTCGGACGAGAGCTTCCGCGCCTGGGCCACCGAGCGCGCCGGCCGCACGCCGGACCCGGCCGCCTACCAACTGGCCATCGAGACCCGCTTCGAGCACGCCTTCGTCGGCGCGGTCTCGGTCGGCGAGACGGACGCCCGGGCAGGCCGGTTCCGTACGGGCATCGAGGTGACCCGGGAACACCGCCGCCAGGGTTACGCCGCCGAGGCCTCCGAACTGGTCCTCACCTACATGTTCGCCGAACAGCGCAGCCACAAGTGCGAGGTGGAGGTCTACGCCTTCAACGACGCCTCCCTGGCCCTCTACCGCAGACTCGGCTTCGTGGAGGAGGGCCGCCTGCGCCAGCACGAGTTCTTCGCCGGCGCGTACCACGACGTGGTCCTGCTGGGCATCACGGCGGACGAGTACTGGGCGGGACGGGCGCGGCCTTCGCTGCGGTGAAGCCGAGTCGGCTTCCGGTCGATCGAGGCCTGGAATCAGCCGAGACGCGCGGAGTGACGGACACGGCGCCTGCCTGCACCCGACGATGCCTTCAGTGCACCGACCGATGGGGCCAGGCGTAGCACCCCCTCAAAGGGCAGGCGTAGCACCCCCTCAAAGGGCAGGCGTAGCACCCCCTCAAAGGGCCAGGCGTAGCACCCGCTCGTGGTCGTACATCTCCCCGGTCTCGACGAAGCCGCACCGCAGGTAGAAGCCCAACGGGGAACCCTCGCCCGGCACGACGCTGGTCACCAGCTCCCGCGCGTCCGGTCGGGACCGCACGTACGCGGTCACCGAGTCCAACGCCGCCCGCCCGTATCCAAGGCCCTGGAACCGGCCGTCGATCAGCATGCGCCACAGGTAGAACGGCCAGGGAATGTCCGGATTGCCGTTCGCCACGCCGTCAGCGAGGAGCACGAACCCGACCGGCTGCTCGCCGGCGTAGACTGCGCGCGGCCAGGGCGCGAGTTCCGGGTGCTCGGCGGCATCGCGCAACGAGCGGGCCACACCGTCGACGAAGCCCTCCTGCCCGGCAGCCACCCGCAGGTTCAGCACGGCAGGCCGGTTGAGGTCGGTGATGGCACGGAGGGCGACAGGCTCGGACATCGCGCCACCCTTGCCCAAGCGCTGCCTCCAGTCAAAGACTTTCCGAGGAACTCTGCGGGACGAGCGAGGGCCGCCACCCCCGGAAGGAGGCAGCGGCCCTCGGCGTCTCGGGCGCGGGTGAGTCCGGCCCGTGGTGTTCCTAGATGTCGAAGTACAGCTCGAACTCGTGCGGGTGCGGCCGCAGCTGGATCGGGGCGATCTCGTGGGTGCGCTTGTAGTCGATCCACGTCTCGATCAGGTCCGACGTGAAGACGCCGCCCGCCTGGAGGTACTCGTTGTCCGCCTCCAGGGCGTCGAGCACGGCCGGGAGGGACGTCGGGACCTGCTGGACGTTGGCGTGCTCCTCGGGAGCCAGCTCGTAGAGGTCCTTGTCGATCGGCTCGGCCGGCTCGATCTTGTTCTTCACGCCGTCCAGGCCCGCCATCAGCAGGGCCGAGAACGCGAGGTACGGGTTCGAGGACGGGTCCGGGGCGCGGAACTCGACGCGCTTGGCCTTCGGGTTCGAGCCGGTGATCGGGATGCGCATCGCGGCGGAGCGGTTGCGCTGCGAGTACACCATGTTGACCGGGGCCTCGAAGCCGGGGACCAGGCGGTGGTAGGAGTTCACCGTCGGGTTGGTGAAGGCCAGCAGCGACGGGGCGTGCTTCAGGATGCCGCCGATGTAGTAGCGGGCCATGTCGGAGAGGCCGGCGTAACCCTGCTCGTCGTAGAAGAGCGGGACGCCGCCCTGCCACAGCGACTGGTGCACGTGCATGCCCGAGCCGTTGTCGCCGAAGATCGGCTTCGGCATGAAGGTCGCGGTCTTGCCGTTGCGCCAGGCGACGTTCTTCACGATGTACTTGAAGAGCATCAGGTCGTCGGCCGCGGCGAGCAGCGTGTTGAACTTGTAGTTGATCTCGGCCTGGCCGGCCGTGCCGACCTCGTGGTGCTGGCGCTCGACCTGGAGGCCGTTCTTGTCCAGCTCCAGGGAGATCTCGGCACGCAGGTCGGCGAAGTGGTCGACCGGCGGGGTCGGGAAGTAGCCGCCCTTGTAACGGACCTTGTAGCCGCGGTTGTTCTCCTCCGACCCGGTGTTCCAGGCGCCGGCCTCGGAGTCGATGTGGTAGAAGCTCTCGTTCGCCGACGTCTGGAAGCGGACGTTGTCGAAGACGTAGAACTCGGCCTCCGGGCCGAAGTACGCGGTGTCCGCGAAGCCGGTCGAGGCGAGGTAGGCCTCGGCCTTCTTGGCGATGTTGCGCGGGTCACGGCTGTACTGCTCGCCCGTGATCGGGTCGTGGATGAAGAAGTTGATGTTGACGGTCTTGTCACGGCGGAAGGGGTCCACCCGAGCCGTCGACAGGTCCGCGCGCAGCGCCATGTCCGACTCGTGGATGGCCTGGAAGCCGCGGATCGACGAACCGTCGAAGGCCAGTTCCTCGGCCGGGTCGAAGGTCGCTGCCGGGATCGTGAAGTGCTGCATCACCCCGGGCAGGTCGCAGAACCGGACATCGATGAACTTGACGTCGTTGTCCGCTACGTACTTCTGCACTTCGTCGGCGTTCTGGAACATCCAACTCCTCCTACTCCCGGCCCGGGAGGGACGGGGTTGAACCTCGTGGTGCGGCCAGTGCGGTGGCACACGCTGGACCCGACCATAGGCAGGCGTGATTTCTCAAGCGTGACCCATTTGTTTCGCCCAAGTTAACCGGGGCGGTGGCGGGCGGCATCTCCGCGACTGTTTCCGATGCCCCGCCCGGCCGGAGGTAAACGCGGGCGCAGTACCGTGGACGGGTGGACAACAGGCAAGCAATCGGATCGTGGCTCTCGGGGCCCCGCGCGGCCGCCGAGGAGATGGGCGCCGACTTCGGCTACCGGGGCAAGGGACTGGGGCTGCCCGAGGAGGGGCCCGGCTCGGTCGCTCCGCTCGGACGGCGCTTCGGGGCCCTCTTCATCGACTGGTCGCTCTGCATGGTGATCGCATACGGGCTGCTCGCTCGCGGTGACCAGCAGGCGGCGGGGAACTGGGCGCTCGGGGTCTTCCTCGTGATGAGCCTGCTGACCCTCGGCACCATCGGCTGCACGCCCGGGAAGCGACTCCTGGGCGTCCGGGTGGTCGCCGACGACGGTGGACGGCTCGGGTTCGTGCGGGTCGTCGTGCGGACCGTCCTGCTCCTGCTCGTCATCCCCGCGCTGGTCTGGGACCGCGACGGGCGCGGACTGCACGACCGGCTGTCGCGTGCCGTGCAGGTCCGGATGTGACATCCCCGGTACAGGCATGAGGGGCCGGATGGGACATCCCCAGTACGAGCCTGAGAACCGGATATGACGCCCCCGGTACGGACGTGAGAAACGGGGCGGCCCCGGGACCGTTCACCGGTCCGGGGCCGCCCCGTTTCACGTCTGTCGCCGTGGTCAGCGCATCTTCCCGCCGCGCGGCATCCGCATGCCCTTGGGCATCGGGCCCTTCGGCAGCGGCATGTTGCTCATCAGGTCGCCCATGGCGCGCAGCCGGTCGTTGGTGGAGGTCACCTGCGGGCCGGTCAGGACGCGGGGGAGCTTCAGCATCTTGGTGCGGACCTTCTTCAGCGGCACCTGGCCCTCGCCGTTGCCGACGATGATGTCGTGCACCGGCACGTCCACCACGATGCGGGCCATCTTCTTCTTCTCGGCCGCCAGCAGGCTCTTCACCCGGTTCGGGTTGCCCTCGGCCACCAGGACGATGCCGGCCTTGCCGACCGCCCGGTGGACGACGTCCTGGCTGCGGTTCATCGCCACCGCGGGCGTGGTGGTCCAGCCGCGCCCGACCCGGTCCAGGACGGCGGCCGCCGCTCCGGGCTGGCCCTCCATCTGTCCGAAGGCCGCCCGCTCGGCGCGCCGGCCGAAGATGATCGCCATCGCGAGGATGGCCAGGACGAAGCCCAGGATGCCCAGATAGACCGGGTGTCCGATCGCGAAGCCGATGCCGAGGAGGACACCGAACGTGACGATTCCGACACCCGCGACGACAAGACCGATCTTGCTGTCGGTCCGCCTGGTCATCTTGTAGGTCAGGGCGATCTGCTTGAGCCGCCCTGCGTTCTCGGCGCTGTCCGCGCCTTCAGTTTTTGCCTTCCTCGCCATGTTCTGAAGTTTACGTGGCGTGGGAGCGACCTAGGAACGGTGGTCGGCCACGGCTTCCAGCACGTGCTGGGCCTCCACCCGGTCCTTGGCGCGGCGGCGGTCCTCCAGGACGGCCGTCCAGGCGTTGCGGCGGGCGGTGCGCTGGCCGCTGCTCAGCAGCAGCGACTCGACGGCGCGCAGGGCGGTGGTGACGGACGGAAGGGCGTGGGCGCGGACCGGTGCGGCCTGCATCGTGGTGTTCCCCCTCGGAACGGATGCGCCATCGGGGGCGCGGATGAGTGTGGGAAGCGGGTGTCGGCGGCGGCTGCTGGAGTCGCCGCCGCACGTGTACTCAGGGTCACTGCTTGGTGTTACCAGCGCATGACCGGGCGGTCAAACACCAATGAAGCCTTGATTCCGGTGCCGCGCACGCCGAAGCGGTCCGTACGCGTCCCCGACCTGCGGGGAGCGTCCGGACCGCTTCGACGGTGCGGTTACTGCGCGGGGTGCGCTCGTGAGCGGATTCACACGGCCTGTGCGGCCTGAGCGCTCCCGGCGGCGGCTACGCCGCGCGCCTCCATCGCCTGCTGGAAGAGACGTCCCGCGCGGTACGAGGACCGCACCAGCGGGCCCGACATCACGCCGGAGTAGCCGATCGCGTCGGCCTCGTCCTTCAGCTCGACGAACTCGTGCGGCTTCACCCAGCGCTCGACCGGGTGGTGCCGTACCGAGGGGCGCAGGTACTGCGTAATCGTGATGAGCTCGCAACCTGCGTCGTGCAGGTCCTGGAGCGCCTCGCTGACTTCCTCGCGGGTCTCGCCCATGCCGAGGATCAGGTTCGACTTGGTGATCAGACCGGCCTCGCGGGCCCGGGTGATGACCTCCAGGGAGCGCTCGTAACGGAAGCCGGGGCGGATCCGCTTGAAGATCCGCGGCACCGTCTCCACGTTGTGCGCGAGCACCTCGGGGCGCGAGGAGAAGACCTCGGCGAGCTGCTCGGGCTCGGCGTTGAAGTCGGGGATCAGCAGCTCGACCTTGGTCGCGCCCGCCTCCCGCTCCGCGGTGAGCGTGTGGATCTGGCGGACGGTCTCGGCGTACAGCCAGGCACCGCCGTCCTCCAGGTCGTCGCGGGCGACGCCGGTGATGGTGGCGTAGTTCAGGTCCATCTTGACGACCGACTCGCCGACGCGGCGGGGCTCGTCACGGTCCAGCGCCTGGGGCTTGCCCGTGTCGATCTGGCAGAAGTCGCAGCGCCGGGTGCACTGGTCGCCGCCGATGAGGAAGGTGGCCTCGCGGTCCTCCCAGCACTCGAAGATGTTGGGGCAGCCCGCCTCCTGGCAGACCGTGTGCAGCCCTTCGCCCTTCACCAGCTGCTGCAGCTGCTTGTACTCGGGGCCCATCTTCGCCCGCGTTTTGATCCACTCGGGCTTGCGCTCGATGGGGGTCTGGCTGTTCCGGACCTCCAGGCGCAGCATCTTGCGCCCGTCGGGTGCGACAGCGGACACTCCGGCTCCCCTTTGCTCTCTGCTGCATTGGATTCGCGTCGGGTTCGCGTGGGATGCGCGAGCGATGCGCGAGGGAATCGCTTGGGATTCTTTGGCGAACACCAGGGTACGCCCGTACATCAAACGGCCTTACGCCTGCCCAACCTGCGGCCGACGGGGCCTATTCCCCGGCCGGTGGCGACGGTCGGGGCTACTGGCCGGTAGGGCCGGTAGGGCCGATACGGCCTGTGCACGCCTAGGCGGGGGCCGGAGTCGGAGCCGTGGTCGTGGCCGTGGTCTCCGGCCGCTCGATCACGCGCGGCGCGAGTTCCGCGTTCTCCAGGACGTCCCGCAGGTGCTTCTCCGCGACCGGCAGCACCTCCTCGATGGTGACCTCCCGGCCCAGCTCGTTGGAGAGGGACGTGACACCCGCGTCGCGGATGCCGCACGGCACGATCCGGTCGAACCAGGTGTTGTCCGGGTTCACGTTGAGGGCGAAGCCGTGCATCGTGACGCCCTTGGCGACCCGGATCCCGATCGCGGCCAGCTTGCGGTCCTCGCGGCGCTGGCCGGCGTTGGACGGGGCGTACTCGGGGCCGTTCAGCCGCGGGTCGAACTCCTCGTCCTGGAGCCTCGGGTCGAAGTCCAGCGAGAGGCCGCCCAGCGCCTGGCGCCGGGCGACCGGGTCGCCGAGCACCCAGACGCCGCTGCGGCCCTCGACCCGGGAGGTCTCCACGCCGAAGTCGGCGGCCGTGCGGATCAGCGCGTCCTCCAGCCGGCGGATGTGCGCGACGACGTCGACCGGGCGCGGCAGCTTCTGGATCGGGTAGCCGACGAGCTGCCCGGGGCCGTGCCAGGTGATCTTCCCGCCGCGGTCCACGTCGATGACC
This sequence comes from Streptomyces sp. CA-278952, assembly GCF_028747205.1. NCBI lineage: Bacteria > Bacillati > Actinomycetota > Actinomycetes > Kitasatosporales > Streptomycetaceae > Streptomyces > Streptomyces sp. CA-278952. The sequence continues at coordinate 6,179,473 of NZ_CP112880.1, forward strand.
GGGGTGCCGTCCAGCGGACGCTCGCTCTCCGCCGTGCGACGCCCCGCGGTGTAGACGGGCGGGTGCTCCAGGAGCAGACAGGTGTCCGGCACCCGGTCCTCGAACCGGTCGGCGTGCACCTCGCGCTGCTTCTGCCAAGCCTCCGTGTATGCGACGGCCTGTTCGCCGAAGCCCAGACGGACGAACCGCAGTTCGCTCACCGATGCCTCCCTACGTGGGTCCCGGGTGCCCGGAGGGGTGTCCCCGGGGTGTCGGAACCCTGCACTGATCGCGCCCGCATCCACTGTACGACCGCCGCCCGAACGGCCCCCCGGCAGGTGCGGGGGCAGGTGCGGGGGGCCGGTCCCGGGACGGCCGCGGCCCCGGCCCGGGCCGCCCACGGGCCGGACGTTTCCGTCAGCTCCGCCCGGAATCCTCACACGATCGGATGAACGTGGAGCAAAGGGTGGCTGTCACCGCTCCGGTGGCCGCTAAATTCGCGCCGTTCCCATGAGGGCTGCCCGTCCGGCCCCGAAGGCAGGAGACCGTACAGCTGATGTCGGAACGACCCCCGCAGCGCACGCCCAACCGCAGACTCGCCTCACTCATCGCGGAAGCCGGCTTCTCGCACGCCGGCCTGGCCCGCCGGGTCGATCAGCTCGGCCTCGAACACGGCCTCGACCTGCGGTACGACAAAACCTCGGTCACTCGCTGGCTGCGGGGGCAGCAGCCGCGCGGCACCACGCCCGCGCTGATCGCCGAGGTGTTCACCCGGCGGCTCGGGCGGCGGCTCTCCGCGCAGGACCTCGGGCTCGACGCCTGCGCGCCCGTCTACGCGGGGCTGGAGTTCGCGGCCACCCCGACCGAGGCGGTCGACATCGTCAGCGGCCTCTGGCGCAAGGACTCCGGCACCCACGTCGAGCTGCGCAAGATCGCCTTCACCCCGGCCGGGCTCGTCGTCCCCAGCCGTGACTGGCTGATCGGCCGGGCCGACGAATGGGTGGCCCGGGACGGAGCCGCCGCCCGCCGGGCCGGGGGAGAGGCCGCGGCCCCCTCGCCCGGCCGCCCGGACGGGGCGCCGCGCACCGAGGCCCGCGGGCTCCCGCGCCCGGCCATCGGGCCGGGGCGGCCCACGCCCCCGGGCCCGTCCGCCACCCACCCTTCGGTTACGCATCCACCCGCCACGCATCCGCCCGCCGGGGCGTCGCCCGGGACCGGGGCGCTGCCCATGGTCCCGCGCCAGCGCCAGACGGACCGCGGCCCCGGCCAGCGGGTCGGCGGCGGGGACGTCGCCGCGCTGCGCTCGGTCGGCGAGCTGTTCCGCACCCTCGACCACGCCTACGGCGGCGGCCATGCCCGGCAGGCCCTCGTGCGGTATCTGGAGCACGAGGCCGAGCCGATGCTCCGGGGCACCTACGGCGAGTCCACCGGACGGCGGCTGTTCGCCGCGGTGGCCGACCTGACCCGGCTGGCCGGCTGGACCTCGTACGACATCGCCGCCCACGGCCTGGCCCAGCGGTACTTCGTCCAGGCGCTGCGACTCGCCCAGGCCGCCGGCGACCGTGCGTACGGCGCCTACGTCCTGATCACGATGAGCCGCCAGGCGGTCTACCTCGGGCACGGCAGGGAGGCCGTGCAGCTCGCCCGCGTGGCCCAGCAGGGCGTCGGCTCGGCCGCCCCGCTCCTCGTCCAGGCGCTGCTGCACGCGGTCGAGGCGCGCGGGCACGGCGTGCTCGGTGAGGCGCGCTCCTGCACCGCCGCCCTGACCCGGGCCGAACACGCCCTGGCGACCGCGCGCCCCGGCGACGAGGTGCCGCACTGGGCCCGCACCTTCGACGAGGCGCAGCTCGCCGACGAGCTGGGCCACTGCCATCGCGACCTCCAGCAGTGGCGGGCCGCCGCCCAGCACGCCGAGCGGTCGCTCCAACTGCGCGCACCGGCGTACGCCCGGAGCAGGCTGTTCTGCCGGGTGGTCCTCGCCTCGGCCCGGCTGGGTCTGGGCGAGCTGGACCAGGCCTGCCTGCTGGGCGCGGAGGCGGCCCAGCAGGCGGCCGAGATGCGCTCGGTGCGCGCCACGGAGTACGTACGCGCCTTCGAGCGCAGCCTGGAGCCCTACCGGGACGCGGTCGCCGTACGCGGCTACCGCGACCGGGTCGCCGCCCTCGGCTGACCCGGCCGGGGCGCGGTTGGGGCACGGCAAGGGGCGCGGCCGGTTGTGTCACGCGGCCTCCGGCAGGCGCGGGCTTCCCTCGTGCGTGCCCGGGACCGCCAGGTCGGTCAGGATCGCCTCGGCCGCCCGCCGCCCCGAGTGCAGCGCGCCCTGGACGGTGCTCGTGTCGCGGTGGTCGCCGCACACGTACAGCCCGGCCAGCACCCGCACCGGGCGGCGCGGATCGTGCGGGGCCTCCATCGCGGGCACCGCCTCCGGGTCGTGATGGGCCGCCAGCAGCTCCCAGCCGTCCGTCGGCACCCCGTACAGCGCCGCCAGGTGCGCCCGCACCGAGCGGCCCAGGTCCGGCGGCGGGGTCCCGAGCACCGTCGAGGTGATCAGCGTCCGGCCCTCCGGCGCCCGCGAGGGGTCGACCTCGCTCATCACCGCGGTGTACGCCACCGGGCCCGAGCGGTCGCCGTCCAGCACCAGCGACCTGCCCGTGGGCGGCGGGGCGGGCGCGGTGTGGTGAAGGACCGTCACCGGGTGGAAGGACGGCACCCGCAGACCGGGCAGCAGCTCGGCCGCGGCCCCCGCGCCGGTCGCCAGCAACAGGGAGCGGCATCCCAGTTCACCGTGCTCCTTGGTGCGTACGGAGGTGATGTCGGCGGCCGTGACGTGCACCCCGGTCCGGACCGTGTCCGGTGGCAGCGCGGCCGCCAGCAGCTCCGGCAGCGCGTACGACCCGCCCGCCGGTACGCACAGGCCGCCGCGTGCGTAGTCCCGCAGGGCGAGATCGGCGCGCCGGCTCGACGTGGTGAGGACGGGGTCGCTGAGCAGGGCCGTGAGCAGGGGGCGCAGGACGCCGTCCACCGTACGGGCGGGCAGGCCCACGCCGGGCAGGGCGCCGACGACGGTCCGCTCCGGGCGGGCCAGGAGCCGGGCCTGAGGGGTGGCCGCCAACCGGGACAGCGCCGCGCCCAGCCGGGCCCGGTCGATCGCGCCGGTCACCACGGCGCCCCGGCCGCCCCCGCGCGCCGGGGCGCCGCGCTCGTGCCCGTACGCGCTCTGCGGCGCCCAGGGCGTACGGGAAGCCCGGGTGGCTCGGGGGGCGCTCGAACGGGTGCGCACTGCCTTGAGTGCGCCCCTCGCGCTCCGTATGTCGCCGGTGAGCTGGCGGCGGCCCTCGCTGTGGACCAGGAAGCCCGGCGCGAACTCCCGCAGCTCCGGAGCGCCGAGCCCCGGGGTGCCGGTCAGCTCGGGCCAGGACGTGCAGAGGAGCGGGCCGAGCCGGTCGAGCCGGAACCCGTCCACCTCGTCGGTGGTGAGCCGGCCGCCCACCCGGGGCTCGGCCTCCAGGACACGGACGCCGAGCCCTGCCCGGACGAGCAGGTGGGCCGCCGACAGGCCGGCGATTCCGGCCCCGATGATGATCACGTCTGCGTGGTGTGCCGTGCTGCGCACGTGCCCCTCCCCGAGTCGGTGCGACTGGTGGGAGGCTCTTGCCCCCAACAGGCCCCCGGAATGCCGGAGTTCGCAACGAGGCTAGGAGGATGGCTGATACTGGGTCAGACGCGCGTGCCGGGGAGCACCGGGGCACGGGGTCGCACACGCGCCCCCGGCGCGACCGGTCGGCCTCGCGAGAAAACCGTGAGCGCGCCCGGTCGGCCCCGTGAGAAATCGCGAGCGGGGCCGGTGGCCCCCGTGAGAAACCGCGAGCGCGGCCGGTGGCCCCCGCGAGAAACCGCTACCGCGACCGGTCGGCCGCGCGAGATACGGCGCATGGCCGTGAGGGACCGGTGGACGCGCGGCCGGATCAGCGCAGCGCGGCGCGGATCGCCCCGTCGATGCCCGGGAAGGCGAACGAGAAGCCGGAGTCCAGCAGCTTCGCCGGGATCACCCGCTGGCTGCCCAGCACGTCCTCCGCGAACTCACCGAGCGCGAGCCGCAACGCGGGCGCCGGCACGGAAAACAGCGTCGGGCGGCGCAGCACCCGCCCCATCGCGGCGGTCACCTCGGCGTTGGTGACGGGCTTCGGCCCGGTCAGGTTCACCGGGCCGGTCAGCGCCTCGGTGTCCAGGATGTGGCGCAGCGCGGCGACATGGTCGTGCAGCGCGATGAAGCTCCAGTACTGGCGGCCGTTGCCCAGCTTCCCGCCCAGCCCCGCCTTGAACAGCGGGAACAGCCGCCCCCAGGCCCCGCCCTCGCGCCCGACGACCAGCCCGGTCCGCGCGTGCACCGTGCGGACGCCCGCTTCCTCGGCGGCGGCGGTGGCCGCCTCCCACCCCTCGCAGACCGAGGGCAGGAACCCGTCCCCGGGCGGCGCGCCCTCGTCCACCGGGCGGTCCCCGGTGTCGCCGTAGAAGCCGATGGCGGACCCGGCGAGCAGCACGCGGGGCGGGGTGTCGAGCGAGGCGACGGCCTCGGCGACGGCGGAGGTCCCCAGGACCCGGCTGTCCCGGATCTCCCGCTTGTAGGCGTCGGTCCAGCGGTGGTCGCCCACCCCGGCCCCGGCGAGGTGCACGACGGCGTCGCAGCCGACGAGGCCGGCCACGTCCACGTAACTCCGCTCGGGGTCCCACTCGACCTCGTCGCCGGTTCTGGCGGGGCGGCGCACCAGGCGGGCCACCTCGTGCCCGTCGGCGCGCAGCGAGCGCACCAGCGCCGCTCCGATGAGTCCGGACGATCCGCTGACGGCGATACGGGAGCTCGGCATGGGCCCATCCTGCCCCATGAAACGCCTCGAACACCGGGGGCACCGCGTGGCAAAGTGACCCCATGGCCGCACTCACCCTCTGCCCCGTCCGCACCGCCGTGCCCGCCGACGACGACCAGCTCGCCGAGCTCGACCGGTCCACCTGGTCGACGCTGCACGCGGTCCTGCCGCGGCCGACGCCCCCGTACGAGCCGTTCTTCGGGGAGCGGTATCCGCCGGAGGACTTCCTCGTGGTGGAGGTGGACGCGGAGACGGAGGGCGGCTCACCCCGCATCGCCGGGTACATACGTCTCGTCCCGCCCACCCCGCTCGCCGCCAACGCCCACGTCCGCCAGATCCGGGGCCTCGCCGTGGCGACCTGGGCGCGCGGGACCGGCGTGGGGCGGACCCTGGTGCGGGCCGCGTTCGCCGAGGCCCGCCGCCAGGGCGCCAACCGGATCACGCTGCGGGTGCTCGCGCACAACGACCCCGCCCGCGCCCTGTACGCCGCCGAGGGCTTCGCCGTCGAAGGGGTGCTGCCCGGGGAGTTCTTCCTGAACGGACGTTACGTCGACGACGTCTGCATGGGGCGCTCGCTCGGCCCCGCCTGAGCCGCCGGGGGCGGACGGGAGCTACCGGGGCCCGAAGCGGTCCCACAGCTCGGGGAAGCGGGCGGCCAGCGCCTCCTCGTCCTCGAAGTCGACCGGCGAGCCCAGCGGCTCGGCGGCCTGCGGCGGCAGCCCCAGGTCCGGCGCGACCACACCGGTGAGCTGCTCGTACGCCTCGTCGGCCGCGTAGCCCAGCTCCTCGCCGTCCCCGTCGATCTGCTCGTCGAAGTCCTCCAGCAGCTCGGCCAGGCCGTCCGGATCGTGCAGCGCCCCCTCGAAGACCTCCCGCCCCTGGCCGATCAGCCAGCAGCGGAAGTAGTCGAACGCGTCGTCGCTCGCCCCGCCCAGCAGCACGGCCGCCGCGCCCCACAGATCCCAGTGGTAGGCGCGGTTGTAGCGGGCCTCGAAGTGCCGGGCGAAGTCCAGCACGGAATCGGGATCGAGCTGCACCAGCCGTTCCACCAGCAGGTCGGCGTGGTCCTCGGGGTCGCCCTCGGCGGCCTCGCGGGTGCTGTCGATGATCTCCCAGAATTCCGTTTCGTCCATCACGGGTCCAGCATCCAGCCTGCCGGGGGCTCCCGCACGCGCAGACACCGAATTGAAGCCTTTCAGCGATACATCTCGCGCAGGCGTTCGGCGGCGTCCGCCAACCGGATCCGCAGCGACTCGGGCGCCAGGACCTCCAACTCGGGTCCCAGTGCCAGCAGCTGGCCGTAGGCCACGTCCAGTGATTCCACCGGCAGCGTGAGGGTGCGCAGGCCGTCCGGGCCCGGCTCGGAGCCTTCCGCGAGCGCGGTGGCGGCCGCCGCCCGGTCACCGGTGTGCGCCAGCATCCGCGCCCCGAGCTCGGACACCCGTACGGTCACCTCGGTACGCAGCAGGGACCGGGCGAACCCGGCGGCCCGCTCCTCCCAGAATCCGGGCAGGTCGAAGGTCTCGTCCCGGTCGAAGCGCTCCTCTGCGGGCTCCACGGCGGTGAAGCGGTCGATCCGGTAGACCCGGAAGTCCTCGCCCGCCCGGGCGCAGAGGTACCAGACGCCGGCCTTGAGGACGAGACCGTACGGAGCCAGCTCCCGCGCCACCTCGGTCCCCTCCCGCTCGGGGCCCCCGCCCGCGCGGTAGCGGGCCCGCAGCAGCCGGTCGTCCCAGACCGCGTCGGCGATGACGGGCAGCAGTTCGGGGGTCTCCGGCTCGTGGTACCAGGAGGGGGCGTCCAGGTGGAAGCGCCGGGCGGCGGAGGAGGAGGCGTCGCGCAGGGAGGGCAGCAGCGCCGCCGACACCTTGAGGCGGGCGGCCGACGCCGCGTCCTCCAGCCCCATCTCGCGCAGCGCGGCGGGCAGCCCGGAGAGGAACAGCGCCTCCGCCTCGTCCCGGGCGAGGCCGGTCAGCCGGGTGCGGTAGCCGCCGACGAGCCGGTAGCCGCCGGTCCGGCCGCGCTCCGCGTACACCGGGACGCCCGCGTCGGAGAGCGCCTGCGCGTCCCGGGTGACCGTACGCTCCGACACCTCCAGCTCGGCCGCCAGCTCGGCGGCGGTCATCGCGGGGCGGGCCTGCAGGAGCAGCACCATCTTGATCAGCCGGGCAGCGCGCATGGGCCCATTGTGGCGGCAGCGGAGCCCCCCCGACAGCGCTTCCGCCGGGGCGGAAGCGCTGTCGGGCACTTCCGCCCCGGCGACCGGGGGTCGGGGTCGGGCTGACGGCTCAGAGCCCGTAGCGCTCCCGGGCCTCCTTGATCGCGGAGGCCGGGACCTCGCCGCGCCTGGCGAGCTGGGCCAGCGAGGCCACCACGATCGACTGGGCGTCGACGCCGAAGTGGCGGCGGGCTGCGGCGCGGGTGTCGGAGAGGCCGAAGCCGTCCGTGCCGAGCGAGGACCAGTCCTGCTCCACCCACTGGCTGATCTGGTCCGGGACCTGGCGCATCCAGTCGCTGACCGCGAGCACCGGGCCCGGCGCGCCGGAGAGCGCCTGCGTCACGTACGGGACCCGCTGCTCACCGCGGAGCAGCGCCTCGTCGGCCTCCAGCGCGTCGCGGCGCAGCTCGCCCCACGAGGTGGCGGACCAGACGTCGGCCGTGACACCCCAGTCGGCGGCCAGCAACTCCTGGGCCTCCAGGGCCCAGTGGATCGCCGTACCGGAGGAGAGCAGCTGGATGCGCGGCGCGTCCGCCTTCGCGGGCGTGCCCTCCTTGAAGCGGTACAGGCCCTTGACGATGCCCTCCTCGACGCCCTCGGGCATCGCGGGCTGGGGCTTCGGCTCGTTGTAGACCGTCAGGTAGTAGAAGACGTCCTCGGCCTCGGGGCCGTACATCCGGCGCAGGCCGTCCTTGACGATCACCGCGACCTCGTACGCGAACGCCGGGTCGTAGTTGAGCGAGGCCGGGTTGGTGGCCGCGATCAGGTGCGAGTGGCCGTCCGCGTGCTGGAGGCCCTCACCCGTCAGGGTCGTACGGCCCGCCGTCGCGCCGACGATGAAGCCCTTGCCGAGCTGGTCGGCGAGCTGCCACATCTGGTCGCCGGTCCGCTGCCAGCCGAACATCGAGTAGAAGATGTAGAACGGGATCATCGTCTCGCCGTGCGTCGCGTACGACGTGGCGGCGGCGATGAAGTCGGCCATGGACCCGGCCTCGGTGATCCCCTCGTTGAGGATCTGGCCGTCCTTGGCCTCCTTGTAGTACATCAGCTGGTCGCGGTCGACCGGGTCGTACGTCTGGCCCAGCGGCGAGTAGATGCCGGCGGACGGGAAGAGGGACTCCATACCGAAGGTACGGGCCTCGTCCGGGACGATCGGCACCCAGCGCTTGCCGGTCTCCTTGTCCCGCATGAGGTCCTTCACCAGGCGGACGAACGCCATGGTGGTGGCCATCTCCTGCTTGCCGGACCCCTTGTAGAGGGCCTTGAACGCGCGCTCCTCGGGCTGCGGAAGCGGAGCGGAAGCGTGCATCCGGCGGGCCGGGGCGGGGCCGCCGAGGGCGGCACGGCGCTCCTGGAGGTAGCGGACCTCGGGGGAGTCGGCGCCGGGGTGGCCGTAGGGGACGAGACCGTCCTCGAAGGCGCTGTCGGGGATCGGGAGGCCGAGCAGCTCGCGCATGCCCTTGAACTCGTCGATCGACAGCTTCTTCATCTGGTGGTTGGCGTTCTTGGACTCGAAGCCCTTGCCGAGCGTGTAGCCCTTGACCGTCTGGGCCAGGATCACCGTCGGCGCGCCCTTGTGCTCGACGGCCGCGCGGTAGGCCGCGTACACCTTGCGGGCCTCGTGGCCGCCGCGCGAGGTGTAGAAACACTCGCCGATCTTCGCGTCCGTGAGGAGCTTCGCCAGCTCGGCGAGCGCGGGCTCGGCGCCGAAGAAGTGCTCGCGAATGTAGGCGACGTCGCGGGTGGCGTACGTCTGGAACTGCGCGTCCGGGACCTCCCGCAGGCGGCGCAGCAGCGCGCCCGTGGTGTCCAGCTGGAACAGCTCGTCCCAGGCGTTGCCCCAGAGCGTCTTGACGACGTTCCAGCCGGCCCCGCGGAACTGCGCCTCCAGCTCCTGGACCACGCGGAAGTTGGCGCGGACCGGGCCGTCGAGGCGCTGCAGGTTGCAGTTGATGACGAAGGTCAGGTTGTCGAGCTGCTCACGGGAGGCCAGCGCGAGGGCGGCCGTCGACTCGGGCTCGTCCATCTCGCCGTCGCCCAGGAAAGCCCAGACGTGCGAGTTGGCCGTGTCCTTGATGTTGCGGTTGGCCAGATAGCGGTTGAAGCGCGCCTGGTAGATCGCCGAGAGCGGGCCGAGGCCCATCGACACGGTGGGGAACTCCCACAGCCAGGGCAGCCGCCGCGGGTGCGGGTAGGACGGCAGACCGTCGCCGCCCGTCTCCTGGCGGAAGTTGTCCAGCTGCCGCTCGCTGAGCCGGCCGTCGAGGAAGGCGCGGGCGTAGATGCCGGGGGAGGCGTGGCCCTGGATGTAGAGCTGGTCGCCGGAGCCGTCCCCCTCCTTGCCGCGGAAGAAGTGGTTGAAGCCGGTCTCGTAGAGCCAGGCGGCCGAGGCGAAGGTGGCGATGTGGCCGCCGACCCCGTACCTGGCTCCCCGGGTCACCATCGCGGCCGCGTTCCAGCGGTTCCACGCGGTGATCCTCGACTCCATCTCCAGGTCGCCGTCGAACGCGGGCTCGGCGGCGGTCGGGATGGAGTTGACGTAATCGGTCTCCAGCAGCTTGGGCAGCGCGAGACCGGCGCCCTCGGCGTGCTGCAGCGAGCGGCGCATCAGGTACGCGGCACGGTGCGGGCCGGCAGCCTGGGTGACGGCGTCCAGGGAGGCCGCCCATTCGGCGGTCTCCTCGGGGTCACGGTCCGGGAGCTGGTCGAGCTCGCTCGGAAGCTTTCCTACGGGGTCGGTCATGATCGCCGCCTTCCGGAGAGGAGGGGGGTGGAGAAGGCCCTGGCTGGCAGGACAGGGCGATGGGGCCGGTGGGCCCGCGAGATGAACTGTAAGGCGCTGATCGATGATCGATCAAAGGATTGAAGGTAAAACTTCTCGATACGAAGAAAAGTGGCATGGGGTGCCTCGAATGGGGGCACGGAGTGACGCGAAATAGCGTGCAAATAGGGCGCTGACCTGCACGGAAGAGCAGGCTGGGCGCCAGATGATCGGCGCTTCGCAGGGGTGGCCGGGCGAGGGGCGCCGGGAAGCTCGCAGGCGCCGGGAAGGCTCAGGCGCGGGGTGCGCAGCCGAGCACGTGCGCCTTCACCAGGGCCCCGATCCCCGGGTCCTCGGCGAGGAAGGCGTCGATGAGCGTCTGGTGCTCCTCCGCGTACGACTTCTGCACCGTGCCCAGCCAGCGGATCGACAGGGCGGTGAACACCTCGATGCCCAGCCCCTCCCAGGTGTGCAGCAGCACCGCGTTCCCGGCCGCCCGCACCAACTCCCGGTGGAAGCCGACCGTGTGCCGCACCTGCGCCTCGCCGTCGGCCAGCCGGTCCGCCTCGTACAGCGCGGCCACGTGCGGGGCCAGCGCCGAGCAGTCCCGGCCGAGCCGCGGGGCCGCCAGCTCCGCCGCGATCTGCTCCAGGCCGGCCCGGACCGGGTAGCTCTCCTCCAGATCGGCCGCGGTGAGATTGCGGACGCGGACGCCCTTGTTGGGGGCCGACTCGATGAGCCGGAGCGTCTCCAGCTCGCGCAGCGCCTCGCGCACGGGCGTCTGGCTGACCTCCAGCTCGGTGGCGATGCGGCGCTCCACGATCCGCTCACCCGGCTTCCAGCGCCCGCTGACGATCCCCTCCACGATGTGCTCGCGGATCTGTTCGCGCAGCGAGTGGACGACGGGCGGGGTCATGGAGGGCTCCTTCAGGGCAGACCGGTGCTGCCTACATCATCACGGCGGCGGTAGGCCTTCTGTGGTGTCGGACGGAGCGGCACGTGGAGGGCGGCGTCGCGGGGCTGGGCACGCGCATCTGCGGCGTTGTCGTCAATCACCATGGCTCCGCCATGCCTCAATCCTCCGCCTTGCAGCTGCACGCACCCAGCCTCGCTCCTTTTTCCACCCTCCACGTGCCACTCCGTCCTAGACAATACGGCGGCGCCCCCGCCCGGATGAGTTCCGGACGGGGGCGCCGCTGGTGAGGCTGGTTACAGCAGGGGAGTTCAGAGGCCGAGCTCGACCTCGAACTCACCCGCCTCCAGGATCGCCTTGACCGACGTCAGGTAGCGGGCGGCGTCCGCGCCGTCCACCAGACGGTGGTCGTAGGAGAGCACGACGTACGTCATGTCGCGCACCGCGATCGTCTCGCCGAGGTCCGGGTGGTCGATGACCACCGGACGGCGGACCGTGGCGCCGATGCCCAGGATGGCCGCCTGGTTCGGGGGCACGATGACGGTGTCGAACAGCGCACCGCGCGAACCGGTGTTGGTGATGGTGAAGGTGGCGCCGGACATGTCGTCCGGCGTCAGGCCGCCACCACGCGCCTTGCCCGCGAGCTCCGCGGTCTTCTTGGAGATGCCGGCGATGTTCAGGTCGCCCGCACTCTTGATGACCGGGGTCATCAGACCCTTCTCGGCGTCCACGGCGATGCCGATGTTCTCCGAGTCGAAGTACGTGATGGTGCCCTCGTCCTCGTTGATCCGGGCGTTGACGACCGGGTGGGCCTTCAGCGCCTGGGCCGCCGCCTTCACGAAGAACGGCATCGGGGACAGCTTGACGCCCTCACGGGCGAGGAAGGCGGCCTTCGCCTGGTTGCGCAGCTTCATCAGCTTGGTGATGTCGACCTCGACGACCGAGGTCAGCTGGGCCTGCGAGTGCAGCGCCTTCATCATGTTCTCGCCGATGACCTTGCGCATGCGGGTCATCTTGACCGTCTGACCGCGCAGCGGCGACGCCTCCAGCTTCGGCGCCTTGGCTGCCGCCGGAGCAGCGGCCGGGGCCGGAGCGGCTGCGGCGGCCTTGGCGGCCTCCGCGGCGGCGACGACGTCCTGCTTGCGGATACGGCCACCGACGCCGGTGCCCTTGACCGCGCTCAGGTCCACGTTGTTCTCGGACGCGAGCTTGCGGACCAGCGGCGTGACGTACGCGCCGTCGTCACCGGAGGGCGCGGCCGGAGCGGCCGGCGCCGGGGCGGCGGGGGCGGGCTGCGCCGGAGCCGGGGTGGCGGGAGCCGCCGGGGCCGGAGCGGGAGCGGCGGGAGCCGGAGCGGCCGGAGCCGGAGCCGCGGGGGCGGCCGGAGCGGCGGGGGCCGGGGCGGGAGCCGCGGGGGCCTCCTGCTTCGGCGCCTCGGCCTTCGGGGCCTCCTGCTTCGGGGCCTCCTGGGCCGGGGCGGCGGGCTGCGCCGGAGCGGCGGCCGGGGCCGCGCCCGGAGCGCCGATGACGGCGAGCTTCGCGCCGACCTCGGCGGTCTCGTCCTCGCCGACCACGATCTCCAGCAGCACACCGGCGACCGGGGCGGGGATCTCGGTGTCGACCTTGTCCGTCGAGACCTCCAGCAGCGGCTCGTCCTCGGCCACCTCCTCGCCGACCTCCTTGAGCCAGCGGGTGACGGTGCCCTCGGTGACGCTCTCGCCGAGCGCCGGGAGGGTGACGTCGGTGCCCTCGGCGGACGAACCGCCGGTGGTCGCCTCGGCGGTCGGGGCCTGGGCCGGAGCCTCGGTCTCGGTCGACGGGGCGGTGGGCGCCTCCTCGGCCTGCGGGGCCGGGGTGGAGGCGGGCTCGGCGGCGGGCGCCTCGGCTGCGGGAGCCTCGGCCTGCGGGGCCTCGGCCTCGGCCGGAGCGCCCGAGCCGTCGTCGATGACGGCCAGCTCGGCGCCGACCTCGACGGTCTCGTCCTCGGCGACCTTGATGGAGGCCAGAACACCGGACGCGGGGGCCGGGATCTCGGTGTCGACCTTGTCGGTCGAGACCTCGAGCAACGGCTCGTCGGCCTCGACGCGCTCGCCCTCGGCCTTCAGCCAACGGGTGACAGTGCCCTCGGTGACGCTCTCGCCGAGCGCCGGAAGGGTTACGGAAACCGACATGGTTTCAGTTGCTCCTTACGAAATTGCGGAAGTGGTCGGTCGTCGCGCCCGGGACCGGGGGATCAGTCGTGGGCGTGGAGAGGCTTGCCGGCCAGCGCCAGGTGAGCCTCGCCCATCGCCTCGTTCTGCGTCGGGTGTGCGTGGATGAGCTGGGCGACCTCGGAGGGCAGCGCCTCCCAGTTGTAGATCAGCTGGGCTTCGCCGACCTGCTCGCCCATGCGGTCGCCCACCATGTGGACGCCGACCACGGCACCATCCTTGACCTGGACGAGCTTGATCTCGCCCGCGGTCTTCAGGATCTTGCTCTTGCCGTTGCCCGCGAGGTTGTACTTGAGGGCGACGACCTTGTCCGCGCCGTAGATCTCCTTGGCCTTGGCCTCGGTGATGCCGACGGAGGCGACCTCGGGGTGGCAGTACGTCACCTTGGGCACGCCGTCGTAGTCGATCGGGACGGTCTTCAGGCCGGCGAGACGCTCCGCCACCAGGATGCCCTCGGCGAAGCCGACGTGGGCGAGCTGGAGGGTCGGGACGAGGTCGCCCACGGCCGAGATCGTCGGGACGTTGGTCTGCATGTACTCGTCGACCAGGACATAGCCGCGGTCCATCGCGACGCCCTGCTCCTCGTAGCCCAGGCCCTGGGAGACCGGGCCGCGGCCGATGGCGACGAGCAGCAGCTCCGCCTCGAAGGTCTTGCCGTCGGCGAGCGTCACGCGGACGCCGTCCTCGGTGTACTCGGCCTTGTCGAAGAAGGTGCCGAGGTTGAACTTGATGCCGCGCTTGCGGAACGCGCGCTCAAGAAGCTTGGAGCTGTTCTCGTCCTCGACCGGGACGAGGTGCTTGAGGCCCTCGACGATGGTGATCTCGGTGCCGAAGGACTTCCACGCCGAGGCGAACTCGACGCCGATGACGCCGCCGCCCAGCACGATCGCGGACTTCGGGACGCGGTCCATCTTCAGCGCGTGGTCCGAGGAGATGATCCGGTTGCCGTCGATCTCCAGGCCGGGCAGCGACTTCGGCACGGAGCCGGTCGCCAGCAGCACGTGGCGGCCCTGGACACGCTGGCCGTTCACGTCCACCGAGGTGGGGGAGGAGAGCTTGCCCTCACCCTCGATGTAGTGGACCTTGCGCGAGGCGATGAGTCCCTGGAGACCCTTGTACAGGCCCGAGATCACCTCGTCCTTGTACTTGTTGACGGCCTCCATGTCGATGCCCTCGAAGGTCGCCTTCACGCCGAACTGGGCCGACTCGCGGGCCTGGTCCGCGATCTCGCCCGCGTGCAGCAGTGCCTTCGTGGGGATGCAGCCGTTGTGCAGGCAGGTGCCGCCGACCTTGCCCTTCTCGATCAGGGCGACGTCCAGGCCCAGCTGCGCTCCGCGCAGGGCCGCGGCGTAACCGCCACTGCCACCGCCGAGGATCACTAGGTCGAAAACGGTGCTGGCGTCGTTCGCCACGTCACGTCCTCCATGCATGTGCGCCGTACGCCGGGCCCCATGGCTGGGGTGTGACCGGCCGGTCGGCTGGTGTGCGGCCGCTTCTGTCTTCGGCCCTGTGGTGGGGGCCCTGTCCTGCCGAGAACCCATCTTCGCACTTGTCGACGGTGGGCGGGACGCGGGGCCCGGGTCCGGGACGGATGATCGTCCGTCCCGGAGGGTTACTGCTGCGTAGATACCTACGGTTTCGGCCGGTGTTCGTCGAGAGCGAAACCCGCTCGCCCTCCGTCCCCCATCCGGCCTGTTCCGCTCATCCTTGCCGCTTACGCTCCGAGAACACGTACGGCCCCGGACCTATGCCCGGGGCCGTACGCGACGGAAGGCGGGAACTCAGCCGAGGTCGCCGTCGGCGGTGCGCTCGGCGAGCCGCACCAGGGTGCGGACCGCGGAGCCGGTGCCGCCCTTGGGGGTGTAGCCGTACGGCGCGCCCTCGTGGAAGGCGGGGCCCGCGATGTCCAGGTGCGCCCAGGCGATGCCCTCGCCCACGAACTCCTTCAGGAACAGGCCCGCCACCAGGCCGCCGCCCATCCGCTCGCCCATGTTGGCGATGTCGGCGGTGGGGGAGTCCATGCCCTTGCGCAGGTCGGCGGGGAGCGGCATCGGCCAGGAAGGCTCGCCGACCTCCTCGGCGATCTCGTGGATCGAGGTGCGGAAGGCGTCGTCGTTGGCCATCACACCGAAGGTGCGGTTGCCGAGCGCCAGCACCATCGCGCCGGTCAGGGTCGCCACGTCGACGATCGCGTCCGGCTTCTCCTCCGAGGCGCGGGTCAGCGCGTCGGCCAGGACGAGCCGGCCCTCGGCGTCGGTGTTGAGCACCTCGACGGTCTTGCCGCTGTACATGCGGAGCACGTCACCGGGGCGGGTGGCGTTGCCGGAGGGCATGTTCTCGGCCAGCGCCAGCCAGCCGGTGACGTTGACCTTCAGGCCCAGGCGGGCGGCCGTGACGACGGCGGCGAACACGGCGGCGGCGCCGGCCATGTCGCACTTCATCGTCTCGTTGTGGCCGGCCGGCTTGAGCGAGATGCCGCCCGAGTCGTAGGTGATGCCCTTGCCCACCAGGGCCAGGGTCTTCTCCGCCTTCGGGTGCGTGTAGGCGAGCTTCACCAGGCGCGGGCCGCGCTCGGCGCCCTGGCCGACGCCGAGGATGCCGCCGAAGCCACCCTTGACGAGGGCCTTCTCGTCGAGGACCTGGACCTTGACGCCGTGCTCCTTGCCCGCGGCGGTGGCCACGGCGGCGAAGGACTCCGGGTACAGGTCGTTCGGCGGGGTGTTGATCAGGTCGCGGGCGCGGTTGATCTCCTCGACCAGGGCCAGCGAGCGCTCGACGGCCGCCTTGTAGGCCTTGTCGCGCGGCTTGGCGCCGAGCAGGGCCACCTCGGCGAGCGGCAGTTTCGGGCCACTGTCCTTGGACTTCGCGTCCTTGGGGGCGAGCTTGTTCTCGCCGCCCTGGTAGGCGGTGAAGGCGTACGCGCCCAGGAGCGCGCCCTCGGCGACGGCGGCGGCGTCCTCGACGGAGGCGGCGGGCAGCGCGAAGCCGGCCTTCTTGGAGCCGGTCAGCGCACGGGCCGCGGTGCCCGCCGCGCGGCGCAGCGCCTCGGCGTCGTAGGCGTCCTCCTTGTCCGGGACCGGACCGAGACCGACCGCGACGACGACCGGGGCCTTGAGGCCGGACGCGGCGGGCAGCTTGGTCAGTTCGCCCTCGGCACCGGTGGCACCCAGGGTCGCGAGGACGGCGGCGAGCTTTCCGTCGAACGCCTTGTCCACGTCCTCGGCGCCGGGCGCGAGGACCGGGCCCTTGACGCCCTTGGCTACGCCGACGACGAGTGCGTCGGCGCGCAGCGTCGCCGCACCGGCAGTGCTGAGAGTGAGAGCAGTCACGGTGGTGAAATCTCGCTTCCGTTGAGTTCGAGTTCGGTCGAGGGGTGGGCCGACCGTGCCCGGCGCATCGTAGACGCCCCGACGATGTGCCGGGAATGAGCCTACGCGCGAGGTTCCTGCTCCGTGACGGCGGCGGGGCTTCCGGGACCTTTTCCGACCGTTACGGCGGTCCGGAACGGCCCGGGAAGCACGGCCGCCGATGTGCCCCTCCGTCAGGTCCCGAGCGCCAGCGCCACCAGGGCCGCCGTCGCCGCCGTCTCCCCGACGCCCCCGAAGACGTCCCCGGTGACCCCGCCGAGCCGCCGCACGCAGTGCCGCAGCAGCAGTTCGCCCGCGGCGAGCGCGACGAGCACCGCGAGCGCGTGGTGCAGCGCCCCGTACGGGCCCAGCGGCGCGCCCGCCGCCGCGCACAGCGCCACCGTCACCACCGCCGCGAGCAGCGCCCATCCGGCCGGGACGGTGGACGCCACCACCGCGCCGAGCCCCTCCGGCCGGGCCGCCGGGACGCCCTGACGGGACGCCAGGGTCAGGGCGAGGCGGGCGGCGACGCCCGCGACGACGGCCCCGAGGGCCCCGTGCTCCCAGCCCTGCCCGTACAGCTCGAAAAGGACGGCGACCTGGGTCAGCAGGACCAGCAGCAGCGTGATGACACCGAACGGCCCAATGTCGGACTGCTTCATGATCCGCAGTGCGTCCTCGGCCGGCTTTCCGCTGCCGAGGCCGTCCGCCGTGTCCGCCAGGCCGTCCAGGTGCAGCCCCCGGGTGAGGGCGGCGGGCACCGCGACGGAGGCGACCGCCGCGAGCAGCGGCCCCGAGCCGGCCAGCAGCGACAGCGAGCCGAGGGCCCCGGCGAGCAGCCCCGCGACGAGCCCGGCGAGCGGGGCGCAGAGCATTCCGGAGCGGGCGGTCGCACGGTCCCAGCGGGTCACGCGGACGGGCAGAACGGTCAGGGTGCCGAAGGCGAAACGTATGCCGTGGCTGTTCAGGGAGGTCACCGCGGGCAGGCTAGCCGCTGGGCCCCACCGATAGATTGGGCGAAACGCGCCAATCGCCGCGAAACCTGACGTAACGGGAGTGGGTGGCATGGGTCACTGGTGGCACGACAACATCGCGGAGCCGGGCAAGATGCCGCTGCTCCTCGCGCTGGCCGCCTTCGTCCTGACCTTCGCGATCACCCGCACCATCACCCGCATGATCCGCGCCGGGAAGGGCCCGTTCCGCGACATCACGCCGGGCGGGGTGCACATCCACCACGTGGTGCCCGGGGTCGTGCTGTCGGTGATCGGCGGCTTCGGCGCGGTGGCCGCCGGGCGGCACGGCTTGGCCGCCGGGATCTGCGCGGTGGTCTTCGGGGTGGGGGCCGGTCTGGTGCTGGACGAGTTCGCCCTGATCCTGCATCTGGACGACGTGTACTGGACCGAGGAGGGCCGCCGCAGCGTGGAGGTGGTCGTGCTGACCTTCTCGCTGGTGGCGCTGGTCCTGGCGGGCTTCTCGCCGCTCGGCGTCGACGACGTCACCGACGAGGAGGAGCAGGGGAGGCTCGGCCTCATCACGACCTACGCGATCAACTTCTGCTTCGTCCTGATCGCCCTGTTCAAGGGCAAGCTGCGGATGGCGGTGCTCGGCACCCTCGTCCCCCTCGTCGCGCTGGTCGGCGCGATCCGGCTGGCCCGCCCCACCTCGCCCTGGGCCAGGCGCTTCTACCGCCACCGCCACCGGGCCCGCTCCCGGGCTCTGCTGCGGGCCTACCACCACGACGTGCGCTGGGCCGGGCCGCGCCGGAAGTTCCAGGACCTCATCGGCGGCGCCCCGGACCGCGTCCCGCCGCCCGCGCCCAGGTCCTGAGGGCCCGGGCACACCTCGGTCTCAGACCCCGTCGAGGGCCGCCGCCTCCGACTCGGGCCCCGACTCCGGGGCTTCCGCGCCCTCCGCGTCCTGCTCGTCCACGGTCTTCTCCGGTTCCCGCTCCGGCAGTTCGGCGGCCAGCGCCGCGGCCGCCTGCACCAGCGGCAGCGCCAGCAGCGCACCGCTGCCCTCGCCCACCGTCACGCCGTGGTCCAGCAGCGGGGTCAGCGCCATCCGGTCCAGCGCCTTCGTCTGCGCGGGCTCCCCGCTGACCTGACCGGCCAGCCACCAGTCCGGCGCCCGGAACGCCGCGCGCTGCGCCACCAGCGCGCAGGCCGCCGAGACGACCCCGTCCAGGATCACCGGCATCCGGCGCACCGCGCTCTGCAACAGGAAGCCCGTCATCGCCGCCAGATCCGCCCCGCCCGACGTCGCCAGCAGCTCCAGCTGGTCACCGAGCACCGGCCGGGCCCGGCGCAGCGCGTCCCTGATCGCCGCGCACTTGCGCATCCACGCCAGGTCGTCGATGCCCGCGCCACCGCGACCGGTCACCACGGAGGCGTCCGTTCCGCAGAGCGCCGCGACGAGGGTGGCCGCGGCCGTGGTCCCGCCCACGCTGAGGTCGCCGAGCACCACCAGATCGGTGCCGGAGTCCGCCTCCTCGTCGGCGATCGCCATGCCCAGACGGACCGCCTGCTCGGCCTCCTCCGCGCTGATCGCGTCCTCGACGTCGATCCGCCCCGAACCCCGCCGCACCCGGTGCCGCACCACGGACTCGGGCAGCAGCTCCGGATCGCAGTCCAGGGAGACGTCCACGATCCGCATCGGCACCGAGAAGCGCCGCGCCAGCACCGAGACCGGGCTCGCGCCGTCGAGGGCGGAGCGCACCAGCTCGTACGCGCTTCCCGCGGGCCGGCCCGAGACGCCCAGTTCCGCCACCCCGTGGTCACCGGCGAAGAGCACCAGACGCGGCTGCTCGACGGCCCTGACCGGCACGGACTGCTGCGCGGCGCTGAGCCACTCGCCCAGCTCGTCGAGCCGTCCGAGCGCCCCCGGGGGTACGGTCAGCCGCTCGCGCCGCTCCTCGGCATCGCGCCGCACACCCCCGTCGGGGCGTTGGATCAGGTCGGAGAAGTCGTCCAGGTTCACGGAGGTCTGCCTCGCGGGTCGTCACGTCGGATCCGGTCCGGGAACCCGGCGGCGGGCCCCCGGGGCGTGTCCGGCGGATCAGGACCGGACAGGCCCCAGCCGGAACAGTACCGGTCGGCCCACCCCGAGGACCGTGCCCCGAGCAGGGGCACAGGGGAGGGGAAGGCGCCGGACCCCGCCCCCACAGCGAGCCGCTCACCCCCGCAGCACCAGCACCTGCCCCGCCACCACCAGCAGCACCTGCTCGCACTCGGCCGCGACCGCCGCGTTCAGCCGCCCCAGCTCGTCCCGGAACCGCCGCCCCGCCGACGTCGCCGGCACCACCCCGGACCCCACCTCGTTGGTCACCAGCACGACCGGCCGCCGGGTCCCGCGCACCGCGGCGACCAGCTCCGCGACCCGCTCCCGCAACGCCGCCTCGCCGCCACCGTGCCACCGCCCGTCCTCCCATGCCTCCACCCGGTCCATCGCGTCCGTCAGCCACAGCGACAGGCAGTCGATCAGCAGCGGCGGCCCGTCCGCCCGCAGCAGCTCCGCGACCTCGCAGGTCTCCTCGGTCCGCCAGGCGCCGGGCCTGCGCTCCCGGTGCAGTCCGATCCGGGCCGCCCACTCCGGGTCCCCGTCGCGGCGGCCGCCGGTCGCCACGTACACCACCTCCGGGAGCGTCTCCATGCGCTGCTCCGCCTCCAGGGACTTCCCCGACCGCGCGCCCCCCGTCACCAGCACCCGGCGCGGCACGTCCGGCACCGCGTGGTACTCGCCCACCACCAGCGTCGTCCCGTCCGGCACCGCCCGCGCACCGGCCGCCGCCAGCCGGCGTTCCAGCGCCGGGCCCGGCGGGGCGTCGTGGTCCAGGTGGACCGCGATCACCTCGGTGGCCGGCCCGACCGCTCCGGCCGCCCGCAGCCGGGCCACCGCGTCGGGCCGCCCGATCACATCGAGGACGACCATGTCCAGGGGCCGGTCCAGCCGCTCGGGCAGGCCGGAGGGGGCGGCCCCCGGCGGAAGGTACAGCAGCCGCTCGCCCTCCGGGGCGGTCACCTCGTACCCGGTCCCCGGGGCGTCCATCGCCATCGCCCGCACCCGGTGCCCGCTGATCAGCGTCAGGACTTGGCCGTCCGGAACCCGGCCGGCCGGCGGCAGGAGGGCGGGCAGTTCGACGGCGGGCCCGTCGTGCGGGTGCGTCAGCAGCACCTGCCGGACCGCGCTCAGCGAGCGCCCCGCACGGGCGGCGGCGAACACCGCTCCGGGGATGAGGTCCAGCAGCAGCGCGTCGTCGACCAGCAGGGCCGTCGCGGCCCGCGCCCACGGGCCGCGGGCCGAGGCGCAGGCGGCGCAGGGACAGGAGGGGCGAGGCAGCCCGTCGGGGGCTCCGGTGCCGAGCAGAGTCAGTTCCACACCTTGATCCTCCCGTGTCCCCGCGCGAGGTGCGCGTCCGGCTACGCTTCGGGAAGCAACGTGACCCAGGAGGCTGGCATGGCGTGGACGTGGCGGTTCGAGAAGTCCGACGGTACGGAGACGGAGCCGGCGCTGCAGCCGGAGGAGTTCACCACCCAGGGCGACGCGGAGTCCTGGATCGGTGAGTTCTGGAAGGAGCTCCTGGAGGGCGGCGCCGCACAGGTGACGCTCTTCGAGGACGCCACCAAGATCTACGGCCCGATGAGCCTGGAGGCCGACAGCTCCTGAGGTTCGGCCGACAGTCGACAGCGGGAAGGGCGGTACGGGTCTCCCGTACCGCCCTTCCCGCTGCCGGAGGAGGCTCAGATCTCCCCGAGCGTGACCTCCGCCGTCCGGCTGTCGCCGTCGCGCGTGTACGTCACGCTCACCTTCTGGCCCGGCTTGTCGCCCGCCAGCGCCTCGGAGAGCGAGGTGATCGTGGTGACCTCGCTGTCCTCGATCTTCGTGATGGTGTCCCCGGGCCTCAGCCCCGCGTCGTCCGCCGCGCCGCCCCGCTCCACGCTGACCAGCGCCACCCCGGCGGGCCGGTAGCTGTCGTCGACGACCGTGCGGCCCGTGATGTTCAGCGCGGCCCGGCCCGAATCGGTGACCTTGCCGTCCTTGATGATCTGGTCGGCGACCGTCCTCACCATCGAGACGGGGATCGCGAAGCCGATGCCCGGAGCCGCGCTGTCGCCCATCTGCGGGTCGGTCGCCGCGAGGGTCGGAATGCCGATCACCTGGCTGTCGAGGTTGACGAGCGCCCCGCCGCTGTTGCCGGGGTTGATCGCCGCGGACGTCTGCACCATGTTGGCGATCGTCGCGCCCGTGCCGCCGCCCGCCCGGCTCTCGCTCACGGTCCGGCCGAGTGCCGAGACGATGCCCTGGGTGACGCTGCTGGACAGGCCGAGCGGCGAGCCCATCGCCAGCACGATCTGCCCCACCTCGACCTTTTCCGCGTCGCCGAACTTCGCGGGCTTCAGCCCGTCCGGCACCTCGTCGAGCTTGATCACGGCCAGGTCCTGCTCCGGGTAGGAGGAGACCAGCGAGGCGCTCAGCACCGCCTCCCCGGTGGCGACGCTGACCTTGAACGTCTTCTCGTCGCCGACCACATGGGCGTTGGTGACGATGTGCCCCCTGTCGTCGTAGACGACCCCGGAACCGAGGCCTTCCGAGGCGTCGATCTGCACCACCGACGGCAGTACGTCGTTGATGACGTCCTGGTAGGCGTTCTCCAGGTCGTCGGGGGCGCGTTCCACCGCCCCCTGCGCCGTACCGGACGCACTGGCTTCGGGGGCGGGAGCCGCCGGACTCGTACCGGAGCAGCCGCCTGCCAGGGCGATGGCGCAGACGGCCGCGGACAGGGGAAGCAGCAGCCTGCGCGCCCGGCTGCGGGAGGGGGATACGTCCATATCCGGAGTCTGGGGCCCGCCCCGCCCGGGTGCCCGAACTGATGAGCCGAACGGGCCCACCCGCGTGATGTCCGCGTCAGCCGCGCACGCCGCACAGATGCAGCAGCGCCGCCACACCCCGGTAGGGGTCGGTCCGCCCGGCCCGGTCCTCCAGGGACAGGGCCCGCTCCAGCTCCTCGGCCGGCAGCTCCGTCCCGTCCGCCACGTTGTCCGTGAAGACCCGCACGCCGTACCAGGCGTGCAGCGGCGCGGCGATCCCCGCGAGCGTGGCCCGCAGCGCGTCGAGCCGGTCGGCCCGCACGGTGAGGCCGAGGCGGTTGGTGTACGTGGCGGTGTCGAAGGCGGTCAGGGCCGCGCCGAAGTCGCCGGCGAGCCCCGGGCGCATCGCGAGCGCGTCCGCGTTCCGCACGAGCAGGGAGAGCAGCCCGCCGGGGGCCAGCATCCGGGCGAGCCCGGCCAGCATCGGGTCCGGCTCCTCGACGTACATCAGGACGCCGTGGCACAGCACCACGTCGAAGCTGCCGGGCAGGAAGTGCACGCCGGTGTCCCGGCCGTCGCCCTCGATGAGCCTGACCCGCTCCCGGATGCCCTCGGGCTCGGTCGCCAGGGACTCACGGGCCGCCGTCAGCATCGCGGCGTCCGACTCCAGGCCGGTCACCGAGTGACCGGCCCGCGCCAGGCGCAGGGCCTGGGTGCCCTGGCCCATGCCGACGTCGAGGACGCGCAGCCGCTGCCCCACCGGGAACCGCCCGGCTATCTGCTCGTCCAGCTGCCGCGCGACGAGCTCCTGGCGGACCCGGTTGCGTACGCCGCCGAGACCTGCCAGCCACGCCGAGGAGACCCCGGTGAAGCCGGAGGCCTCCGTGCTCAGGGCCGCTCTCCGCGCTTGACCTGCGGCTTCGGAAGCCGCAGTCGGCGCATCTGGAGCGTGCGCATCAGGCCGTACGCCACGGCTCCGCGCTTCGGCGTGTCCGGGAAGCGCTCGCGCAGCTGCTTCTTCAGACGCATCGAGATACCGATCGAGTCGATCACGATCAGGATGATCACGCCGAGCCAGAGCAGCAACGAGATGCTCTGGATGTTCTGCACCTGGATCACGCTGAGGATCAGGATGATCACGGCGAGCGGCAGGAACCACTCGGCGATGCAGAAGCGCGAGTCCACGTAATCGCGGACGAAGCGCCTGACCGGCCCCTTGTCGCGGACCGGGAGGTAGCGCTCGTCGCCCGAGGCGAGCGCCTCGCGCTGCCGGGCCAGGTCGGTGCGCCGCGCTTCGCGCTGGCGCTTCATGGCCGCCTTGCGATCGGTCGGCGCACTGGACGCGGCGCGACGGCGCTGCGTCTGGGCCTCGCTGCGCTTGGGGGTGGGGCGACCCTTGGGAGCCTGCGGGTCGCGGGGCTGCTGGGAGAGGTCCGCCGTCACCTTGTCGGTGGGGGCCTTCTCTGTCTTGGCACGGCTACGGAACACAAAACCCAAGGGTACGGGGTCGGCGCGCGGGCCCGGAGACCCGGGCGGGAACGATCCGGCAACGGACGGCGTCCCCACCGGTGTCCCGACGGGGCGATACGGGTGTCAACCGCCCGTTCCCGCGCCCGTCACCAGAATGTCCCGATGCCTCACCTACACCCTGGGCGGGAGTGTTCACGGGGCGTACTCGTCCTTGGGGAGGAGCACATCGACGCCCGAACAGTGCGGTAATAGAGACAGGGCCCGTACTGTGGGTTCTATCGGGAGTGCTGGAGTCCAGTCCGTCAGAAGGGGGCGCGCGAAGCCCATGAGCGGTGTCATGAAGCGTATGGGGATGCTCTTCCGCGCGAAGGCAAACAAGGCCCTTGACCGGGCCGAGGATCCGCGCGAGACCCTCGACTACTCGTACCAGAAGCAGCTGGAGCTGCTTCAGAAGGTGCGCCGCGGCGTCGCCGACGTGGCGACGTCCCGCAAGCGCCTGGAGCTGCAGCTGAACCAGCTGCAGGGCCAGTCGTCCAAGCTGGAGGACCAGGGCCGCAAGGCGCTGGCGCTGGGCCGCGAGGACCTGGCGCGCGAAGCGCTGTCCCGGCGCGCGGCCCTCCAGCAGCAGGTCACCGACCTGGAGACGCAGCACACGACGCTGCAGGGCGAGGAGGAGAAGCTCACCCTCGCGGCCCAGCGCCTCCAGGCCAAGGTCGACGCCTTCCGCACGAAGAAGGAGACCATCAAGGCCACCTACACGGCGGCCCAGGCCCAGACCCGGATCGGTGAGGCCTTCTCCGGCATCTCCGAGGAGATGGGCGATGTGGGTCTCGCGATCCAGCGGGCCGAGGACAAGACGCAGCAGCTCCAGGCGCGGGCCGGCGCCATCGACGAACTGCTCGCCTCCGGCGCCCTGGACGACCCGACCGGCACGGCGAAGGACGACATCGCCGCCGAGCTGGACCGGATCTCCGGCGGCACCGATGTGGAGCTGGAGCTGCAGCGCATGAAGGCCGAGCTGGCCGGCGGCTCCTCGTCCTCGCAGCAGGCCATCGAGGGCGGCGCGCAGGACAGTGCGCCGCAGTCGCAGCAGTCGTCCCCGCACAAGTTCGACAAGCAGTAAGGCAGCGTCATGATCGTACGGATCATGGGGGAGGGCCAGGTCAAGCTGGCCGACAGTCACTTCGTCGAACTGAACGAGCTCGACGATGTCCTGCTCAAGGAGATGGAGAGCGGCGACGGCCCCGGCTTTCGCACGACCCTCCACGCGCTCCTGGACAAGGTGCGCGAGCTCGGCACTCCGCTGCCGGACGACTCCCTGGAGCCGTCCGAGCTGATCCTGCCGGCGCCCGACGCCACCCTCGAAGACGTCACCGCCATGCTCAGCGACGGCGGGCTCATCCCCAACTGAATCCACGGGCCGGCCCCGGCGGGCCCGTGGATCGCCGCACCAGCACCAGCACCCCGCACCCTGCCCCGCGCCCGGTCCGCCGGACGCGGGGCAGCGGTGCTCCGGGGCCGCCCCTCCCCGTGGAAGGCTCCCGTCCCCGAGCGGGGGCCGCGTACCGTAGCTGGACGTGACCACCCTCTCGTCCGGCTTCGCGCGCGCCCGCCGCTGGCTCCGGGACCATCCCCTCGCGTTCGACGCTGCCCTCGCCCTCGGCTCCCTCGTCGCGATGATCTGCGGCTCGTTCGCGGACCCGGGCACCGGACACGGGCCGACCTTCGGCACCCGCACCCCCGAGCTGTTCAGCGTGCTCCTGATGGTCCTCGCCGCCGTGGCCCTGGTCCTGCGGCGACGGCGTCCGATGGCCGTGCTCGCCGCCACCGGGGCCCTCTCGGCCACCGAGTACATCTTGATGGACCCGCCCGCCCCGGTCGTCATGAGCACGGTCATCGCCCTCTACACCGTCGCCTCGCGCACCGACCGCCCCACCACCTGGCGGGTCGGGCTGCTGACCATGGGGGCGCTCACGGCGGCCTCCACGGTCTTCGGCTCAACGCCCTGGTACAGCCAGGAGAACCTCGGCGTGTTCGCCTGGACCGGGATGGCCGGGGCCGCCGGGGACGCCGTACGCAGCAGACGCGCGTTCGTCGACGCCATCCGGGAACGCGCCGAGCGGGCCGAGCGCACCCGCGAGGAGGAGGCCCGCCGCCGGGTCGCCGAGGAGCGGCTGCGGATCGCGCGGGACCTCCACGACGTCGTCGCCCACCACATCGCCCTGGTCAACGTCCAGGCCGGGGTCGCCGCCCACGTCATGGACAAGCGCCCGGACCAGGCCAAGGAAGCGCTCGCCCACGTCCGCGACGCCAGCCGCTCCGCGCTCAACGAACTCCGGGTCACCGTCGGCCTCCTGCGCCAGCAGGGCGACCCCGAGGCGCCCACCGAACCGGCCCCCGGGCTCGCCGTCCTCGGCGCACTGGTCGACACCTTCCGCAACGCCGGGCTCCCCGTCGAGGTGGCCGGCTCCGACCACGGGAACCGGCTGCCCGCCGCCGTCGACCTGGCCGCCTACCGGGTCATCCAGGAGGCCCTGACCAACGTCCGCAAGCACGCGGGCGCCGGGGCCAGGGCCGAGGTGAGCGTCGTCCGGGTGGGCGCCACCGCCGAGGTCACCGTGCTCGACAACGGCCGGGGGTGCGCCGCCCGACGGCCCGGAGCCGGAGCCGACGACGACCTGGACAGCGGCGGTCACGGCCTGGTCGGCATGCGCGAACGCGTCACCGCCCTCGGCGGCGCCCTCACCGCGGGTCCTCGGTACGGCGGCGGATTCCGGGTCCATGCGATCCTTCCGGTCGAGGCCCGCAAGGGTGAACCGGAGCGGCCGGGCACAGCGGGCGGAACGAGGCTCTGCCGATGACCCAGCCGACCCCGGCACCGGAACCGACGACGGTGCCGCAGCAGGCTCCCATCAAGGTGCTCCTCGCCGACGACCAGGCGCTGCTGCGCAGCGCGTTCCGGGTGCTGGTGGACTCCGAGCCGGACATGGAAGTGGTCGGCGAGGCCGCCGACGGGGCCGAGGCCGTCGAGCTGGCCCGCGCCACGGGCGCCGACGTGGTGCTCATGGACATCCGGATGCCGGGCACCGACGGACTCGCCGCCACCCGCATGATCAGCGCCGACCCGGAGCTGTCCGCGGTGCGGGTGGTCATGCTCACCACCTTCGAGGTCGACGAGTACGTGGTCCAGTCGCTGCGCGCCGGAGCCTCCGGCTTCCTCGGGAAGGGCGCGGAGCCGGAGGAGCTCCTCAACGCCATCCGGATCGCCGCGGCCGGCGAGGCGCTGCTCTCGCCCGCCGCGACCAAGGGGCTCATCGCCACGTTCCTGGCCCAGGGCGGCAGCTCGGGGGAGGGACCGGACAGCGCGGAGTACGCGGAGCGGCTGGCGGCGCTCACCGGCCGCGAACGCGAGGTGCTGGTGCAGGTCGCGGGCGGCCACTCCAACGACCAGATCGCCGAGCGGCTCGCGGTCAGCCCGCTCACCGTCAAGACCCATGTGAACCGGGCGATGGCGAAGCTGGGAGCCCGGGACCGGGCCCAATTGGTGGTAATCGCCTACGAATCGGGCCTGGTGCGTCCCCGAGCGGAGTGACCGGGGGAGTTTCGGCGTACTGCGGCGTACTCCACCTGCGGTATGCGCGGCATAAGAAAGCAGCCCGGGGGGCGACGTTTGGGCGGCGCGGAGCGGAGATCGTAGGACTGGGCTGGAGGTGTAGGTCCCTGACGCTTTCCCCCTCCCCGCCCTCTGCCGCGTACGCCACAGAAGAGAGACCCACCCATGTCCTGGCTGTCCAGATTCAGCCTCGCGCAAAGGGCCCTGATCGGGCTGATCTCGATTGTCGCGCTGGTCTTCGGCGCGATAGCGATCCCGCAGCTCAAGCAGCAGCTGCTGCCCACCATCGAACTGCCGCTGGTCTCGGTGCTGGCGCCCTACCAGGGTGCGTCTCCCGATGTGGTCGAGAAGCAGGTCGTCGAGCCGCTGGAGAACTCCCTCAAGGCCGTCGACGGCGTCGAGGGCATCACCTCCACCGCCAGTGAGGGCAACGCCCTCATCATGGCGACCTTCGACTTCGGCGACGAGGGCACGAAGCAGCTCGTCGCGGACATCCAGCAGGCGGTGAACCGGGCCCGCGCCCAGCTGCCCGACGGCGTCGACCCGCAGGTCGTCGCCGGTTCCACGGACGACATCCCGACCGTGGTCCTCGCCGTCACCTCCGACAAGGACCAGCAGGTCCTGGCCGACCAGCTCGACCGCACGGTCGTCCCGGCCCTGGAGGGCATCGACGGCGTCGGCCAGGTCGCGGTGGACGGCGTGCGGGACCTCCGGGTCTCCGTCGTCCCCGACGACAAGAAGCTCGCCGAGGCCGGTCTGAACGCGGGCACGCTCGCCCAGGCCCTCCAGGCGGGCGGCGCCACCGTGCCGGCCGGCTCCTTCTCCGAGTCCGGCAAGAGCCGCACCATCCAGGTCGGCGGCGCCTACACCTCGCTGAAGCAGATCGAGGACCTCCAGGTCGTCGCCAAGGACCCGGCGGGCGGTGCGCCCGGAAAGCCGGTGCGCCTCGGCGACGTCGCCGAGGTGAAGCAGGAGCCGTCCGACGCGGTCTCCATCACCCGCACCAACGGCAAGCCGAGCCTCGCCGTGGTGGTGACGATGGACAAGGACGGCAGCGCCGTCACCATCTCGGACGCCGTCAAGGACAAGCTCCCCGACCTCCGTAAGGACCTCGGTGAGGGCGCGGAGGTGACGGTCGTCTCCGACCAGGGCCCCGCCGTCTCCAAGTCGATCTCGGGCCTGACCACGGAGGGCGCGCTCGGCCTGGTCTTCGCGGTCGTCGTGATCCTGGTCTTCCTCGCCTCGATCCGCTCGACGCTGGTCACCGCGGTCTCCATCCCGCTCTCGATCGTCCTCGCGCTGATCGTCCTCTGGACCCGCGACCTGTCGCTGAACGTGCTCACGCTCGGCGCGCTCACCATCGCCATCGGCCGGGTCGTCGACGACTCGATCGTGGTCCTGGAGAACATCAAGCGCCACCTCGGCTACGGCGAGGAGCGCCACGCGGCGATCATCACCGCGGTCAAGGAGGTCGCCGGAGCGGTCACCTCCGCCACGCTCACCACCGTCGCGGTCTTCCTGCCCATCGGGCTGGTCGGCGGCGTGGTCGGCCAGCTCTTCGGCTCGTTCTCGCTGACCATCACCGCAGCGCTGCTGGCCTCCCTGCTGGTCTCGCTGACCGTCGTTCCGGTGCTGTCGTACTGGTTCCTGCGCGCGCCCAAGGACACCCCCGAGGACGCGGCGGAGGCCCGCCGCCTCGCCGAGGAGAAGGAAGCGGCCAGCAAGCTCCAGCGGATCTACGTCCCGGTCCTGCGCTTCGCGACCCGCCGCCGGGTCACCAGCCTCGTCATCGCCGTCGCCGTGCTCCTCGGCACCTTCGGCATGGTCCCGCTGCTGAAGACGAACTTCCTCGACGCCGGCGAGCAGGAGGTCCTGACCGTCAAGCAGGAGCTGACCCCCGGCACCAGCCTGGAAGCCGCCGATGAGGCGGCCCGCAAGGTCGAGAAGGTCATCGGGCAGGACAAGGGCGTCAAGGACTACCAGGTCACCGTCGGCTCCTCCGGCTTCCTGGCCGCCTTCGGCGGCGGCACGGGTGCCAACCAGGCCTCCTACCAGGTCACCCTCAAGGACGCCGCGGACTACGAGGACGCCCAGGACCGCATCGACGAGGCCCTCGGCAAGCTCGACGGCATCGGCGACACCACCATCGCCGCGGGCGACGGCTTCGGCTCCCAGGATCTGAGCGTCGTGGTCAAGGCCGCCGACGCCGACGTCCTGAAGAAGGCCGCCGAGGCGGTCCGCACCGAGGTCGACACCATCAAGGACGTCACCGACGTCCAGAGCGACCTGGCGCAGAGCGTCCCGCGCATCTCGGTCACCGCCAACGACAAGGCGGCCGCCGCCGGATTCGACTCCGCCACGCTGGGCGGCATCGTCGCCGGAGCCGTACGCGGCACGCCGGCCGGCACGGCGACGCTCGACGACACCGAGCGCGACGTCGTCATCCGCTCGTCCACCCCGGCCGCCACCATGGCCGAGCTGAAGGCCCTGCCGCTGGGCCCGGTCAAGCTCGGTGACATCGCCGACGTGAAGGTCGTCCCCGGCCCGGTCTCGATGACCCGGATCGACGGACAGCGATCGGCGACGATCACCGCCAAGCCCGTCGGCGACAACACCGGCGCGGTCAGCACCGACCTCACCAAGAAG
Source organism: Streptomyces sp. CA-278952 (assembly GCF_028747205.1). Lineage (NCBI taxonomy): Bacteria > Bacillati > Actinomycetota > Actinomycetes > Kitasatosporales > Streptomycetaceae > Streptomyces > Streptomyces sp. CA-278952. The sequence continues at coordinate 6,209,299 of NZ_CP112880.1, forward strand.
ATCGACGCCCTGGACCTCCCGGAGGGCGCCACCGCCACCATCGGCGGCGTCAGCGAGGATCAGAACGAAGCCTTCGCGCAGCTCGGCCTCGCCATGCTGGCGGCCATCGCGATCGTCTTCATGCTGCTGGTGGCCACGTTCCGGTCGCTCGTCCAGCCGCTGATCCTGCTGGTCTCCGTCCCGTTCGCGGCGACCGGCGCGCTGGCCCTCCTGCTCATCACGGGCACCCCGCTGGGCGTCCCCGCGATGATCGGCATGCTGATGCTCATCGGCATCGTGGTCACCAACGCGATCGTGCTGATCGACCTGATCAACCAGTACCGCGCCCAGGGCCTCGGCATCGTGGAAGCCGTCATCGAGGGCGGCCGCCACCGCTTCCGCCCGATCATCATGACGGCGCTCGCGACCATCTTCGCCCTGCTCCCGATGGCGCTCGGCGTCACCGGCGAGGGCGGCTTCATCTCGCAGCCGCTGGGCGTCGTGGTGATCGGCGGTCTGATCAGCTCCACGCTGCTGACCCTGCTGCTGGTGCCGACGCTGTACGCGATGGTCGAGCTCCGCAAGGAGCGCCGCGCCAAGAAGAAGGCGGCCAAGCGCGCCGCGAAGACGGGCGTCCCGGACCGGGCGGAGCCGGAGGAGGCCCGCGAGGCCGAGCCGGCGAAGGCCTGACACGACGGAAGGGGCCTGTCCCACGCACCCGCGTGGGACAGGCCCCTTCCGCGTTTCCCGTCTACTTGACCGAGGAGATGAACGCGTCCCAGGCGGTGGCCTGGAGGACGAGTGCGGGTCCGGTGGGGTTCTTGCTGTCGCGTACGGGGACGGTGCCGGGGAAGTCGTCGCTGATCTCGACGCATTCGCCCCCGTTGGAGTTGCTGTAACTGCTGCTGCGCCAGGTGGCGGTGCTCAGCTCGGGGGAGTGGGTCATGGTCGGTAGCCCTCCATCGCGGTGCGAATCCGTTCCGCTGACTCGTCCAGCGTGAGGGAGTTGGCTCGCAGTACGTCGTACTGCCGCCGCCACTTCTTCACCGCGACCGGGTCCTCATAGAGGTGGCCGGCCTGGATGCCCTCCTCGTACGCCACACATGTGCCGTCGGGCAGGGTCAGGAGAGTCAGCGCGCCACCCAGGAGCGAGTGGAGCCCCGCACTGAACGGCATCACCTGAACTTTACTGTCCGGAGTATCCACCTGCTTCAAGAGCGAGGCCAGTTGCTCGCGCATGCAGGCGGCGCCGCCCATCTGACGTCGCAGTACGGCCTCGTCGATGATCGCCCACCGGAACGGCGGGTTCTCCGAACGTTGCCGCTCCTGCCGTGACATGCGCGCTGTGACACGTTCCTCCACCTGCTCCGCGCTCAGGTCTTCCTGGCAGCGGAGAAACGTGCGCGCGTACTCCTCCGTCTGCAACAACCCCGGCAACGCCTGCGCCCCGTACTGCTCTATCACCTCCGCCCGGAACTCGAAGTCCATGTACCGCTGGTACTGGTCCGGGTGGATCTCCCGCCGGGCCAGCTCGTAGAGCCCGTGGAAGTGCTTGTCCGTCCCGAAGGCGATGTCCAGGCGGCTCGGGATGTCCGGCGGCGGCATCAGCTCCGCCGTCTCGATGCGGCCCAGCGTGCTCTTGCTGGAGTTCACGATGCCCGCGAGCTGGACGAGGGACAGGCCCGCCCGCTCGCGGTGGCGGCGCTGCTCGGAGCCGAAGTAATGGCGGGCGGACACATAAGGCGTGAGGGGCTGGGGCTTGAACGTCACGGTGCGTGCCTTTCGTGTGTCCCGTTCCCAAGGCCGGGACAGCTGCGCTCTGTTGAGGTCACGTTCCTCAGGGCGACGATTGCGGCACACACCGTAACCGTCCTTTCGTGCAGTGCACCAGAGGGCCTTCTCCGGAGGTAGCGACCGAGATGATGTTCGACGGCAAGGGCCGGGCCCTGCGACTGCTCCCGTGGACCAACGACTTCGGGGGGCCGTGCTGGCTGAGCACCACGGACTCCGACAGTCGCGTCTCCAGGATGGCGGACGAGCTGGAGGCGTCCATGATCGCCTCGGCCGAGGAAGTGCTGGCCGAGGCGCGGGAGTTGCTGGCGGAGCCCGTGGTGGGGGAACGCGAGCTGCGGTTCGCGGGCACTCGGCTCGCCGAGTCGCTGGGAGACACCTTGCGGATCGCCGCGAGCCGGGGCGGACGGCTGGAGAACACCGACTGAGAGGCCCCGACCACGAGATCGCAGCCATGGAGATACGGGTCGGCCGCTCCAGCCTCATCGGGTCCGGCAGGCCGGCCCGCCGCCGGCGGCGGCGGCGGGCCGCTGAACCTCAGACCTCCTCCCCGCCCAGCGCCTGAACGATCCGGTGCCACGTCTTCCCGTGCGGGTCGGGGCGGCGGACGCTGAGGGCGACCGTCTCCCGCACCAGCCGGGCCCGGGTCTCCTCGGAGGCCTTGTGCAGGAGCGCGGCCAGGTCGTCCGGTTCGAAGCCCTCGGTGGCCCCCGCGAGGACCAGGGCCACCTGTGCGTGGGTGAGCGAGGAGAGCCGGTCGCCGAAGACCTGGCCCTCGATGCCCCCGCCGTGCATCAGCGCGACGCCGTCCCCGGCCTCCAACGCCCGGTCCACGTACGCCTGAAGGGCCTCGCGGTCCTCGACCAGGCGGTACGCGGCGTCCAGGCCCTCGGAGCGGCCGATGTCGAGCATCGCGACGTGGGCCAACGGGGTGTCGTCGGGCGGCTGGACGGTCAGCAGGCGCGGGTGCTCCTCCAGGTAGGCCCGCGACTCCGTCCAGTCCGCGCACTCCAGCCACTGGGCCAACTGCTCCTGGAGGATCAGCGGATCGTAGGCGGCGGTCACCCCGTGGGCGAGGACGGAGTCACGGAGCAGGGCGTGCCGCTGCGCACCGTGCGGGTCCAGGACGGCCAGCTCGTCCAGGGCCGTCGCCGCCTCCTCGCCACCGAGGACCTCGGCGTGCTCGGACCAGAAGTCGCGTGACCGGGGCCAGTTGGGTGCGAACATCCACGCACCGACGAGGTCCAGCGTCCCCGGCGACAGGGCGAGCCAGTCCGGCACGGGCGTGAAGGTCTCGTCCTCCCAGGCCGTGTGCACCGCCGCGATGTCACCGTACGAGCGCAGCGCCTGCCGGGCCCGTACGGTCACGGTGTCCGCGCCGACGGTCCTCTCCGCGTCCTCGTCGAGCCAGTTCACCAGCTCGGTCACCCCGGTCGCGGGCCACGGGTCCGGGCAGCGCAGCAGGAAGGCGCTCCGCTCCACGGCCAGACGCCGGGCGGTCGCCGGTCCGGCCCCGGCGAACTCCTTGACGGTCTCGTCGAACTCCTCGATCGCCGCCGCGTGCTCGCCGGTACGGGCGAGCGCCCGGGCCAGGCCGTCGAGGGCGGAGACCAGGGCGGCGTCGGGGGCGCCGGGAGCCTCCAGTGCGAGCGACCGGTGGAGGGCCACCGCCTCCCAGAACGCCTCCACCGCTCCCTCCGCGTCCCCGTTCAGCTCCACGTACGTGCCGAGCACCTGGAGGGAGTCGGCCAGATCGGCCAGGACGGCGTCCCCCTGTTCGCGCAGGAGGTCGACGGCCTCCCGCGCCGGGGGCAGGGCCGCCTGCGGGTCGCCGGTGCCGGCCAGGCTCCGGGCGAGGGTGCGCAGCGCGGCGGCGAGGCCGGGGCGGTAGGCCGCGGGGTGACGGGCGGCCGACTCGCGGCAGAGCGCGACGGCTTCCTCCGCCACCCGGAGGCCCGCCCCCGCGTCACCGGCCTTGTTGAGGTGACCGGCCAGACCGTCGAGCGCCGTGGCCAGCTCCGGGCGGAAGGCGTCCGGTCGCTGCCCGGCGAGCGCGCGGAAGCGGCCGCACGCCTCCTGGGCCGCTTCGACCGCCCCGGAGGCGTCGCTCACGGCCGCGCGGTGGTTGCCGAGGGCGTGGAGAGCCGCGGCGAGCCGGGGGAGGAAGGCCTCCGGATCCTCCTCGGCCAGGCCCCGGAGAAGGCCGACCGCCTCCTCGGCGTGGGGCACAGCCTCCACGGCCTCCCCGGCGCCCGCCAGCCGTGCGGCGTAGTTCAGGAGGTACGCGGCGAGCGCCGGGACGGACGCGCCCGGCTGCTCCTCCTCGACCAGCTCGCGCTGGAGCCGCACGGACTGCTTCGCGAACGGCACGGCGGACGCCCGGTCCCCGGTGTCAGCGACGCGGTCGCCCAGGGCTCCCATGGCCAGGGCCAGTTCCGCCTGGAAGTCGCCGGGGCGCTTCATGCCGAGTTCGGCGTAGATCCGCGCGGCCTCCTTCGCCGGGGGCAGCGCACCGGTGGGGTCCCCTGCGGCGGAGAGCAGGTCCGACAGCCGGTGCAGGGCCCCGGCCAGCGCGGGCGGGCCGCCGGCGGGGTCCTCCTCGGCGGCGGCCCGCAGGCCGCGCACCTCTTCGCGCGCACGTGCCAGCTCCGCACGCGCCAGCTCCGCACGCGCCGACACCTCGGAGGCGGCGTCGTTCTGCCGGACCTCGTGCCCCGCGCCCGCGCCCGCTTCCATCGCCTCGTCGCCGACGCCCGTCCCACGGTCCTCGTAACCCATACCCGCCCCACCGTTCTCGCCGTTCGTTCCGGTCGGCCTCATCGGGCCTCACCGGTCCCGCCCGCGCGAAAAGGCGCTGCGGTGAGTAGCAGCGTAGTTACACGGTGGTGTCATCGGTCGCCGTATGGGAGAACCGACCCGACCGGAACGTTCCTGCCCGCCCCTCCCGACCGGAGCGTCCCGACCGGAGCGTCCCGACCGGAGCGTCTCGGCCGGTGCGTCCCGGGCGTACGGGAAAGCCCCGGCAACGCCGACCTGCGGCATACCGGGGCTTCTCGGTTCTCGGGGACCCGCGCGGCTCTACGGCAGCGCGAGCATCCGCTCCAGCGCGAGCTTGGCGTACTTCTCCGTCTCCGGGTCGACCTCGATCCGGTTGACCAGCTTGCCCTCGGCCAGCGACTCCAGGGTCCAGACCAGGTGCGGCAGGTCGATGCGGTTCATCGTCGAGCAGAAGCAGACCGTCTTGTCGAGGAAGACGATCTCCTTGTCCTCCGCGGCGAAACGGTTCGCCAGTCGGCGGACCAGGTTCAGCTCCGTACCGATGGCCCATTTCGAGCCGGCCGGGGCCGCCTCCAGGGCTTTGATGATGTACTCCGTCGAGCCCACGTAGTCTGCGGCGGCGACGACCTCGTGCTTGCACTCCGGGTGCACCAGCACGTTGACCCCGGGAATCCGGGCCCGGACGTCCTCGACCGACTCGACCGAGAAGCGGCCGTGGACCGAGCAGTGCCCGCGCCACAGGATCATCTTCGCGTCGCGCAACTGCTCGGCGGTGAGGCCGCCGTTCGGCTTGTGCGGGTTGTAGAGGACGCAGTCCTCCAGGGTCAGGCCCATGTCCCGCACGGCCGTGTTGCGGCCCAGGTGCTGGTCGGGGAGGAAGAGGATCTTCTCGCCCTGCTCGAAGGCCCACTCCAGGGCCCGCTTCGCGTTCGACGACGTACAGATCGTGCCGCCGTGCTTGCCGGTGAAGGCCTTGATGTCGGCGGAGGAGTTCATGTACGAGACGGGCACCACCTGATCGGCGACGCCGGCCTCCGTCAGCACGTCCCAGCACTCGGCGACCTGCTCGGCGGTGGCCATGTCGGCCATCGAGCAGCCGGCCGCCAGGTCGGGCAGGACGACCGCCTGGGCGTCCGTGGTCAGGATGTCCGCGGACTCCGCCATGAAGTGGACGCCGCAGAAGACGATGTACTCGGCCTCGGGACGCGCGGCCGCGTCGCGGGCCAGCTTGAACGAGTCGCCGGTGACGTCCGCGAACTGGATGACCTCGTCGCGCTGGTAGTGGTGGCCGAGGACGAACACCTTGTCCCCGAGCTTCTCCTTCGCGGCGCGGGCGCGCTCCACCAGGTCCGGGTCGGACGGGGAGGGCAGGTCGCCGGGGCATTCGACGCCGCGCTCGCTCCTCGGGTCGGCCTCGCGGCCGAGCAGCAGCAGCGCGAGCGGTGTCGGCTGTACGTCCAGGGGCTGGGCCGTGGTCACGTCACGCACCCTTTCTAGTCTGCGAACTCAAGATCACTCCGCGAACCCTCCGCGAAGAGCTTCGGCGAAGTCGCCTTTTCGTCTATTTGACGCTATCTATCATAGCCGCTTCGTGTCACTTTGACGATGCCGATAGCGTCGATGTGACGCATCCCCCGGGTGGCCCGGTGTGCGAGCATGAAAAGGAACAGACAAGCGCTTGGCCCGGAATGAATCCGCGGGTCTGGCGGTTGAACCGTCGGCAAGCAGTCCGTACAACCCGGGAGAGAAGCAGATGTCCGTATCGGACGAGACCACCACCGTGAGCGACGGCATCCTCCTGTCCGACGCCGCCGCCGCCAAGGTCAAGGGCCTGCTGGAGCAGGAAGGCCGCGAGGACCTGGCGCTGCGCGTCGCCGTTCAGCCCGGCGGTTGCTCGGGCCTGCGTTACCAGCTCTTCTTCGACGAGCGTTCGCTCGACGGTGACGTCGTGAAGGACTTCGACGGCGTCAAGGTCGTCACCGACCGGATGAGCGCCCCGTATCTGGGCGGCGCCTCCATCGACTTCGTCGACACCATCGAGAAGCAGGGCTTCACCATCGACAACCCGAACGCCAGCGGCTCCTGCGCCTGCGGCGACTCCTTCAGCTAAACGCTGAGAGCGGGAACACACGGCATACGGAGGCGGCCCCGGAAATCATCCCGGGGCCGCCTCCGTATGTACGTCCGCTCCGCATGCGCGTCCGCTCAGCCGCGCGGCACCGTACCGCCCGACGCCGCGTCGATCACCGTGCGGTCACCCAGCGGCTTCTCCAGCGTCACCGTCCGGGTCAGCTCCTTGGCGATCATGATGCAGGCCTTCTTGCCCTCCTGCGGCTTCTCCGTCACCGAGATCGCCACCTGGCCCGCGCTCTCCTTCGCGCTCGCCGTGTACGTACTGCACACGCCACCCCAGAACGTCACCTCGAGGGTCCGCCCGTCCGCGCCGTACGACGTCACCTTCCGGTCCCCGGAGGGCGCGGGCGTCTCCGGCTTCTCGATGAACTCCGGATCCACGGCGACCTGCGTGACCGTGCTCTCCGGGCCGCCGGGGGCCTGGCGGACCGTGAACAGCCAGGACGGCACCAGCGTCTGCCGGCCGTCCACGTAGTTCAGCGCTAGGCCGAACACCGCGGCCTCGACCGTCTGCTCCACCGGTGCCCGCTTGCCGTTCGACGGCACGCACTGGGGGTCCGAGGGCTTCGGCTCGCCCTGGTGCGGTACGGGAGTGGCGCAGCCGCCGACGTCCCGGTCGGCGTCGCCCTTGCCCCGGCTCGCCGCGTTCAGCTGCTTCAGCGCCTCGTCCGCACCGACCGCCGGGTAGGTGGCGCCCTTCTCCAGCGCCTTCAGATGTCCGCTGCCGCCGGTCACCTTGCCGTCCGGACCCACCTGGACACCGGTCGACCAGCCGTACGTCGGGAGCCCGTCGATCTTCGGATCGGCGTTCACCACGCGGACGTCGCCCATCAGTTGGCCCGCGTTCAGCGCCGCGTCGTCCTGCCCGGCCGCCTTGAGCACCGGGACCGCGGCCGCCTTCGCCGCCTTCTCGCTCACCGGGTCGCCGCCCGGCTCCGAGGCCCCGTTCGCACACATCGTCCCCGGCTCACAGGGCTTGGCCGGGGTGGTGCGGGCGAACGTCCAGGTGCCCGGGGCCTGCTTCCCCACCTTCAGGAGCGCCCCGGGGCCGTCGTCGTCGCCGACCACCCAGGACGTGCCCTCGGTGCGCGGTGAGCCCGGGATGCCCAGCGCCTTCGCCAGGCGGGCGACCTCGGCCGACGCGACCGCGCCCTTCGCGTGGTGGACCGCCGCCTCGTCCGGGCCGTCCGGGAGTTCGCCCGCGGCCCGGTAGACCACGGGCGGACCGCCCGGGTCCGGCTCGCCGGGCGCGATGCCCGGGGGAGGGGTGTCCGAGGCCGAGGACCTGGAACCCGGGCCGTCGCCGGCGGGAGCGTCCAGGGCCAGCGGCAGGGCTTCGCCCCGCGCCGGCGAACCGCTGTCCGCCGCGCCGCCGTCGCCCGCGGCGGTGGAGGCCCAGTAGGCACCACCGCCTCCGGCCAGCAGCACGGCCGCGGCCACCGAGGCCACCGCGAGCGGCGGACGCCGCCGCCGGGGGCCGGTCACGTCGTTGTCGGGTCGCTCGGTGCTCACCGGATCGCTCCTTCGACTGCGTTGCCGTCGCGGCGCCTACCGCGTGTCCCCGGACGGGGACACCGGTGGGACGGAGCGGAGGAGCGCGCGGTTCCCGCGGCCGGGACAGCCCTTGGCACGGAAAGGCCGAAAGGTGATGTCGTCCGGCCCGGCCCGCCCGCTGGCCTCAGTCGCCGTACTCGGACATCGCGTCGATCAGCCGCGCCGACGAGGGAGGGACCGTCACCCCGTTGATCAGGGACGGCTTCACCGGGACCGGGGCGCTCTTCACGGCCGCCGTCCAGTGGGGCGCCATCCGCGCGCAGTCACCGCGCAGTGCGGCCAGGCTCAATTCCGACTCGGGCAATGCGGTGTGGTTCGACATATCCGCACCGTAACCACGGTTGAGCTCAGGTAGAAAGACCTACTATCGGGTAGTTTCCCCTTTTCCTGGCGGTCGCCTCACCCGGTAGCGTGAACTGTCACGTCGTCCCGGAGGGCGCACACTCACGGCCCTTCGCCTTCCGCAGGAGTAGCCTCCCCGTGCGTATTGCAGTCACCGGCTCGATCGCCACTGACCACCTCATGACCTTCCCCGGCCGCTTCGCCGACCAGCTGGTCGCGGATCAGCTGCACACGGTCTCCCTCTCCTTCCTGGTCGACAACCTCGATGTCCGCCGGGGCGGTGTCGCCGCCAACATCTGCTTCGGGATGGGCCTGCTCGGCACCAGCCCGATCCTGGTCGGCGCCGCGGGCTCGGACTTCGACGAGTACCGCGCCTGGCTCGACCGGCACGGGGTGGAGACCGGATCGGTCCGTATCTCCGACGTACTGCACACCGCCCGCTTCGTCTGCACCACCGACGCCGACCACAACCAGATCGGCTCCTTCTACACGGGCGCGATGAGCGAGGCCCGCCTCATCGAGCTGAAGAGCGTCGCCGACCGCGTCGGCGGCCTCGACCTCGTCTCCATCGGAGCCGACGACCCCGAGGCGATGCTCCGCCACACCGAGGAGTGCCGCTCCCGGAACATCCCGTTCGCCGCGGACTTCTCGCAGCAGATCGCACGGATGGACGGCGAGGAGATCCGCATCCTCCTCGACGGCGCCACCTACCTCTTCTCCAACGAGTACGAGAAGGGGCTCATCGAGTCCAAGACCGGCTGGAGCGACGAGGAGATCCTCGCCAAGGTCGGCCACCGTGTCACCACGCTCGGCGCCCGCGGTGTCCGGATCGAGCGGGTCGGCGAACCGGTCATCGAGGTCGGCTGCCCCGAGGAGGACACCAAGGCCGACCCCACCGGCGTCGGGGACGCCTTCCGGGCCGGCTTCCTCTCCGGCCTCGCCTGGGGCGTCGGCCTGGAGCGCGCCGCCCAGGTCGGCTGCATGCTCGCCACCCTGGTCATCGAGACGGTCGGCACCCAGGAGTACACCCTGCGCCGCACCCCCTTCATGGACCGTTTCACCAAGGCGTACGGCCACGAGGCCGCCACCGAGGTCCGACAGCACCTGGCGTGATCAGCTGAGCCGGCGGACCACATAGGCCGAGCCACGGTCCGCCGGCTCCTCGCCCACGTACTCCTGGCCCCGCATCTCGCACCAGGCCGGGATGTCCAGGCGTGCCGCCTCGTCGTCGGCGAGCACCGTCACCGTGGCGCCCACCGCTACCTCCCCGATCACCTTTGCGAGCTCGATCACCGGGATCGGACAGCGACGGCCCAGCGCGTCGACCACCAGCGACGCGGCGGGGCCGGGGGGGCGGGGTGCGGAGACGGGGGCGCCGAGCCGCTCCCGTACCTCGGCGACCACCCCGGGAAGGACCTCCAGAAAGCGGTCCACGTCCGCCCCGGCCGTGCCCGGCGGCAGCGACACCCGGACGTTCCCCTCCGAGAGCACCCCCATCGCCCCCAGCACATGGCTCGGGATCAGGGTGCTGCTCGTGCAGGACGAGCCGGACGACACGGAGAACTCCCTCCGGTCCAGCTCGTGCAGCAGGGTCTCCCCGTCGACATAGAGACAGGAGAAGGTGACCAGGTGCGGCAGCCGCCGCTCCGGATCGCCCACCACCTCCACATCCGGCACCCGCTCGGCCACGACGGTCCGGATCCGGTCCACGAGGGCCCGCAGCCGCACCGCCTCCGCCGCCGCCTCGCTCCGTACCGCGCGCAACGAGGCCGCCGCCGCCACGATCGCCGGCAGGTTCTCGAACCCCGCCGCCCGCCCCGACTCCCGCTCCCCGGCCGGTCCCTGGGGTGCGAACCGCACCCCCTTGCGGACCGCGAGCAGCCCGACCCCGGCCGGACCGCCCCACTTGTGCGCGCTCGCCGTCAGCAGCGACCAGCCCGCCGGGACCGGGCCCCAGCCGAGCGACTGGGCCGCGTCCACCAGCAGCGGCACCCCGGCGTCCGCGCAGAGCGCGGCGACCTCGGCGACCGGCTGCTCGGTGCCCACCTCGTGGTTGGCCGACTGGAGGCAGGCCAGCGCGGTGTCCGCCCGCAGCACCCCGCCGTACACCGCCGGATCCACCGCCCCCGTGCGGTCCACCGGGACCTCGGTGAACGAGCCGCCCGCCGCTTCGTGGGCTGCCGCCGAATGGAGCACCGACGAGTGTTCGACCGCCGAGAGGGCCAGATGGCGGCCGACACGCCGACGCCCCGAAAGAGCCCCGGCAATTCCCGCGTGCACCGCAGTCGTCCCGGACGAGGTGAAGACCAGTTCGTCGGGGCGGCATCCGACGGCCTCCGCGGCGGCCTCCCGGGCCGCGTCCAGGAGCAGCCTGGCCCGCCGCCCCTCCCGGTACAGGCGGGCGGGATCGGCCCAGCCCTCGTCGAGCGCGGCAAGCAGCGCCTGGCGTGCGACGGGGTGCAGGGGGGCGGCGGAGGCGGAATCGAAGTAGGGCACCTGGCCACGCTAGCCCGCACCGGGCCCCACCTCGCCGGGGGCCGTTCCTCCCGGACGGGCGAGTGGGCGTCAGATGGGGGCCGGAGGCCCGGATTCCACCCCATGGGCGTGTCGGGCGGCGCGTTGGGCACCCTCCCCGCGCGACGCCAAATAGCGTCCAGTAGGGTTTGGTCCGCATAAACATCCAAACCCCTGCCCGCGTCAGGGCCGGCGACCGACCAGAGACATACGGGCGCGCCGACCGTGCGGGCGAGACTCTCGGGAAGGCGCTACGTGAGTCCCAACGGCTCCGACCGCTCGTCGCGGCGCCCGATGCGGCGGAAGCTGCCGCAGGTGCTGACTGCGGGCCTGGTCCTGGCGACGGCCTCCGGTTGTTCATACAACTGGGAGGATTTCCCCCGCCTCGGAATGCCCACTCCGGTTACGGAAGAGGCCCCTCGGATCCTCTCCCTCTGGCAAGGCTCGTGGGCGGCAGCGCTCGTCACGGGTGTTCTTGTCTGGGGGCTGATCCTCTGGAGCGTCTTCTTCCACCGGCGTAGCAGGACCAAGGTGGAGGTACCTCCGCAGACCAGGTACAACATGCCCATCGAGGCGTTGTACACAGTGGTTCCCCTCATCATCGTCTCGGTGCTCTTCTACTTCACCGCACGTGATGAGTCGAAGCTCCTCGAGCTCTCCGACAAGCCCGCCCACACCGTCAACGTGGTCGGCTTCCAGTGGAGCTGGGGCTTCAACTACATCGAGAAGGTGGATGGCCAGCCCACGGCGGGCCCCGAGGTCCCCAAGGAGCTCGACGCCATCCCCGACCGGTTCCGCGATGACTTCCCCGAAGGCGCCGGCGGCGTCTACGACGTGGGCATCCCCGGAACCCGTAACCCGCAGAACGGCAACCCGGGTCCGACCCTGTGGCTGCCGAAGGGCGAGAAGGTCCGCTTCATCCTCACTTCGCGTGACGTCATCCACTCCTTCTGGGTGGTGCCGTTCCTCATGAAGCAGGACGTCATCCCGGGCCACACCAACTCGTTCGAGGTCACTCCCAACCGGGAGGGCACCTTCATGGGCAAGTGCGCCGAGCTCTGTGGCGCCGACCACTCCCGGATGCTCTTCAACGTCAAGGTCGTCTCCCCGGAGCGTTACCAGCAGCACCTCAAGGAGCTGGCTGAGAAGGGTCAGACGGGCTACGTGCCGGCAGGCATCGCGCAGACGGACCCGGCCAGGAATGCGGAGAAGAACCAACTGTGAGCATCCTCAACGAACCTCAGGGTGCCGCTCCGGCAGACGACTCGTACGAGGACGAGCTGCCCGTGCGGCGCAAGCAGCCGGGAAACATCGTCGTGAAGTGGATGACCACCACTGACCACAAGACGATCGGTACGCTCTACCTGGTCACGTCGTTCCTGTTCTTCTGCATCGGCGGACTCATGGCGCTCTTCATGCGCGCCGAGCTGGCCCGTCCGGGCACGCAGATCATGTCGAACGAGCAGTTCAACCAGGCGTTCACGATGCACGGCACGATCATGCTGCTGATGTTCGCGACGCCGCTGTTCGCCGGATTCGCGAACTGGATCATGCCGCTGCAGATCGGCGCGCCCGACGTGGCGTTCCCGCGGCTGAACATGTTCGCGTACTGGCTGTACCTCTTCGGCTCGCTCCTCGCGGTGGCCGGCTTCCTCACCCCGCAGGGCGCGGCCGACTTCGGCTGGTTCGCCTACTCCCCGCTCTCGGACGCGGTCCGGTCGCCGGGCATCGGCGCCGACATGTGGATCATGGGTCTGGCCTTCTCCGGCTTCGGCACGATCCTCGGTTCGGTCAACTTCATCACCACGATCATCTGCATGCGCGCACCCGGCATGACGATGTTCCGCATGCCGATCTTCACCTGGAACGTCCTGCTGACCGGTGTTCTGGTCCTGCTGGCCTTCCCGGTCCTCGCCGCCGCGCTCTTCGCATTGGAAGCGGACCGAAAATTCGGTGCGCATATCTTCGACGCGGCCAATGGCGGCGCATTGCTCTGGCAACACCTCTTCTGGTTCTTCGGCCATCCAGAGGTGTACATCATTGCTCTACCGTTCTTCGGAATCGTTTCCGAGGTCATCCCGGTATTCAGCCGCAAGCCGATGTTCGGCTACATCGGTCTGATCGCGGCGACGATCTCCATCGCGGGTCTTTCCGTGACGGTGTGGGCGCACCACATGTACGTCACGGGCGGTGTGCTCCTGCCGTTCTTCTCGTTCATGACGTTCCTCATCGCCGTGCCGACAGGCGTGAAGTTCTTCAACTGGATCGGCACGATGTGGAAGGGGTCGTTGTCCTTCGAGACACCGATGCTCTGGGCCGTCGGCTTCCTGATCACCTTCACCTTCGGTGGTCTGACCGGCGTCATCCTCGCCTCGCCCCCGATGGACTTCCACGTCTCGGACTCGTACTTCGTCGTCGCGCACTTCCACTACGTGGTGTTCGGCACCGTGGTCTTCGCGATGTTCTCCGGATTCCACTTCTGGTGGCCGAAGTTCACCGGCAAGATGCTGGACGAGCGGCTCGGCAAGATCACGTTCTGGACGCTGTTCGTGGGCTTCCACGGCACGTTCCTGGTGCAGCACTGGCTCGGTGCCGAGGGCATGCCGCGTCGTTACGCGGACTATCTCGACGCCGACGGCTTCACCGCGCTGAACACGATCTCGACGATCTCCTCGTTCCTCCTCGGCCTGTCGATGCTGCCGTTCTTCTACAACGTCTGGAAGACCGCGAAGTACGGCAAGAAGGTCGAGGTCGACGACCCGTGGGGTTACGGCCGTTCGCTGGAGTGGGCGACCTCCTGCCCGCCGCCGCGGCACAACTTCCTCACGCTGCCGCGGATCCGTTCCGAATCCCCGGCGTTCGACCTGCACCACCCGGAGATCACGGCGCTCGAACAGCTCGACCACCTCTCCGAGTCGGACAAGGCCCTCGCCGGCTCCAAGGAGGCAGGCAAGTGAAGATCCAGGGACAGATGTTCATCTGGCTGAGCGTCTTCATCCTCTCCGTGGCCATCGCGTACGGCGTGTGGTCCAAGGAGCCGGTCGGCACCACGGCGCTCTTCCTGGCCTTCGGGCTGTCCATCATGATCGGCTTCTACCTGGCCTTCACGGCCAAGCGGGTCGACGCCATGGCCCAGGACAACAAGGAAGCGGACGTCGCCGACGAGGCGGGCGAGCTGGGGTTCTTCTCCCCGCACAGCTGGCAGCCGCTCTCCCTGGCGGTCGGCGGGGCCTTCGCCTTCATGGGCGTCGTCTTCGGCTGGTGGCTGCTGTACTTCTCCGCCCCCCTGCTCCTGATCGGCCTCTTCGGCTGGGTCTTCGAGTACTACCGGGGCGAGAACCGCACCCAGTGACACCGCACCCCGTGACACCCCACCCCGGGTGACACGCGCTACACCATGAAGGGCCCGCATCGCCGACAGCGACGCGGGCCCTTCGCTCGTTTGCAGTCACTGAACGCGCTGGAACGGATGAATCTTCTTAGCGTGGACGGCATGAACCACACGCCGCGCATCCGCACCGTAGTGAGCTGCACCCTGCTGGTCGTGACCCTCGCCGCGGGTGCGACCGCCTGTGGCTCGCCCGACGGCCACCCGCTCTCCACGAAGCCTTACGACGCGGGCGACCAGGTCTCCTTCAACGGCCCCTCCGACAAGGAGAAGGCCGACCCCGACAAGCCCCTGGAAGTCACCGTCAAGGGCGACGACGGGCGCATCACCGACGTCAGCGCCGTGGACACCGGCGGCCGCCACCTCGCGGGAGAGCTCTCCGCCGACGGGAGGCGCTGGCGCTCCACCGCTCCGCTCGCGGCCGGCACCGGATACACCGTCAGGGTCGCCACGGAGAACGGCGACGGCGCCCCAGGCGTCCGTACGCTCTCCTTCGACACCTCCTCGCCCAAGAAGTTGCTGAAGGTCGCCTTCGGCCCGGAGGCGGGCACCTACGGCGTCGGACAGCCCATCACGGCGGAACTGAGCGCTCCGATCACCGACAAGGCGGCCAGGGCCACCGTCGAGCGCGCCCTGAAGGTCCGCTCCACCCCGGCGGTCACCGGCTCCTGGTACTGGGTCGACGACAAGAAGCTCCACTACCGCCCGAAGGAATACTGGCCCGCGAACGCCACCATCGAGGTCCGCTCCAACCTGGCGGGCATCAAGGTGACCAACGCGCTCTACGGAGCCGAGGCCAAGCCCCTGAAGCTCACCACCGGCGACCGGATCGAGGCCATCACCGACGCCGCGGACCACACCCTGACGGTGCTCCGCAACGGAGAAGTGATCAATACCATTCCGGTCACCACCGGCAAGCCCGGCTTCTCCACCCGCAACGGGGTCAAGGTGGTGCTCGCCAAGGAGCAGTTCGTCCGTATGCGCGGCGAGAGCATCGGCATCGCCGCCGGCTCCTCGGAGTCGTACGACCTGCCGGTCTACTGGGCCACCCGGGTGACCTGGAGCGGCGAGTACGTCCACGCCGCCCCCTGGTCCACCGGCTCCCAGGGCAACGCCAACGTCAGCCACGGCTGCACCGGCATGAGCACCGGCAACGCCGAATGGTTCTTCGAGACCGTGCGCGAGGGCGACATCGTCAAGGTCGTCGGCAGCGAGGGCGAGGACATGGACCCGTTCGGCAACGGGTTCGGCGACTGGAACCTCTCCTGGGAGAAGTGGCAGAAGGGCAGTGCCCTCCACGAGGGGGCGCCGGACAGCCCGGGAACGCTCCAGGCCGCCCGGCTGCGTCCCCACGTCTGACCCCGGCGCCAGGAGTGCCTCGCGGCGCGGAACGCCTCTCAGCGGGCCACAGGGGCCCCTCAGGCCTCCACGGCGAGCCGGCGGCGCAGCAGCGCCGCCAGCGCGTCGGCGAACTCCACCGGGTCCACCGGGAGCGTCACGGCGGCCTCGGCCCGGCTCCAGGTGGCCAGCCACGCGTCCTGCGGGCGGCCGATCAGCAGGAGCACCGGAGGACAGCGGAAGATCTCGTCCTTGATCTGGCGGCAGACGCCCATCCCGCCGATGGGGGCCGTCTCCCCGTCGAGCACGCAGACGTCGACGCCGCCGTCGTCCAGCGCCTTGAGGACGGCCGGGAGTGTCGCGCACTCCAGGAACTCCACCGGTGGGACGTCCGCGGCAGGCCTGCGACCGGCTGCCAGCCTCACCTGCTCGCGGATGTTGGCGTCGTCGCTGTAGACCAGGACCGTGGCGGTCGCCTGCATTGTTCCTCCGTGACATCGACGTCGTCGGGGCTCTCGGGGCATGAACCGATGCGCGGATCGTACTCCGCCCGACCGGCCGTCAGCACCGGTAATGACGACCTTCCGATGGGCCGTTCGGCGCAGGGTGCGACCCCTGCAGACGGTACGGACACACCGAACGGCACCCCCCGGGGTGAGGGCGGGATAAGCGACCGACATAATGTCGGTCGTGGCGACAGCAACGACAGTAGAAACCGGGCACGCGCACCCGTCGGTCAATCGGCCGAACCTCACCAGCGTCGGAACCATCATCTGGTTGAGTTCCGAGCTGATGTTCTTCGCGGCCCTCTTCGCGATGTACTTCACCCTGCGATCGGTGATGGGACCCGATTACTGGAAGGAGATGTCCGATCATCTGAACTTCCCGTTCTCGGCGACGAACACCACGATCCTGGTGCTCTCCTCACTCACCTGCCAGCTCGGCGTTTTCGCAGCCGAGCGGGGCGATGTGAAGAAGCTCCGCACCTGGTTCATCGTGACGTTCGTGATGGGCGCGGTCTTCATCGGCGGCCAGGTCCTGGAGTACGTGGAACTGGTCAAGCACGCGGGGCTCTCCCTCTCGTCAGACCCGTACGGATCGGTGTTCTACCTGACCACCGGCTTCCACGGCCTGCACGTGGCGGGCGGCCTCATCGCCTTCCTGCTGGTTCTCGGCAGAACGTACGCGGCCAAGAGGTTCACCCACGACCAGGCCACCGCGGCCATCGTCGTGTCCTATTACTGGCACTTCGTCGATGTCGTATGGATCGGCCTGTTCGCAACGATCTACATGATCAAGTAACCGGGCTCGCACCCGCCCACCATCGACGCAGAAGATCCTGACACCGGGGTAATCCGTGAAAAAGCTCTCCGCACGACGACGCCATCCGCTGGCGGCGGTCGTCGTACTACTCCTCGCGCTGGCGGCTACCGGGGGGCTGTACGCCGCGTTCGCGCCTGCGGGCAAGGCGCAGGCCGATGAAACCGCCCAGTCCCTCGCCATCGAAGAGGGCAAGAAGCTCTACTCCGTAGGCTGCGCCAGCTGCCACGGAACCGGCGGTCAGGGCACCACCGACGGGCCGTCCCTCGTGGGCGTGGGCTCCGCCGCCGTCGACTTCCAGGTCGGTACCGGCCGTATGCCCGCGCAGCAGCCGGGCGCCCAGGTACCGAAGAAGAAGGTCATCTACACCCAGGCGGAGATCGACCAGCTCGCGGCGTACGTCGCGTCGCTCGGCGCCGGTCCGATCACGCCGACCGACAAGCAGGTCGACCCCGCGGGCGCGGACATCGCCAACGGTGGCGAACTGTTCCGCACCAACTGCGCCCAGTGCCACAACTTCACCGGTAAGGGCGGAGCCCTGACGGAGGGCAAGTACGCCCCCGACCTCGAAGGCGTGAGCCCGAAGCACATCTACGAGGCCATGCAGACCGGCCCGCAGAGCATGCCCTCCTTCCCCGACACGACGATGCCGGAGCAGGAGAAGAAGGACATCATCGCGTACATCGAGACCGTGAACGGTGACGAGACAGAGAGCCCCGGCGGCCTGGCCCTCGGCGGTCTCGGTCCGGTCAGCGAAGGTCTGTTCGCGTGGATCTTCGGACTCGGCGCGCTCGTCGCAGTCGCCGTTTGGGTCGCGGCCCACACCGCTAAGGCCAAGAAGTCATGAGTAGCCAACAGATTCCAGAAGACAACCTGCCCGTGGTGCAGGAGACCGCGCACGGCGCGGTGGAGCGTCACGACGACCCGTTCGCCGACCCGGGACTGCCGGCCCACCAGCCGCGCATCCAGGACCTCGACGAACGCGCCGCCAACCGCTCGGAACGCGCCGTCGCGTTCATGTTCACCCTCTCGATGCTGGCGACGGTGGGCTTCATCGCCTCCTACGTCATCTTCCCGGTGGACAAGATCGTCTACATCTGGCCCTTCGGCCATGTGAGCGCGCTCAACTTCTCCCTGGGGCTCACCCTGGGTGCGGCGCTCTTCTTCATCGGCGCGGGAGCCGTCCACTGGGCGCGCACCCTGATGTCCGACGTCGAGGTGGCCGCCGACCGCCACCCGATCGAGGCACCGCCCGAGGTCAAGGCGCAGGTCCTGGCCGACTTCAGGGCCGGCGCCGAGGAGTCCGCGATCGGCCGTCGCAAGCTGATCCGCAACACCATGTTCGGTGCGCTGGCCCTGGTGCCGCTCTCCGGTGTGGTCCTGCTGCGCGACCTCGGTCCGCTGCCGGAGAAGAAGCTCCGCACCACTCTGTGGGCCGAGGGCAAGCAGCTCATCAACATGAACACGATGAAGCCGCTGCGCCCCGAGCACATCACCGTCGGGTCGCTGGCCTTCGCCATGCCCGAGGGGCTCGACCCGGAGTCGCACGACTTCCAGACGCAGATGGGCAAGGCGGCCCTGATGATCGTCCGCATCGAGCCGGACGACATCAAGGACAAGCGCCAGCGTGACTGGGCCCACGAGGGCATCGTCGCGTTCTCCAAGATCTGCACCCACGTCGGCTGCCCGATCAGCCTGTACGAGCAGCAGACGCATCACGTGCTCTGCCCGTGCCACCAGTCCACCTTCGACCTCTCCGACGGCGCTCGCGTCATCTTCGGTCCGGCCGGCCACCCCCTTCCGCAGCTGCGGATCGGTGTCAACAGCGAGGGCAACCTCGAGGCGCTCGGCGACTTCGACGAGCCCGTCGGTGCTGCCTTCTGGGAGCGCGGATGAGTACTCCGACCAAGAACCCCTCCGCCGCCGGACCGGCGAGCGGGCGCAAGGCTCCGGCCGGCGAGCGGGTGGCCGACTGGGCGGACGGCCGGCTGGGCATCTACGGCCTCGCCAAGGCCAACATGCGCAAGATCTTCCCGGACCACTGGTCCTTCATGCTCGGTGAGGTCGCGCTCTACAGCTTCATCATCATCATCCTCACGGGTGTGTATCTGACGCTGTTCTTCCAGCCGAGCATGGGCGAGATCGTCTACCACGGTCCGTACGAGCCCATGCAGGGCATCCGGATGTCCGAGGCCTACGCCTCGACCCTGAAGATCAGCTTCGAGGTCCGCGGCGGTCTGCTCGTCCGGCAGATCCACCACTGGGCCGCGCTGATCTTCCTGGCCGCGATGTTCGTGCACATGATGCGCGTCTTCTTCACGGGCGCGTTCCGCAAGCCGCGCGAGATCAACTGGCTCTTCGGCTTCCTGCTGTTCGTGCTCGGCATGTTCACCGG
This sequence comes from Streptomyces sp. CA-278952, assembly GCF_028747205.1. Taxonomy (NCBI): domain Bacteria; kingdom Bacillati; phylum Actinomycetota; class Actinomycetes; order Kitasatosporales; family Streptomycetaceae; genus Streptomyces; species Streptomyces sp. CA-278952. The sequence goes on from NZ_CP112880.1 coordinate 6,228,831, forward strand.
GTTCACCGGCTACTCCCTCCCGGACGACCTGCTCTCCGGTACGGGTGTCCGCTTCACCCAGGGCGCGATCCTGTCCGTGCCGATCGTCGGCACGTACATCTCGATGTTCCTGTTCGGCGGCGAGTTCCCCGGCCACGACTTCGTGGCCCGGTTCTACTCGATCCACATCCTCCTGCTGCCGGGCATCATGCTCGGCCTGCTGGTGGCGCACCTGATCCTGGTCTTCTACCACAAGCACACGCAGTTCGCGGGTCCCGGCCGGACCAACAAGAACGTCGTCGGCATGCCGCTGCTGCCCGTGTACATGGCGAAGGCCGGAGGGTTCTTCTTCCTCGTCTTCGGCGTCATCGCGGCCATCTCCGCCATCGCCACGATCAACCCGATCTGGGCCCTCGGTCCGTACCGGGTCGACCAGGTCTCCACCGGCGCCCAGCCCGACTGGTACATGGGCTTCGCCGAGGGACTGGTCCGTGTGATGCCGGGCTGGGAGATCAACCTGTGGGGTCACACGCTCGCCCTGGGCGTGTTCATCCCGCTGGTCGGCTTCGGCGTGGTCCTCACCGCGATCGCGGTGTACCCGTTCATCGAGTCCTGGGTCACCGGCGACAAGCGCGAGCACCACATCCTGGACCGTCCGCGCAACGCCCCGACCCGTACGGGCTTCGGCGTCGCCTGGATCACGGCGTACTTCATCGGCCTCGTCGGCGGTGGAAACGACCTGTGGGCCACGCACTTCCACCTGTCGATCAACGCCATCACCTGGTTCGTCCGGATCTTCTTCTTCGTCGGACCGGTCATCGCGTTCATCGTCACCAAGCGGATCTGCCTCGGCCTCCAGCGCCGCGACCGGGAGAAGGTGCTGCACGGTCGCGAGACCGGCATCATCAAGCGCCTGCCGCACGGTGAGTTCGTCGAGATCCACGAGCCGCTCAGCCCCGGGCAGCTGCACACGCTCACGGCGCACGAGCAGTACCAGCCGCTCGACCTCGGCCCCGCGGTCGACGAGAACGGCGTCAAGCGCAAGATCTCCCCGGTGCAGAAGCTGCGCGCCAAGCTCAGCAAGGGTTACTTCGCCGACGGGAACCAGATCCCCAAGGCGACCCCCGAGGAGTACAAGGAGATCAGCGAGGGCCACGGCCACCACTGATCACCTGAACTGATCGCCACCGCGAGAGCCCCGTCCATTCGATGGACGGGGCTCTTCGCGGTCCACCCGGCTGGATAGGGTGGAGCCATCTTTCCTGACCGGCTGTGGACCCTGGAGCGGACCATGAACGTTGTGACCCCGAACGGCGGCGACAGCGTGGCGGACCGTTCCTGGCCCGGCCTCCTGAACCCCCTCCTGCGCGGCGAGAACCTCAGCTCCGAGGAGACCGCCTGGGCCATGGACCGCATCATGAGCGGCGAGGCCACCGACGCGCAGATCGCCGGGTTCGCCGTCGCGCTGCGGGCCAAGGGCGAGACCGTCGACGAGGTCACCGGACTGGTCCGCGCGATGTACGCCCACGCCAACACCATCCACGTGCCGGGCCGTACCGTCGACATCGTCGGCACCGGCGGCGACCTCGCCAGGACGGTCAACATCTCGACCATGTCCGCGATCGTCATCGCCGGCACCGGCGCCAAGGTCGTCAAGCACGGCAACCGGGCCGCCTCCTCCGCCAGCGGCTCCTCCGACGTACTGGAGAAGCTCGGCGTCAACCTGGAGCTGACCCCGCGGCGGGTCGTCGAGGTCGCCGAAGCGGCGGGCATCACCTTCTGCTTCGCCGTGAAGTTCCACCCCGCCCTGCGGTACGCCGCCAAGGCCCGCAAGGAACTCGGCGCGCAGACCACGTTCAACATCCTGGGCCCCCTCACCAACCCGGCCCAGGTCCGTGCCCAGGCGGTCGGCGTCGCCGACGCCCGGATGGCGCCCATCGTCGCGGGCGTGCTGGCCGACCGGGGCAACTCGGCGCTGGTCTTCCGCGGTGACGACGGCCTCGACGAGCTGACCACCACCGCCACCTCCCGGGTCTGGGTGGTGCGCGACGGCGCGGTCCGCGAGGAGCCCTTCGACCCGCGCGACGTCGGGCTGCCCATCGTCCCCGTCGAGGCGCTGCGCGGCGCCGACGCCTCGTACAACGCCGATGTGGCCCGCCGGCTGCTGGACGGCGAGGCCGGCGCGGTACGCGAGGCGGTGCTGCTCAACTCGGCGGCGGCCCTGGTCGCCCTGGACCCGGGCCCCGGCACGCTGACCGAGCAGCTCGCGGCGAAGATCCTCGTCGCGGCCGAGGCCATCGACTCCGGGGCCGCCAAGCGGGCCCTGGAGCGCTGGGTGGCGGCCAGCAACGCCTGAACGCGCGACGGAGCCGCCCGCGGCCCGCACGGTGTGACACAGGGCGCAGTCCGGATGCCGGACTGCGCCCTTGCGCGTGTGCACACGTATGGCAAGATGCTGCGCAGGTCATGAGTGACAGCGACTACGGCCCCGGCCCGCTGTCCGGCAACCCTCCGTCCGTGGCGGGGTGCCCCGGGTGAAGACCAGGCCGCAGGCAGCGAGGTCTGCGGCAAGCGCGGGCCCCTCGGCATCCAGCGGATGCCAGCCCCCGGGGTCCTGGTCCCTAGGGAGTCTTCTGTGAGCAAGCGAATGCGCTAGGGCTGACCGCCCTCCTTCCGCGCACCCTTTTCTCTTCCCCTCCCTGCGCTGCCGCGTACTGCCGGCGCATGGATTTCGCCTGCCTGTTACGGGAGTTCGCCATGTCTGTCCCCACCGCTGCCCTCGACTCGTCGGTTTGTGCCCCACTGCCCGTTCTGGGGCAGAACGTCACGGTCCCGCTCGTCACCGGCGGTGAGGTCACCTACGCCGCGCTCGACTACGCCGCCAGCGCCCCGGCCCTCCAGCGGGTCTGGGACGACGTCGCCGCGTACGCCCCGTACTACGGCAGCGTCCACCGCGGCGCCGGCTACCTCTCGCAGCTCTCCACCGACCTCTTCGAGAACAGCCGCCGCACGGTCGCGGAGTTCCTCGGCTGCCGCGCGGAGGACCAGGTGGTCTTCACCCGCTCCACGACCGACTCCCTCAACCTGCTGGCCGCCGCGATCCCCGCCGGCTGCCAGGTCTTCGTCTACGAGACCGAGCACCACGCGTCCCTGCTGCCCTGGCGCGACGCCCAGGTCACCTACCTCGACGCACCCCGCACCCCGGCCCAGGCCGTCGAGACCCTGGAGCGCGCGCTCGCCGACCGCGACCCCTACGGCCCCGCCCTCGTCTGCGTCACCGGCGCGTCCAACGTGACCGGCGAGCTGTGGCCGGTGCGGGAACTGGCCGCCGCCGCCCACGCGCACGGCGCCCGGATCGTCCTGGACGCCGCGCAGCTCGCCCCGCACCACCCCGTGGACATCGCCGAACTGGACGTCGACTGGGTCGCGTTCTCCGGCCACAAGCTGTACGCGCCCTTCGGCTCCGGTGTCCTGGCCGGCCGCGCCGACTGGCTCCAGGCCGCCGAGCCGTACCTCGCCGGCGGCGGCGCGTCCCGCAAGGTCGCCCGGCGCGCCGACGGCGGCGTGGACGTCGACTGGCACACCACGGCCGCCCGCCACGAGGCCGGTTCGCCGAACGTCATCGGCGTCTACTCCATCGCCTCCGCCTGCAAGGCCCTGACCGAGGCCGGCTTCGAGGGCCTGGTCGCCCGGGAGCAGGAGCTGGTGGGCCGGGTCCGCGAGGGGCTCGCCGAGGTGCCCGAGGTGCGGGTGCTCTCGCTGTTCGGCGACGACGCCCCCCGGGTCGGCGTCATCTCCTTCGTGGTGCGCGGCTGGAACAGCTCGCACTTCGCCGCCGCCCTCTCCGCCGAGTACGGCATCGGCGTGCGCGACGGCCTCTTCTGCGCCCACCCGCTGGTGCGCACCCTGCTCGGCAGCGACCCGCAGGACCCGGGCGAGTGCGGCGCGCCGGAGGCCGAGCCGGGCGAGCGATCCCTCAACGCGATCCGCGTCAGCTTCGGCGCCGGTACGCCCGACGAGCACATCGAGCGGTTCCTTCGCGCGGTCTCCGAGCTGGTCCGTGAGGGCGCCCGGTGGAACTACCGCACCGAGGACGGCCGCTGCGTCCCGGACCGCGGCGAAGCCGCCCAGGTCTACACGTCCTGATGAAACACCTCGGCCGGGGACAGGAGCACCGCCCGTCCCCGGCCCGAGCCGAACGAGAGGCCCTACGCGTCGAGGCCGATGGCGAAGGCCGCTTCCAGGTCGTGCTGGGAGTACGTACGGAACGCCACGTGGGTGTCGGTGCCCTCGACGCCCGGGATCTTGCTGATCCGGCCGGGGATGACATCGGCGAGGTCGTCGTGCCTGGCGACCCGGACCATGGCGATCAGGTCGTAGGTGCCGGTGACGGAGAAGACCTCGCTGACACTGTCCAGCGCGGCGATGGCCTCGGCGATCTCCGGAATCCGGTCCACGCTGGTCTTGATGAGCACGATCGCGGTGATCACGGCTGGCTGTCTCCCTCGGTGGCTGGAACCTTCACTCTAGCTCTCCGCCCATAACTCACCCAGGCGCACAGGAATCCGGCCGCGAAGCCCGCCACATGCGCCAGGTACGCCACCCCGGGACCGCTGCCCGCGCCCTGCGCGGCCGCCCACTGGAGCCCGAACCAGAAGACCAGCACCATCCAGGCGGGGAAGCGCAGCGGCAGGAAGAAGAGGAACGGGAACAGGCTGGTCACCCGGGTCCTGGGGAACAGGTGGAGGAACGCGCCGAGCACCGCGGAGATCGCCCCCGACGCCCCCACCAGCGTCTGCCCGGAGTCCGCGTGCGCCGCCGCGTAGCAGACCAGCGCGACATAGCCGCAGCCCACGTAGAACAGGGCGAACCGCACCCGGCCCATGCGCTCCTCGGCCATCGCGCCGAACACGTACAGGAACAGCAGGTTCCCCAGCAGGTGCAGCCAGCTGCCGTGCACGAACAGCGCGGTGAACGGTGTGATCAGCGCATGCGCGGACCCCTGCCACAGCTCGGCGGGGATCACTCCCCACCGCTCGAAGTACCCGGCCTGCGCGGCGAGCAGCGCATCCTCGCTCCCGTAGGCGGCGCCGCCGAACCCGGAGAGCGGGCTGATCAGGAAGATCACCCCGCAGACGGCGATCAGTCCGTACGTGACCGGAGCGCCGCTCGACGCCGCCGCGTCCCGGATCCTCCCCGCCGTGGTCCGCCGGTCGGCCTGCCGCCCATCGATCATGTACAGAGCATGACGTACCGGTGGAGAACCGGACGGAGCGCCTCGCCGTGCCGATGCCTATACGCAAGGCCGTAGGGTTACGCCAGGACTTCCGCAGTTCGACGGCGCACCGCGAGTTCCTTGACGTAGACAGGTGGAGACGCGGCGGCGCGCCCGGCGCGGGCTTCTGGCGACGACGAAAGAGGACCCAACGATGACGACGGTTCCCCTGCCGACCGACTCGACCCGCTGGCGCTGCACGCTGTGCGGCAATCTCACGCGCTTCGACGTGACCCGCTCCTCCAAGGTCGTGGAGTACGTGCACCTCGACCTGGCCGGTGAGTCGAGTGTCGAGGAGCGGGAGGTCGTCAGTGAGACCATCGAGTCGGTCCGCTGTCGTTGGTGCAACGCGGTGGACCAGATCGAACTGGTGGACAGGCCGGGTGCCGCTTCCTGAGGGAGCGCACCCTTCGACATATCTATGGGGTGACGGACGGTGGATCAGCCGACCAGCGGCGCCGGACCGGCCGATGAGGCCGACGGCGGTGCGGAGGTGCTCGGCCGTCCGCTGCCCGAGGGTGTGCGACGGCGGGTGATCGCGCTGGTCTCGGACGCCTTCGGTGGCCTGACCGTCTCCGAACTGCCCGCCCAGCTACGACAGTACGCCCGGTTCACCCCGACCCGGCGGGCGAAGTTCGCGGGGAACGCGATGGCCGCCGCCCTCGAGAGCGACGCCCTCTTCCGGCAGCGCATCGGAGAGCGGCTCGGCCAGTCCCAGCCCGAGCTGACCGGCGCGCTGGAGGCGGGTTCGCCGCCCGCCGCCGCCGATCCCCTCGATGTGGCCGCGGCCGCCTACGTGCTGCGCCCGGTCGGCTGGGTCAAGCTGGTCGAATCGGCCGGCGAGGAGGTCCAGCGCGCCGACGCGGAACGGGCCGACGAGGAGACCCGGCGCGAACTGGAGCACCTGCGCGAGGAGCTGGAGCGGGCCCGCGCCCACACCCGCGCCGAGACCGAGCGGCTGCGCACCGAGCTGGAGGCGGCCCGCAAGGAGGCCGAGTCGCTGCACCGCAAGCTGCGCAGCGCGCTGAGCGAGGTGAAGCGCGGCGAGGCCGCCCTGCGCCGCGGCGCCGCCGAGGCCGACACCGCACGTGCCGATTCGGCCGCCCAGCTCTCCGCCGCGGAGAGCGAGTCGCGCCGGCTCAAGGGGCGGCTGGGGGAGGCCGAGGCGGCCCTGGAGGCCAGCCGCCGGGCCGCGCGTGAGGGCCGCTCGGTGGAGGACATGCGGCTGCGGCTGCTCCTGGACACCGTGCTGGACGCGGCCTCGGGGCTGCGGCGGGAGCTGGCGCTTCCCCCGGCGACGACACGTCCCGCCGACACCGTGGACGCGGTGGAGCCCGGCCGGATGTCACCCAAGGACATTGCGGCCAGGGCCCTTTCGGAGACCGATCCGGCGCTGCTGGACCAGCTGCTGGCGCTGCCACAGGCCCACCTCATCGTGGACGGCTACAACGTCACCAAGACCGGCTATCCCCAGATGCCGCTGGAGAAGCAGCGGTTGCGGCTGCTGGGCGGGCTCTCGGTGCTCGCGGCGCAGACCGGCGCCGAGATGACCTGCGTCTTCGACGGGGCCGAACTGGCCGCCCCGGTGCTGCTGGCCCCGCCCCGGGGCGTACGGGTGCTGTTCAGCAAGGCCGGGGTCACGGCGGACGAGCTGATCCGCCAACTGGCCCGCGCGGAACCGCCGGGGCGGCCCGTGGTGGTCGTCTCCACCGACCGGGAGGTGGCGGACGGCGTGGCCAAGGCCGGTGCGCGACCGGTCGCGTCCGTCTTGCTCCTCAAGCGCCTTTCGCGCGTCTAGCGGGATATGCGCGACATGTGTGGCATGCCGTATTTCTGGGAACGTACCGTCAAGTCGCCGCTACACGCGGTGGAGTGAGAGTAAAGAAGTGCCCGGTGTGACGAGAAAAATCCTGTGAGGATTTGAACTGATCACAAGATGGTCACTAGGGTCAGGCCTCGAACCTTCGCACGGTTGATCACCCATCGGGGGTGACGGCGAAGGAACCGCCGAGTCCGTCATGTGCACGGAGCCGGGGAATCTTTCCCCCACAGCCCGGTAGGCGGCTCTGAGGAAGAAGGAGCTCGCCTTCGTGGCGTCCCACCGTCGTCCCAAGCAGCCGAGCCGCACCCGCGTGACCGTGCTCACCGCGACCGCCGCCGCGGCCGTGGCCCTGACCTCCCAGGCCGCCCACGCCGACCCCAAGCCGAGCAAGAGCGAAGTCAAGGCGAAGGTCGACGATCTCTACCACGAGGCCGAGGCGGCCACCGAGAAGTACAACGGGGCCAAGGAGCAGCAGGACAACCTGAAGAAGGAAGTCGACGCGCTCCAGGACAAGGTCGCCCGCGGCCAGGCCGAGCTCAACACGCTGCGCACCGAACTCGGTTCGATCGCCACCGCGCAGTACCGCTCCGGTGGCATCGACCCCTCCGTGGCCCTCTTCCTCGCCTCGGACCCGGACAGCTTCCTCGACCAGGCCTCCGCGCTCGACCAGCTGACGGTCAAGCAGACGGAGTCGCTGCAGAAGATCCAGTCCAAGCAGCGCACCCTCGCCCAGCAGCGCAAGGAAGCCCAGGACAAGCTCGGCGACCTCGCCGACGTCCGCAAGGCGCTCGGCGAGAACAAGAAGAAGTACCAGGGCAAACTGGCCGACGCCCAGCAGCTGCTCAACACGCTGACCCAGGCCGAACGCGCCAAGATCAAGAAGGACGAGCAGCGCGCCAGCCGCGCCGCCGGAGACCGGGTCGAACTCGGCAACGAGTCCCCCGCGTCCGGCCGTGGAGCCGCCGCCCTGGCCGCCGCCGCCACGCAGATCGGCAAGCCGTACGTCTCCGGCGGCTCGGGCCCCAACTCGTACGACTGCTCCGGGCTGACCCAGTGGGCCTTCGCCCAGGCCGGCGTCTCCATCACCCGGACCACGTTCACCCAGCACAACGACGGCACGAAGATCGGCCGCAGCCAGCTCAAGCCGGGCGACCTGGTCTTCTTCAACAACCTGGCGCACGTCGGCTTCTACGCCGGCAACAACCAGATCCTGCACGCCCCGAAGCCGGGCACCAACGTCCGCTACGAGTCGATGGACTACATGGGCACCTTCCAGTTCGGCGTCCGCATCTGACGTCACGGCATGCCCGCGGCACGCCCGAACGAGGGAATTGCCGGGCACCACACTGACGCCCCGCCCCGCCGGAGACCAAGGTCACCGGCGGGGCGGGGGCGTCTGCCCCCTCTGTCGCCATCGGCGCGGTCTTTTGCCGGTGCGTAGTCGCCCGATTACTGTCTGGCTGCCGCGCAGCTCCCGGTCTCCGTCCGCCCGTCCCGGGCGGCAGGGGCTGCGCACTACCGCGTCAGCGGAAGGGAGTGCGGCTACCTGTGGTGTCCCATCGCCGTTCCACACAGTCCGGCTTCACCAGAGGCGTCCGGACCACGGTCATCTCGGCGGCCGCCGCCACCGCGGCCGCGACGCTGACCGGGGCCCCGGCGAGCGCCGACCCGCAGGACACCCGGGAGAGTGCCAAGGCCGCCGTCGACCGCCTCTACGGTGAGGCCGAGCAGGCCACCGAGCGCTACAACGAGGCCGGGGAGCGCGTGGACCGGTTGCGCGGCGAGGCGGACCGCGCCCAGGACGCCACGGCCCGGAGCCAGGAGCGGGTCAACCGGATGCGCGACGCGCTCGGCGCGATGGCGGGCGCGCAGTACCGCGCCGGCTCCATCGACCCGGCGCTCGCCCTGCTGCTCTCCGCCGACCCGGACACCTACCTGGAGCGGGCCGCCGCCCTCGACCGGGCCGGCGCCCGCCAGGCGATGACCCTGGACAAGCTGCGGCACGCGCAGCGGAAGCTCGCCCAGACCCGTGCGGAGACCACCCGCGCCCTGACCGAGCTGGAGCGCAACCGGGCCGCCGTCACCCGCCACAAGCGCGCCGTCGAGTCCAAGCTCCGCGAGGCCCGCCGGCTGCTGGACTCGCTGCCGCCGGAGGAACGCGCCGACTTCGAACGGGCCTCGCGCTCCGGCCGCGAGGGGCTGCCCGACCTCTCCGGCGTCGCCCCCGGTTCGGGCCGCGCGATGTCCGCCGTGGCCGCCGCCCACCAGGCGCTCGGCAGACCCTACGTCTGGGGCGCCAACGGGCCCTCCGGATTCGACTGTTCCGGCCTGATGCAGTGGGCCTACGCCCAGGCGGGGGTGAGCCTGCCCCGCACCTCCCAGGCCCAGCGCTACGCGGGCCGCATGGTGCCCCTCTCCCAGGCGCTCCCCGGTGACCTGGTCGCCTACCGCGCGGACGCCAGCCACATCGGCATGTACGTCGGCAACGGCCAGGTCATCCACGCCCCCTACCCGGGCGCCCCGGTCCGCTACGACCCGGTCGGCATGATGCCCGTCTCCTCGGTGACCCGGATCTGACCGTAGGACCGGATCTGACCGTACGATCGGCAGGGTGGCCGTACGAGGACGTGACGCGCGAGGGGGACGCCCCCGGGGACGACGGCGGGTGGCGGGCCCGCTGCTCGCCGTGCTCCTGACCGCGTCCGCCTGCACGGCCACCGCCGAGCCGGACTCCTCCCTCACCACCGGCGCCCTCGACGCCACCCTGGAACGCCGCGCGGCGGCCGTCCTCGCCCGCGACCCGGCGGGGTACGTCGAGGGCCTCGCGCCGGACGCCGCGAAGCTGCGGGCCGCCCAGCGCACCGAGCTGGACCGGCTCGCCGACGTGCCCCTGAAGTCCTGGGCCTACGACGTCAAGGACATCACCGAGCAGGACGGGCAGTGGGCCACCGCCGACGTGGAGCTGCGCTACCGCATCGACGGGTACGACACCGCCCCGGTCGCCACCCGCCGCGTCCTGGAGCTGATGCGCGACGGCGAGCGCTGGTACATCACCGCCGACCGGCCCGCCAAGGGCGCCTCCGGGCAGCTGTGGCAGCAGGGGGACGTCGAGGTCGTCGAGGGCGCCCACAGCATCGTCCTGGGCGTCGGCCAGTCCGAGAACGAGCTGCGCCAGGTCGCCGACACCGTGGACCTCGCCGTACCGGCCGTCTCGGACGCCTGGCCGCGCCCCTGGACCCGCCGGGTGGTCGTCCTCGTCCCGGACTCCGTCGAGGACATGGCGGGGCTCCTGGGCTCGCCGGAGTCCAGCTACCGGGGCATCGCCGCCGTCACCACCGGCGAGGTCGGCGGGACCGGCGAGCGCCCGGCCATCGCCGACCGGGTGATCGTCAACCCGCAGGCGTACGCCACCCTGGGCAGTTTCGGGCAGCGGATCGTCCTGACCCATGAGACGACCCACGTCGCCACCCGGACCAGCACCTCCACGGCCACCCCGGTCTGGCTCTCCGAGGGCTTCGCCGACTGGACCGCCTACCGGGGCGAGGACCGCGCCGCCGACACCATCGCCCCCGAGCTGGCCGACGCAGTCCGCAGCGGCCGGACCCCCGCCGGACTCCCCGCCGACCCGGACTTCGGCTTCGACGGCGACCCGGCGAAGCTCGCGGGGGCCTACGAGGGCGGCTGGCTGGCCTGCGAGCTGATCGCGGAGCGGTGGGGCAAGGAGAAGCTGATCGCCTTCTACGAGGCCGTCGGCGCGCACGACGGGCGCGAGGGGGCGGTGGAGCAGGCGCTGAACGCGGTGCTCGACACCACCCCCGAGCAGTTCACCGCCGACTGGCGCGACTACCTCGCCACCCGGCTCGGCTGACCCCCGCCCGCGGGAAGAGCACCCCGGACACGCGGTCTCCCCGGCACCGTCGACCGCCACAGCCGCCGCGCCGCGACCAGCGAGGCCGCCACCAGCAGCCCGTTCCGTACGAGAAGGAGCGCCACGCCCCACGCGTCGCTCGCCACCACATGGCCGAAGCCGACCGGGAACTCCAGCAGCGTCACCCCCGCCGCCACCAGCACCAGCACGGCCGGAAGCGTCATCGCCGCCCCCCGGAACACCAGGCACACCGCCGCCAGCCCGACCAGCCACACCACGTACTGCGGGCTGATCACCCGGCTGGTGACCGTGCACAGCAGCACCGCGGTGAACGCCGCCTCGGCCGGGGTGTGCGCGGCGAACGTCCGGGCCCGCAGCCGCCACAGCAGCAGCCAGCCCAGCGCCAGGACCCCGAGCCCCAGCGCCAGCGTCGACACCAGGCCCACATGCGGGCCGAGGAACTCCAGCGAGCCGTAGCGCAGCTCCACCCGTCCCTCCCAGCCGAAGTGCCGCGCCACGTGGAAGACCAGCGCCCCCAGCGACTCGACCTCGGTGCCCCGGTCCCGCTGGAAGGCCAGGAACGCGAACGCCCCCGGCATCCACAGCGCGAACGCCGCCGCGAGCCCCGCCGCCGTCAGCACCGCCGACGTCCACGCGGCCCGCGTCGGACGCCCTTTGCGCACCCCGACGAGCAGCAGCGCGGGCCACCCCTTCAGCAGCGCCCCGAACGCCGCCAGCACCCCGAGCGCACGGGGCCGGCGCACCCCCGCCAGCAGCGCCGCCACCGCGACCGCCGTCACCATCAGGTCGTAGCGGGCGTAGACCGTCGGACCCAGCAGCGGCACTCCCGCGATCCACACCCAGGCTCCCGCCGCCCTTATGCCCGGCCACCGCCCCGCATACAGCAGCAGCCCCAGCACCAGGGCGTCGCAGAGCAGCACCAGCACGAAGAACGCGGTCGCGTACTCCAGGAACGGCAGCAGGGCGGGGGAGAGGATCGCCAGGGCGGCCCCGGGCGGGTACTGCCAGGTGACGTCGTCCAGCGGATACGTGCCGGTCAGCAGCGTCTCGTACCAGCTCCGGTAGATCACCGACACGTCCACCGTGACGTCCGGGCCGGGCACGGTGACCACCTTGAACACGCAGGCCAGCAGCCAGGCCCGGGTCAGCGCCCACAGCACGTACGGCCACGGCCCGGCGCCGATGGGTTCCCGTCCCGTCATCGCCGTCCTCGCCGTCATCGCCGCCTCTTCGTCGCTCGTGTCCGGCCGGGTTCCCGGCGGCTCATGATGCCGCCGGCAGAGCGCGTCAGCGGTGAAGCGCGGCCGTTCGGTACTGTCGGCGACGATGGACAAGACCTTGATCGTGACCAACGACTTCCCGCCCCGCCCCGGTGGCATCCAGGCGTTCCTGCACAACATGGCGCTGCGCCTGGATCCCGACCGGGTCGTCGTCTACGCCTCCACCTGGAAGCGCGGTGAGGAGGGCGCGGCGGCCACCGCCGCCTTCGACGCCGAGCAGCCGTTCCCCGTGGTCCGCGACCGGACGACGATGCTGCTGCCGACTCCGCGCGTCACCAACCAAGCCACCGGTCTGCTGCGCGAACACGGCTGCACCTCCGTCTGGTTCGGCGCCGCCGCCCCGCTCGGCCTGATGGCCCCCGCGCTGCGCCGCGCGGGCGCCCGGCGCCTCGTCGCCACCACCCACGGCCACGAGGCCGGCTGGGCGCAACTGCCCGCCTCCCGACAGCTGCTGCGCCGGATCGGCGATGCCACGGACACGATCACCTACCTCGGTGAGTACACCCGCTCCCGGATCGCCGGGGCCCTCACCCCCGAGGCCGCCGGGCGCATGGTCCAACTGCCGCCCGGCGTCGACGAGAACACCTTCCACCCGGCGTCCGGCGGCGACCGGGTCCGGGCCCGTCTCGGGCTCTCGGACCGCCCCGTGGTCGTCTGCGTCTCCCGCCTGGTGCCCCGCAAGGGCCAGGACACGCTGATCCTCGCCATGCCCGCGATCCTCGCGCGGATCCCGGACGCGGTGCTGCTGATCGTCGGCGGCGGACCGTACGCCAAGGACCTGGAGCGGCTCGCGGCCCAGACCGGGGTCCAGGACTCGGTGCGCTTCACCGGACCGGTGCCCTGGGCCGAGCTGCCCGCGCACTACGGGGCCGGGGACGTCTTCGCGATGCCCTGCCGCACCCGGCGGCGGGGGCTCGACGTGGAGGGCCTCGGGATCGTCTACCTGGAGGCGTCCGCGACCGGGCTGCCCGTGGTGGCAGGCGACTCGGGCGGCGCCCCGGACGCGGTGCTCGACGGCGAGACCGGGTGGGTGGTGCGCGGCGGCAGCGCCGAGGAGTCGGCGGACCGGATCGTGACGCTGCTCGGCGACCCGGAGCTGCGGCAGCGGATGGGGGAGCGGGGCCGGGCCTGGGTCGAGGAGAAGTGGCGCTGGGACCTGCTGGCGGAGAAGCTCAAGACCCTGCTGTGACCACGCCGTACGACGGAGGGGCCCGCGCCTGGTCACCAGGCGCGAGCCCCTCCGTACGCGTGACACCACTCAAGGGCGGTACACCCCTCAGGAGCGGTAGATCGACTCCACCTCGTCCGCGAAGTCCTTCGCCACCACGTTCCGCTTCAGCTTCAGCGACGGCGTGATGTGGCCCGCCTCCTCGGTGAACTGGGCCGGCAGGATACGGAACCTGCGCACGGATTCGGCCTTGGAGACCGCCGCGTTCCCGTCGTCCACCGCCCGCTGCACCTCGGCCAGCAGCTCCGCGTCCTCGCGCAGCGACAGGGCCGTCGAGCCGGCCGGCTTGCCGTTCTCCTCGGCCCAGCGGCTCAGGAACTCCTCGTCCAGCGTGACCAGCGCGCCGACGAACGGACGGCCGTCGCCGACCACCATGCACTCCGCGACCAGGGCGTGCGCGCGGATGCGGTCCTCGATCACCGCGGGGGCGACGTTCTTGCCGCCCGCCGTCACGATGATCTCCTTCTTGCGGCCGGTGATCGCGAGGTAGCCGTCCTCGTCGAGCGTGCCGATGTCCCCGGTGTGGAACCAGCCGTCGGCCAGCGCCTCGGCCGAGGCCGACTCGTTGTTCCAGTAACCGGTGAACAGGTGCTCGCCGTGCAGCAGCACCTCGCCGTCGTCCGCGATCCGCACGACCGAACCGGGCAGCGGCTGGCCGACCGTGCCGATCTTCGGCCGGTCCCACGGGTTGAACGCGGTCGCCGCGCAGGTCTCCGTCAGGCCGTAGCCCTCCAGGACCGTGAAGCCGATGCCCCGGTAGAAGTGGCCGAGCCGCTCGCCCAGCGGAGCGCCGCCCGAGATCGCGTACTCGCCCCGGCCGCCGAGGACGGCGCGGAGCTTGCCGAAGACCAGCTTGTCGAAGAGCTTGTGCTTGAGCCTCAGCCCCAGCGCGGGACCCTGCGGGGTGCTCAGCGCCCGGCTGTAGGCGATCGCCGTGTCGGCCGCCCGGTCGAAGATCTTGCCCTTGCCGTCGGCCTGAGCCTTGGCGCGCGCCGCGTTGTAGACCTTCTCGAAGACCCGGGGCACGCCCAGGATCAGCGTCGGCCGGAACGAGGCCAGCTCGTCCGTGAGGTTCTTGATGTCCGGCACACAGCCGAGCTTGATCGGGGCCATCACCGAGGCCACCTCGACCAGCCGGCCGAAGACGTGCGCGGCGGGCAGGAACAACAGCACCGAGCACTCGCCCGTACGGAAGAGGGGCTTCAGCCGCTCCACCACGTTGCCGCACTCCGCGAAGAAGCTGCGGTGGGTGAGCACACAGCCCTTGGGGCGGCCCGTGGTGCCCGAGGTGTAGACGATCGTCGCCGGGTCGTCGGCCTTGGCGCTGCGCGTGCGCAGGTCCATGGTCTCCTCCGAGACCTCGGCCCCGGCCCTGCCCAGCGCGTCCACCGCGCCCGCGTCGATCTGCCAGACGTGCTCCAGCTCCGGCAGCGCGTCCCGGACGGAGGCCACGGAGGCGGCGTGCGCGTCGCTCTCCACGAGCACCGCCACCGCCCCGGAGTCACCGAGGATCCACTGCACCTGTTCGGCGGAGCTGGTCTCGTACACCGGCACGGTCACCGCGCCCGCGCTCCAGATCGCGAAGTCCAGCAGCACCCACTCGTAACGGGTGCGCGACATCAGGGCGACCCGGTCGCCGGGCTGCACGCCCGAGGCGATCAGACCTTTGGCGGCGGCTCTCACCTCGGCCAGGAACCGCGTGGCACTGACGTCCGTCCAGACGCCGGCCACCTTGCGGCTCATCACCGCGACTTCGGGATGCTGAGCGGCATTGCGGCGGATGAGATCCGTCAGGTTGCCGTCCGTCGGGACCTCGTACAGGGCCGGAAGGCTGAACTCGCGCAAGACTGCTGCTCCTCATCGGGCTCCGGTGCCACGGCTCTGTGTGACGCACCGGCTGCGGTCCAGAACTGGCGGTGCTCAGTGGGGTGAGCACGACTGGACTGCCCGGACGTTACCCACCGGTACTCGGTTCCGGATAGGGGGTTCCGGCCAGATGTCTTATGCATCACACATATAAATGGCCCTTTCGCGCACAGTAGTCCACCGCCGTCCCGACGTGGAAGTAACCGCAGGTCCGGACGGTCTACCAGCGACGGGAGCGGCACCCTAGGCTGATCCCATGCGAGGCAGCGAACCGGACAGCCGGGAACGGGCCGGGGGTTCGACCCGGATTCACGTGGTCAGCGACGTGCACGGGAACACCGAGGCGCTGGCACGCGCCGGGGACGGCGCGGACGCCCTGATCTGCCTCGGTGACCTGGTGCTCTTCCTCGACTACGCCGACCACTCGCGCGGAATCTTCCCCGACCTGTTCGGCAAGGAGAACGCCGACCGCATCGTCGCCCTGCGCACCGCCCGCCGCTACGACGAGGCCCGCGCCTTCGGCCGCGAGCTGTGGGCGGGCCGCGACCGCAACACCGAGATCCTCGGCGCGGTGCGCAAGCAGTACGCCGAACTCTTCGCCGCCTTCCCCACCCCGACGTACGCCACCTACGGCAACGTCGACGTCCCCGGCCTCTGGCCCGAGTACGCCCGCCCCGGCACCACCGTGCTCGACGGCGAACGCGTCGAGATCGGCGGCCGGGTCTTCGGCTTCGTCGGCGGCGGCCTGAAGACCCCGATGAACACCCCGTACGAGATCAGCGACGAGGAGTACGCCGCCAAGGTCGAGGCGCTCGGCCCGGTCGACGTCCTCTGCTCGCACATCCCGCCCGAGGTCCCCGAGCTGACGTACGACACCGTCGCCCGCCGCTTCGAACGCGGCAGCCGCGCCCTGCTGGAGGCGATCCGTACCACCCGCCCCCGGTACGCGCTTTTCGGCCATGTTCACCAGCCGTTGGTACGCCGGATGCGCATCGGGACCACCGAGTGCGTCAACGTCGGCCACTTCGCCTCCACCGGAACACCCTGGGCGCTGAGCTGGTGACCGCGGGCGGCCGGGGCGTGGACCGGGGCGCCCCGGGCACGCGATAGCCTGCACAGCGGCAGGCTCCTGCCGAACGCGACCGGTAACACCGCACTGGAGGGCCACGGCGATGGCTGAACACACCAGCTCGAGCATCACGATCGAGGCGGCACCGGCCGACGTCATGGGCGTGATCGCGGACTTCGCCCGCTACCCGGAGTGGACCGGCGAGGTCAAGGAGGCCGAAGTCCTCTCCACCGACGACCAGGGCCGCGCCGAGCAGGTCCGCCTCGTCCTGGACGCCGGAGCGATCAAGGACGACCACGTCCTCTCCTACACCTGGACCGGCGCGAACGAGGTCAGCTGGAGCCTCGTCAAGTCCCAGATGCTGCGCTCCCTGGACGGCACCTACGCGCTGGCCCCGCTCGGCGGCGGCGAGCGCACCGAGGTCACCTACAAGCTCGCCGTCGACGTCAAGATCCCGCTGCTCGGCATGATCAAGCGCAAGGCCGAGAAGGTCATCATCGACCGCGCCCTCGCCGGTCTGAAGAAGCGCGTCGAGTCCGCACCGGGGAACTGAGGGCCGTGCGCACGGTCCTGGTCACCGGCCCCGGCGGTGCGGGCCGCACCACCGTCGCCGCGGCCACCGCGCTCGCCGCGGCCGCGAGCGGCAGCCGCACCCTGCTGGTCTCCGCCGAGGCCGTACCCGGCTTCCCGGCCGCCCCGGAACCGACCAGGGCCGCCGACCGCCTCGACCACGCCCGCATCGACTCCGGCGAGCACTTCCGCGCCGAACTCACCGAGCTCCAGAACCGCGCCTCCGGCGTCCTGGAGCTGCTCGGCGCCGGACGGCTCGACGGCGAGGAGCTCACCGAACTCCCCGGCTCCCCGCAGCTCGCCCTGCTGCACACCCTGCGCCGGGCCGCCGAGGGCGACTGGTCCGGCTACGACACCCTCGTCGTCGACCTCCCGCCGCTCGCCGAAGCCCTGGCCCTGCTCGCCCTGCCGGAACAGCTGCGCCGCTACCTGCGCCGGCTGCTCCCCGCCGAACGCCAGGCCGCCCGCGCCCTGCGCCCGGTCCTCGCCCAGCTCGCCGGGGTCCCGATGCCCGCGCAGTGGCTGTACGAGGCCGCCGCCCGCAAGGACGCCGAGCTGGCCGCCGTCCAGGCCCTGATCGAGGACGGGGCCACCACGCTCCGCCTGGTCGCGGAGCCGGGCCCCGCCGGCGAGGACGCCCTGCGCGCCGCCCGGACCGGCCTCGCCCTGCACGGGCTCCGCGCCGACCTGCTGGTCGCCTCCCGCGTGCTGCCCCGGCACTCGCCCGACCCCTGGTTCGCCGCGCTCGCCGCCCAGCAGGAGAAGTGCCTGGACCACTGGCACCAGGACGTGGCCCCGGACCTCCCCGTGCACGAGGCGCTCCACCTGGGTCGCGACCCGCAGGGCCCGGACGACCTGGCCGCGCTGGAGATACCCGCCCCCGACGACCGGACGCCCGGCCGGGCCGGGGACCCCTGGTGGACCGAGGAGGACCCGGACGCCGAGGACGGGACCCGCACCCTCACCTGGTGCCTGCCCCTGCCCGGGGCCGCCAAGGAGAACCTGCGCCTGGTCCGCCGGGGCGACGAACTGCTCCTGACCGTCGGCCCCTTCCACCGCATCGTGCGGATCGCCTCCGCGCTGCGCCGCTGCACCGTCTCCGGCGCGGCCCTGGCCGACGGGGTGCTGCGGGTACGGTTCACGCCGGATCCGGCCCTGTGGCCGCGCACCTCCTGAACGGCCCGCGGCCATTCGGGTAACGTCGGTAGTACGTGTACCGCAGGCCGACCGTCGGCCGCCCCGCGTAGCAGGAGTCCGCCATGAGTGAAGCCACCGATCGTCCCGTCGACGGCGACGCGTGGGCCGACGCCTGCGCCGAGGACCTCGCGGCCGAGAAGGCCCGCCGCCGGGCGCAGTACGGCCCCCAGCCCGGATCCGCCGCCGAGGAACTGCGCAAGCTGGTCGACGCGGTCGCCGACAAGGTCTCCTCGCTCCAGAGCCCGCTGCTGGGCGTTGCCGCCCAGGGCGCTGTTCAGCAGGCCATCCGGCAGGCGAAGTCCGCCGTCGAACCGGTCATCGAACGCAACCCGCAGCTCTTCGACCACCTCGCCGCCGCGGGCAGCGAGCTGCTGGCCGCCTACCGCTCCGCGGTCGAGGGCCAGGAGAGCCGCTGGACCCGCACCACCGAGGGAGCGTCGGGCGCCGGGCGCCCCGCCGACCCCTCGAAGAAGGCCGCCGACGACCCGTCCGACCCCCGGGACGAAGGCCCCTCCGGCACCGAACGCATCGACCTGGACTGACCGGACACATCGCCGTCACCGACCGGACGACCTGCCGTTACCGACCGGACACATCGGCCGGTACCGACCGGCCCCGGCCGGGCCGGGCCATGCCTCGGGTACGGTTGCCCCTAGCGGGGCTCGACCGAAACTGAGGGATTCATGGGACTCACCATCGGCGTCGATATCGGCGGCACGAAGATCGCGGCGGGAGTGGTCGACGAAGAGGGCCGGATCCTCTCGACGTTCAAGGTGGCGACCCCGCCGACGGCCGAAGGCATCGTCGACGCGATCTGCGCGGCGGTGGCCGGCGCGAGCGAGGGACACGAGGTGGAGGCCGTCGGCATCGGCGCCGCCGGTTACGTCGACGACAAGCGCGCCACCGTGCTCTTCGCACCGAACATCAACTGGCGTCACGAGCCGCTCAAGGACAAGGTCGAGCAGCGCGTCGGCCTGCCCGTCGTCGTGGAGAACGACGCCAACGCCGCGGCCTGGGGCGAGTATCGCTTCGGGGCCGGCCAGGGTCACGACGACGTCATCTGCATCACGCTCGGCACCGGCCTCGGCGGCGGCATCATCATCGGCAACAAGCTGCGCCGCGGACGCTTCGGCGTGGCCGCCGAGTTCGGCCACATCCGGGTCGTCCCGGACGGACTGCTCTGCGGCTGCGGCAGCCAGGGCTGCTGGGAGCAGTACGCCTCCGGCCGCGCGCTCGTCCGGTACGCCAAGCAGCGCGCCAACGCCACCCCCGAGAACGCCGCCGTGCTGCTCGGCCTCGGCGACGGCTCGGTGGACGGCATCGAGGGCAAGCACATCAGCGAGGCCGCCCGCCAGGGCGACCCGGTGGCCGTCGACTCGTTCCGTGAGCTGGCCCGTTGGGCCGGCGCCGGACTGGCGGACCTCGCCTCGCTGTTCGACCCGTCCGCGTTCATCGTCGGCGGCGGTGTGTCGGACGAGGGCGAACTCGTCCTCGACCCGATCCGCAAGTCGTTCCGGCGCTGGCTGATCGGCGGCGAATGGCGCCCGCACGCCCAGGTGCTGGCCGCCCAACTCGGCGGCAAGGCAGGGCTCGTGGGCGCGGCCGACCTGGCCCGCCAGGGCTGAGAACGGCTGCACCCGACCCACCGGACGCCCGTCGTCGCCCTCCCGGGCCACGGCGGGCGTCCGTCGTATCGTGGCCCGCATGGTCCTGACGCCCCTGCCCGTCTCCCGTACCGAGTCGGACGGTTCAGCCGTCATCAGAGTGCTGAGCTACAACGTCCGGTCGATGCACGACGACACCGCGGCGCTGGCCCGCGTCATCCGCGCCTGCGCGCCCGATCTGGTCCTCGTCCAGGAGGCCCCGCGCTTCTTCCGCTGGCGCAAGGCGGCGGCCAGGCTCGCCAAGAGCAGCGGCCTGGTGGTGCTGAGCGGCGGGGCCACCGCCGCCGGACCGCTGCTGATGTGCTCGCTCCGGGTGGCCGTCGAGCGCACCGAGGACGTCCTGCTGCCGCTCACCCCCGGCCTGCACCGCAGGGGCTTCGCCACCGCCGTGGTGCGGATCGCCGGGGCCAGGCTCGGGGTGCTGAGCTGCCATCTGAGCCTCCAGCGCGACGAACGCCTCGCCCAGGCCGGCCTGTTGCTGGAACGGCTGGCGGCGATGGGCATGCACCACGCCGTGGCGGGCGGCGACCTCAACGACGTACCGACCGGCAAGGCGTTCCGGCACCTGGCCGGGCCCCTCCAGGACTGCCGGGCCGTCGCTCCGTGGGGCGGCGAGCTGACGTTCCCGCCCGACGAACCCCGTAAGCGCATCGACGCCGTCTTCGCGACCCCGGGCATCGAGGTGCTCGGCTGCGGCGTCCCGACCGGGCTGGACGGGGTGAGCGAGGACGACCTGAGGGCGGCCACGGACCATCTGCCGGTCCTGGCCGCCCTCAGAATCCCCGCGGGGTGACACCCTCTACACCACCGCGCCGCGCCCCGGGTCGCCGTAGGTGTCGTCATCGTCGTCGTGCGGCATCCGGGCCACCAGGGTGGCGAAGCCGCCGAGGAAGCCGCCGACGCAGAGCGTGGTGAGCCACCACGTCATCTCCCACTGGAACAGCACCGCGACGAGCATCAGGACCGGCCCGCCGATCACCGCGAGCCAGGCGAACTTCGCCGTGACGTCGGCCTCCGGCAGCGGCGGCGGCTCCGGGGGCACGAAATGGCCCTCGTCCCCGTCGTCCGGCTCGCCGACGCCGTCGTCCTTGGACTCGGGCAGCTCGTAGTCGCGGGGGCCGGCGACACCGGGGGCAAAGACCACGGAGCTGCCGAGCGGCTTCTTCTCCGGCGGCTTCGGGGGCGTCTTGTCCGACCCCTTGTCCGCCGGATCACCGGCGGAGCCGTCCTTCGGCCCCACCACGTTGCGCTGATCGTCCTCCAGCAGGGCCAGGTCCTCGATGGACTTGAACGGCTTGGCGCCCGGCGGGTCCGGCGGCTCCTCCCCGTACCCCTCGACGATCGCGGCCCACGCCGCGTCCTCGTCGATCGCCCGCTCCTGCTCCGCTCCCTCCGCCCCCGCCGGCTTCGTCCCCTCGGGGACGGCCGCGGGCTCCGTGGGGCGCGGTTCGCGCTCCTCGTCGCTGCCTGTGCGTTCCGCGTCGTGCTCAGCCACCGGACGTGCTCCCCTTCATCCCGACGCTCGGTGCGAGACGGCCGATGAACCGGTAGCTCTCATCGAAGATCCGCTCCGCATCATGGTCCAACGTCGCCACGTGGTAGCTCTGTTCCAACAGGATCTCCGAGACGTCCGTCGAGGAGATCCGGCTCAGGATCCGCGCGCTGTCCGCGGGCGGCACGACATGGTCCTGCGGGCTGTGCAGCAGCACCAACGGCTGGGTCACCTGCGGCAGCTCCCCGTCGACCAGCCGGAAGAAGTTCCGCGCCGAGTGCGCGGCGTGCAGCGGCACCTTGTCGTAGCCCACCTCGTGCGAGCCCGGGAGCGCGATGTCGTCGGCCAGGCCCTTGGTCGTCCGCACCAGATGACGGGCCACCGGCAGGGCGTACGCCGAGAGGCCGTGCACCTTGTTGGCCGGGTTGACCAGCACCAGACCGCTGATCGCGTCCCCGTGCTTGGCCGCCAGCCGCAGACCCAGCGCGCCGCCCATGGACAGACCGAAGACGAAGACCCGCTCGCACTTCTCCTTGAGGACCCGCAGCTCCCGGTCGACCTCCGCGTACCAGTCCTGCCAGCCGGTGACCGCCATGTCCTCCCAGCGGGTGCCGTGGCCCGGCAGCAGCGGCAGCGAGACCGTCAGCCCGCGCTCGGCGAGATAGTCCGCCCACGGGCGCAGCGACTGCGGCGATCCGGTGAAGCCATGACAGAGGAGGACGCCGACCTCTCCGCCCTCGTGGCGGAACGGCTCGGCTCCAGGGAGGACCGGCACCAGGGTCTCCTGTTCGTGGGACGGGGCGGGCGGCACCTGGGGGAGTGCTTGACGGATGACTTCACCGTACGCGACCGGACCGACACCGACCAGGGCCGTCACGCCCCCCCGGGGGCCGCCCCGCACGGCCCGCGCGGGCCGCCGGTCCTCCCATGCCGGGCACAGGCCGCGACGACCTCACAGGCTAAGGTCTCCACGACAGCACACAGGAGGCACAAGAGTTGATCTACGGCGCAATGAAGTTCTCCATCGGCGGGTCCCTGAAGCTCGCCTTCCGGCCGTGGGTGGAGGGCCTGGAGAACATCCCCGAGCGCGGTCCGGCGATCCTCGCGAGCAACCACCTGTCGTTCTCCGACTCGTTCTTCCTCCCGGCCGTGCTGGACCGCAAGGTCACCTTCATCGCCAAGGCCGAGTACTTCACCGCCCCCGGCGTCAAGGGCAAGCTCACCGCCGCCTTCTTCAAGGGCGTCGGCCAGCTCCCCGTCGACCGCTCCGGAGCCCGCGGCGCGGGCGAGGCGGCGATCAAGGCGGGCATCCAGGTCGTCGAGAGCGGCGGCCTCTTCGGCATCTACCCCGAGGGCACCCGCTCACCCGACGGCCGCCTCTACCGGGGCAAGCCCGGCGGTCTGGCCCGGGTGGCTCTGGCCACCGGAGCGCCCGTGATCCCGGTCGCCATGATCGACACCGAGAAGATCCAGCCGCCCGGCCAGGTGATGCCCAAGCTGATGCGCCCCGGCATCAAGATCGGCAAGCCGCTGGACTTCAGCCGCTACCAGGGCATGGACGGCGACCGCTTCATCCTGCGCTCGGTGACCGACGAGGTCATGTACGAGATCATGAAGCTCTCCGGCCAGGAGTACGTGGACGTCTACGCCACCGCCGCCAAGCGCCAGATCGCCGACGAGGCGAAGGCCCGGGCCCAGGAGGCGAAGGCCCGGGCCGAAGAGGCCAAGCGCGCCCAGCAGCAGCAGGCCGCCGCGAGCAACGAGAACGGAACGGAACGGTCCGGCGCGTAACCGCGTCGTTCACCGTCCGGGGGGTGTGGGGCCATGGCCAAGCGTGAGCGGGTCGTACGGATGTCGGTCGAGCTGCCGCTCTGGCGCGCGCTGACGGGCTACCGCGTCCTGACGCTGATCTACGCGGTGCTGCTCGCGATCTTCGGGAAGGACAATTTCGGCCAGCAGAGGTTCGAGCGGCCCTGGGTGGCCGTCGCGTATCTGGCGTTCCTCTTCGTCTGGACGCTCGCCACGCTGCCGAAGGTCCGCTCGGCGGCGAGCTGCACCAAACGCTTCCTCGTCGCTGACCTGGTCGTCGCGCTGACCGGCATCCTGCTCACCCCGCTCGCCGACTTCGACTCCCAGTCGTTCGACGGCCCGACGCTGCCGTCGATCTGGACGGCCGGCGCGGTCCTCGCCTTCGCGATCAAGGGCGGCTGGCGGTGGGCCGCCTTCGCCTCCACGTTCGTCGCCGCCGCCAACATCATCCAGCGCGGCGAGCCCAGCCGGGACACCTACCACAACGTCCTGCTGGTCTGGGTCGCCTCCATCGCCATCGGGTACGTCGTCGAGGTCGCCCGCGCCAGTGAACGCACCCTGGCCCGCGCCCTGGAGATCGAGGCCACCACCCGCGAACGCGAACGGCTCGCCCGCGACATCCACGACAGCGTGCTCCAGGTCCTCGCCATGGTCCAGCGCCGGGGCACCGCCATCGGCGGCGAGGCGGCCGAGCTGGGCCGGATGGCCGGGGAGCAGGAGGTCGCCCTGCGCACCCTGGTCTCCAGCGGCCTGGTCCCACCGACCCGGGTCTCCGAGGACGCCGCCGAGGGGGCCGTGGTCCGCACGGTCGACGTGGACGACGACGAAGGCTCCGGGGCCGCCTGCGATCTGCGCGCCCTGCTCGCCCCGCACGCGGGATCCCGCACGAGCTTCGCGGAGCCGGGCGCCCCGGTCCTGCTCCCCGCCGAGTCGGCCCGGGAGCTGGCCGCCGCCGTCAGCGCCGCCCTGGACAACGTGACCGTGCACGCCGGTCCGGACGCCCAGGCGTGGATCCTGGTCGAGGACGAGCCGGACGAGGTGATCGTCACCGTCCGGGACGACGGCCCCGGCATCCCGGAGGGGCGGCTCGCCCAGGCGGAGGGGGAGGGACGGCTCGGCGTCGCGCTGTCCATCCGGGGCCGGCTGCGCGACCTGGGCGGCACGGCAGAGGTGATCTCGGTGCCCGGACAGGGCTGCGAGGTCGAGTTGAAGGTTCCCAAAGCACCGAAGGTTTCCCGGGGGAAGGCAGGATCGGCCCGATGAGTACATGGAACGCGGCAAACGCAGCAAACACGGCAAGCGCGGCACGGGACGGGCAGGGGGCCGCGGACCGGCCCATCAGGGTCATGGTCGTCGACGACCACCCCATGTGGCGCGACGCGGTCGCCCGCGACCTGGCCGAGTCCGGCTTCGACGTCGTCGCGACCGCCGGGGACGGCCCGCAGGCGGTCCGCCGGGCCAAGGCCGTGAGCCCGGACGTCCTGGTCCTCGACCTGAACCTCCCCGGCATGCCCGGCGTCCAGGTCTGCAAGGAGCTCGTCGGCTCCCACCCGGGCCTGCGGGTCCTGGTCCTCTCCGCGAGCGGCGAGCACGCCGACGTCCTGGAGGCGGTGAAGTCCGGGGCCACCGGCTATCTGCTGAAGTCCGCCTCCACCCAGGAGCTGACCGAAGCGGTCCGCTCCACCGCGGCCGGCGACCCGGTCTTCACCCCGGGCCTCGCGGGCCTGGTCCTCGGGGAGTACCGCCGGCTCGCCTCCGACCCCGTACCCGTGGCGTCGAACGAGCCCAAGGCCCCGCAGCTCACCGACCGGGAGACCGAGGTGCTGCGGCTGGTCGCCAAGGGGCTCTCGTACAAGCAGATCGCCGAACGCCTGGTCATCTCGCACCGCACCGTGCAGAACCATGTGCAGAACACCCTCGGCAAGCTCCAGCTGCACAACCGGGTGGAGCTCGTGCGGTACGCCATCGAGCGCGGCCTCGACGACGTCTGACCGGCGGGGCCGGGGGCGGAGCCGTATATTCGCGATGTCCGGCCCCCTTCGCGATGTTCGGATATGCGTGATGTGCGGCCCGCCCGCGGAAACAGAGGGAGTACCGGTGGAAATCCTGGCCTTCGGTGTGCAGTCCGACGAGAAGCCCCTGATCGAGAAGGCCTTCGAGGGGCTGCACGAGGTCCGGTGCCTGGACGTCTTCCTGAACCGGGACACCGCCCCCATCGCCGCCGGCCATGAGATTGTCTCCACCAGCGTCAACGCCGACCTCGGCTCCCAGGTGCTCCAGACGCTCGCAGCGGGCGGCACGCAGATGATCGCCCAGCGCTCCACCGGCTTCAACAACATCGACCTGGAGGTCGCCGAGCGCCTCGCCCTGCGCGTCGCCCGGGTCTCGTACTACTCGCCGTACTCGGTCGCCGAATTCGCCTGGACCCTCGCCATGGCCGTCAACCGGCGCATCATCCGCGCCGCGAGCCGCACCCGGGACTTCGACTTCCGCCTGGACGGGCTGCTCGGCCGGGACATGCGCGGCCGGACCGTCGGGGTGCTCGGCACCGGGAAGATCGGCGAGGCGTTCACCCGGATCGCCCACGGCTTCGGCATGAAGCTGCTCGGCTGGGACGTGGCCCAGAACCCGGCCTGTGTCGAGCTGGGCATGGAGTACGTCGACAAGGAGCGGCTGTTCGCCGAGGCCGACCTGATCAGCCTGCACGTGCCGCTGCTGCCCAGCACCCACCACATCCTGGACGCGGCCGCCCTCAAGGCGATGAAGGACGACGCCATCCTCGTCAACTCCAGCCGCGGCGGCCTCATCGACACCGCCGCCCTGGTCACCGAGTTGCGCGCGGGCCGCTTCCTCGGCGTCGGGCTCGACGTGTACGAGGCGGAGGCCGGGCTGTTCTTCCTCGACAAGTCCCTGGAGGGCATCGACGACGACACCCTCGCCCGTCTGGTGACCTTCCCCAACGTCGTCGTCACCTCCCACCAGGCGTACTACACCGAGGACGCGGTGGGCCAGATCATCGACGCGACCGTCAAGAACGTCGCCGACTACCTGGCCCGCCGCCACAGCGAGAACGTCCTCGTGCCGAGGAGCTGAGGCTCTCCGCCGGGATCACCCCGGCACCGGCAGCCCCGCCAGCAGCTCCGTCACGATCACCGAGCCCCGTACCGTCAGCACCGACTCCGGGTGGAACTGCACCGAGGCGAAACCGGGACCGCGCAGCGCGTGCAGCTCGCAGCTCGCCTCGTCGCGGCTCACCTCGATCCCGTGCGCGGCCAGCTCGACGGCGGCCGGGCCGTCGCACCGCCCGGTGAAGCTGTTGTAGAAGCCCACCGTCTCCGGTCGGCCGAACAGCTCGATCCGGGTCTGCGCCCCCTGGTACGGCACGGCCTTGCGCACGATCTCCAGACCCAGCTCCGCCGCGATCAGCTCGTGCCCGAGGCAGACCCCCAGCAGTCCGTGCCGGTGGTCCCGCACCAGCTCGGCGGTGATCTCCCGCAGCAGCCGCATCTTCGGATCGGTGAGATCGCCCGGATCGCCCGGCCCCGGACCCAGCACCACCGGCCCTTCGTGCGCCCGGACCACCTCGCGCAGCCCCGGCTCGTCGTAGCGGCGCACCGAGACGTCAAGGCCGGACGCGCGCAGCAGATGAGCCAGCATCGCGGTGAACGTGTCCTCGCCGTCCACCACCAGCGCGTGCCCCGAAAGGTCCCGGGTGCGCTCCTGCATCCGCAGCCAGAACGGCGCGAGTCCGCCGCGCCGGTCGTCCAGCGCCGCCTGCACCCGGGGGTCCGACGCCAGCCGCGGGCGGTCCGCCTCCGCCCCGGGCCGGCCCGGCCGCACCCCCAGCGCGGCCAGCACTCCGGCCGCCTTGGCGTGCGTCTCGGCGACCTCGCCCTCCGGGTCCGAGTGGCGTACGAGGGTGGCCCCGACCGGCACCTTCAGCGAGCCGTCCGCCGCGATGTCGGCCGTACGGATCAGGATCGGCGAGTCCAGGGTCTGCGCCCCGCTCGCGTCCCGGCCCAGCAGGGCCAGCGCGCCCGCGTAGTAGCCGCGGCCCCCGGACTCGTACCGCTCGATGACCCGGCACGCGTTCTGCACCGGGGAGCCGGTGACGGTCGCCGCGAACATCGTCTCGCGCAGCACGTCCCGCACATCCAGCGAGGACTTCCCGCGCAGCTCGTACTCGGTGTGCGCGAGGTGCGCCATCTCCTTGAGCCGGGGCCCGACCACCACCCCGCCCATGTCGCCCACCGTGCACATCATCTTCAGCTCCTCGTCGACCACCATGGACAGCTCCTCGCTCTCCTTGCGGTCGCCCAGGAACGCCAGCAGGCCTGTCGTGGTGGGCCCCTCGGCCGGGTAGCGGTACGTCCCGCTGATCGGGTTCATCACGACCGTCCCCCCGGACATCCGCACGTGCACCTCGGGGCTCGCCCCCACCAAGGTCCGGTCCCCGGTGTGCACCACGAACGTCCAGTACGCGCCCCGCTCGCCCGCCAGCAACCGCCGGAACAGCGCCAGCGCGTCCGCCCGGCCGAACCCGGGGATCTCGCCCCGGAACGTCCGCCGGATCACGAAGTTCGCGCCCTCGCCCTGCCCGATCTCGTCCCGGATGACCCGCCGCACGATGTCCGCGTACTCCGCGTCCTCCACGTCGAAGCCCCGGTCCTCCACCCGCACGTCATGGGCGGGCAGCGCCGCCAGCAGCTCCGCGAGCTCCAGCTCGTGCGTCTCGTCGGCGACGAGCACGCTCAGCGGGGTGCCGTCGTCGCGCACGTCGAAGCCGCGCTCGGCGATCTGCCGGAACGGCACCAGGGCCAGTGCGGGCGCCGCGCCCACCGGCAGGTCGGCCAGCCGGTCCGCCTCCCGCACCCCGCCGATCAGCAGTTCGACGTGATCGTGGTCACGGCCGGGCGTGCGTCGGCGCAGCAGGGCGAACGGCGGGGCGTCCTCCGCCAGCAGCCGGCGGATGAGACCGGAGGCGGAGCGGGATGCGGTCTGCGACATGGGAGCAGGTTCCTTCCGGACGGCCCGTACGGGATTGCGTACGGGACTCACAGGGGGAGGAACGGCTCCGCAACGCAGAAAGGCCGCCCCTCGGGCGGCCTTCGCGAAGTGTCAGCGCGATGAATCAGCGGGCCGCCGGATGAGCGGTCCACCACCAGTTCTGGATCGACATCTCGATCAGTCGCGTCGACATGCCCCGACCCTAGCGGACCGGCCCCGGCATCGGAGCGCGTGTCTCATCTGTTGAGCGCACGGCTGGACGCCCCTTCCGACCCCGTAATGTTGTGCTCGTGACCGTGAACGCCAATACCTCCGTCGCCGGTGGCAACACCTGGCGAGACCTTCCCGCGGCGCAGCAGCCCGAGTACCCCGACTCCGAGGCCCTGCGCGATGTACTCGCGGACCTCGCGTCGTATCCGCCGCTCGTCTTCGCCGGCGAGTGCGACCAGCTGCGCGCCCGCCTGGGAGCCGTCGCCAAGGGCGAGGCGTTCCTGCTGCAGGGCGGCGACTGCGCCGAGGCCTTCGACGCCGTGTCCGCCGAGCACATCCGGGCCAAGCTGAAGACGCTGCTCCAGATGAGCGCCGTCCTGACCTACGCGGCCTCGGTGCCCGTGGTGAAGGTCGGCCGCATCGCCGGTCAGTACTCCAAGCCGCGCTCCAAGTCGACCGAGACCCGCGACGGCGTGACCCTGCCGACCTACCGCGGCGACTCGGTGAACGGCTTCGCCTTCACCGAGGAGGCCCGGATCCCGGACCCCGCGCGGCTGAAGCAGATGTACCACGCGTCCTCCTCCACGCTGAACCTGGTGCGCGCCTTCACCACCGGCGGTTACGCCGACCTGCGCCAGGTGCACGCCTGGAACCAGGACTTCGTGAAGTCGTCCCCCTCCGGTCAGCGCTACGAGGCGCTGGCCCGCGAGATCGACAACGCGCTGAACTTCATGAAGGCGTGCGGCACCGACCCGGCCGAGTTCAAAGCGGTCGAGTTCTACGCCTCGCACGAGGCCCTGCTGCTGGACTACGAGTCGGCGCTGACCCGTACGGACTCGCGCACCGGCGAGCTGTACGACACCTCCGCCCACATGGTGTGGATCGGTGAGCGCACCCGCCAGATGGACGGCGCGCACATCGAGTTCGCCGCCCGGATCCGCAACCCGATCGGCATCAAGCTCGGCCCGACGACCACCGTCGACGAGGCGCTCGGCTACATCGACCGCCTCGACCCCGAGCGCGAGCCGGGACGGCTGACCTTCGTCGTCCGGATGGGCGCCGACAAGGTCCGCGACAAGCTCCCCGAGCTGGTCGAGAAGGTCACCGCCTCCGGCGCGACCGTCGCCTGGGTGACCGACCCGATGCACGGCAACACCTTCGAGGCCGCCTCCGGCCACAAGACGCGCCGTTTCGACGACGTCCTGGACGAGGTCAAGGGCTTCTTCGAGGTCCACAAGGGCCTCGGCACCCACCCGGGCGGCATCCACGTGGAGCTGACCGGCGACGACGTCACCGAGTGTGTGGGCGGCGGCCACGAGATCTTCGTGGACGACCTGCACCAGCGCTACGAGACGGCCTGTGACCCCCGGCTCAACCGCAGCCAGTCCCTGGACCTGGCCTTCCTCGTCGCCGAGATGTACCGCGACCAGTAGTCCGGCGGGCCCGGAGGGCTCCCGGCAGTCGCACCTGTGGGGCACGGATCCATGTGATCCGTGCCCCACAGGCGTATCCGGGCTTTTACGCCGGTTGAGCGGCGGGTAAGGTTAGGTTAGCCTCACCGTGGAAATCGGAGCGGCGCCCGTGACCGACCCGCAGGGAGGTGAACCGCATGTACGTCTGTTCCTGCTTCGGCATCACGGAGGCACAGCTCAAGAAGCATGCGGACGCCGGGGCCTGCACACCCCGGCAGATCGCCTCGGCCTGCAAGGCCGGGACGGACTGCGGCGGATGTGTACGCCGCATCCAGGCGCTGCTGGGCCGGGGCGACTGTCCCCGCCGTGAGCTGCTCGACCAGCGACAGGGACCCGCGACCGCCTCCCTCGCGCACCCGGTCGCCGCCACCGTCGCGGCATCGGCCGCCGCGGCAGCCGCCATCGGCGCGATCCGCGACGTGACGCTCTCCGACGCCGCCTGACCGGCCTGCTCTCCGCGAACAGCCCCTCGCCCCGGGTACGGCCCCGGTCAGCTCTCCGGCTGCTCGATCAGCTGGGCGATGTAGAGCGGCTCACCGAGCTTCTCGACCAGCTCCAGCTGGGTGTCGAGATAGTCGATGTGGTGCTCCTCGTCCGCCAGGATCGACTCGAAGATGTTCGCCGACGTGATGTCGCCCTTGCCGCGCATCACCTCGATACCGCGCTTGAGGCGGTCGATCGCCTCCACCTCGACCTGGCGGTCCGCCTGGAACATCTCGGTGACCGTCTGGCCCACCCGCACATGGAAGAGCCGCTGGTAGTTCGGCAGCCCTTCGAGGAACAGGATCCGGTCGGTGAGGATCTCGGCGTGCTTCATCTCGTCGAAGGACTCGGCCCGGGTGTATTTGGCGAGCTTCGTCCACCCGAAGTTGTCCTGCATCTTGGCGTGCAGGAAGTACTGATTGATGGCAGTCAATTCGGCGGTCAGCTGCTCATTGAGAAACTCAAGGACCTCGGGGTCGCCCTGCATGGCAAAGGCTCCTTCCAACCGGTGATCGATCTGGCGAGTTGGCCAGATCCTCGCACCGCGCCCACCGGCCGTCCAGTAAGTGCACGCTTAGTACGAGTTGCCCGGATGGGGTACTCCCCTGGTCATGACCACCCCTGCCTGTCTGTCACCATGGAGGCATGGGTCAGCCGGAAAGCCGGGAAAACCGCGAGGCAGCGCAGTCCGAGCTTCCGCCGGGACAGCGACTGCAACGCGGATGGCCGGTCACCCACTACGGGCCCGTTCCCAAGTTCAAGCCCGACCGCTGGGAGTTCCGGGTCTTCGGGGCCACCGCCGACGGTGACAAGCGCTGCTGGAACCATCAGAAGTTCTCGGCGCTGCCGTTCTCCTCGGTCGTCGCCGATCTGCACTGCGTGACGAAGTTCAGCATGATCGGCGCCGAATGGGGCGGAATCCCCGCCCGTACGGTCCTCGAACTGGCACCGCCCGCCCCCGACGCCACCCATGTGATGGTCTGGGCGGAGTACGGCTTCTCATCGAACCTGCGCCTCGACGACTTCGCCTCCGAGCACACCCTGTTCGCCACCCACAAGGACGGCGAACTCCTCACCGCCGAGCACGGCTTCCCGCTCCGCCTCGTCGTCCCGCACCTCTATGCCTGGAAAGGCCCCAAATGGGTCCGGGGCATCGAGTACATGACGGCGGACCGGCGCGGATTCTGGGAGGAGCGGGGCTACCACAACATCGGCGACCCCTGGGGCGAGCAGCGCTACTCCTATCAGGAGGAGCCCGGGGACGGCCCCGAGCTCTGACCCGGCTCGCGCAGAGACTTCAACCGGGCCACGTCCGCCGCGTGCCCCTCCTTGCCGCCGGGCGTCTCGATGATCAGCGGCACGCCTTCGGTCGCCGGATGGGCGAGCAGCTCCCGGAAGGGCTCCACTCCGATGTGACCGGCGCCGATGTTCTCGTGCCGGTCCTTGTGGGCGCCCACGACGTCCTTGGAGTCGTTGGCGTGGATCAGCTTGAGCCGCCCCTCGCCGACCGTGTCCACCAGCAGGTCCAGCGTCTGCCGCATCCCCGAGGGACCGGCCAGATCGTGCCCGGCGGCGTAGATGTGGCACGTGTCCAGGCAGATGCCCAGCTTCGGGTGGGAATCGAGCGCCTCGAAGTACGGACCGAAGTCCCAGGTCCGCGAGCAGAGCGAGAAGCCCTGGCCGGCCGTCGACTCCAGCAGTAGATCCGGGGAGTCGTCGTGGGTGAGCTCGTCCAGCAGCGGGCGCAGGTGCTCGCGCACCTGGGCCAGCGCCTCGACGCGCGGCCGTCCGCCGGTCGCCGAACCGGTGTGCACCACCACGCCCAGCGCGCCGATCTCCCGGGCCCGCCGCAGTGAGTGGCGCAGGGACTCCACGGACCTCTCGACCGTCGCCTCGGTGTGCGAGCCGAAGTTGATCAGATACGGGGCGTGGACGTACGCCGGGATCGAGGCAGCCCGGCACCCGGCCCGGAACAGCTCGTCCTGCGCCGGGTTCCCGGCGGGCGTGGCCCAGCCGCGCGGATTGGCCACGAAGACCTGCACGGTCTCCGCCGCCAGCTCCCGGGCGTACTCCAGGCCGACCTTGGCCAGACCGCCGGCGACCGGAACGTGTCCGCCCACCGGATTGCGCAGCGTGTGCATCTGGTTCTAGAACCCCTTGGTCTTGATCGTGATCGTGGACCCCTCGGGGGCCTGCTCGCCGCCGTCCACGGACTGGCTCGCGATCGTGTCGCTGAAGGAGAGGAACGGCCGGTCGACCTTCACGTCGAAGCCCGCCTCCTCCAGGGTGCTCCGCGCCTCGTCGACGTCCCGGCCGGTGACGTCCGGGACGTCCAGCATCCGGGGGCCCTTGGAGACGGTCAGCTCGATCGTGTCGCCCTCCGCGGCCTCGGTCCCCCCGCCGGGGGACTGCTCGGCCACGTCGCCCTCGGCCTCGGCGGAGTGGATCCGGCCGGGCAGCACCTCGGCCTTCAGCCCCTCGGCCGCCAGCTCGGCGGTGGCCTCCTCGGCGGAGAGCCCGGTGACGTCCGGGACGTCGATCGGGGCGCCCTTGCTGACGACGATGGCCACGGCCGTGTCCGGGTTGCGGTCCGTGCCCGCGCGGGGATCCGTGCGGATCACCTCGCCGCGGGCCACCTCCTCGCTGAACTCCCTGGTCACCATCCCGGGGACCAGGCCCACCTTCTTCAGGGAGCGCCGGGCGTCCGCGAGGGAGCGGCCCACGGCATCGGGCACCCGTACGATCTCCGGACCCCGCGAGACGACGAGCTCCACCGAGCCGTTGCCCCGGATCCGGTCGCCCGAGGCGGGGTCGCTGCTCACGACCGAGCCCCGCTCGACGGTGTCGCTGAAGACCCGCTCCACGCCCTTCAGCCCGAGCCCCTCGTCCGAGAGCCGCTTCTCGGCGGTCTGCTGGGTCTGGCCCAGCAGCGAGGGGACCTGGGTGAACTGCCCGGAGTTGATGTACCAGACGCCCGTCCCGATGCCCAGCGTCAGCAGTACGGCGGTGAGCACCATGATGAGCTTGCGGTGCGGCCCGCCGAACGGGCCGCGACGGCCGGTCGCGCGCCGGGGAGCGGCAGGGTCCGCGGGTGGCATCACCAGTCGGCTGGTGCGGTGCACTCCGGCCCCGTCGCCGTCCGCCGGGAGGGCCCGCGGGATCACGCTCGTACGGTCGTCCGCGCCGTCATGGGCATCCGACAGGGCCCCCGGCGGTACGGCGTCCAGCTCGGCGTCGGTCAGCGTGGCACGGGCCTCACGCGCCTCGGCCAGCAGCAGCACCGCGTCGTGCGGGCGCACCTCGGGATTGCGGGCGGTCGCGCTCGCCACCAGGCTGTCCAGCGCGACCGGGAGCCCCGGCACGACGGCGGACGGGGCCGGGACGTCGGAGTTGAGGTGCCGGTAGATGACCTGGGCGGCGTTCTCCCCGGTGTGGGGCTTGACGCCGGTCAGCATCTCGTAGAGCACGACCCCGCAGGCGTACACGTCGCTGCGGGTGTCGGCGCTGCCGTGCTCGATCTGCTCGGGGGCCAGATACGACACGGTGCCCAGCAGGGAGCCGGTCGTGTCGGTGGCCGTGCCGACCGCCCTGACCAGGCCGAAGTCGGCGACCTTCACCCGGCCGTCGTCCCCTATCAGGACGTTCTCCGGCTTCATGTCGCGGTGCACGAACCCCGCACGGTGCGCGGCGCCGAGCGCGGCGAGGACCGGCTCCAGGATGTCCAGCGCCGCTCGGGGTTGCAGGGCGCCGCGCTCGCGCAGCACGTCGCGCAGGGTGCAGCCCGCCACGTACTCCATCGCGAGATAGACATACGCGCCCTCGGCGCCCTGGTCGAAGACCGCGACGACATTGGGGTGCGCCAGGCGGGCCACCGACTTGGCCTCACGGATGAAGCGCTCGACGAACGAGACGTCGGTGGCGAGCGCCGGGTGCATCACCTTGAGGGCGAGCACCCGGTCCAGGCGGGTGTCCACGGCCCGGTAGACCGTGGCCATCCCGCCGACGG
Organism: Streptomyces sp. CA-278952; assembly: GCF_028747205.1. Classification (NCBI taxonomy): domain Bacteria; kingdom Bacillati; phylum Actinomycetota; class Actinomycetes; order Kitasatosporales; family Streptomycetaceae; genus Streptomyces; species Streptomyces sp. CA-278952. Next base: position 6,263,149 of record NZ_CP112880.1, read on the forward strand.
CGATGCGCGCCTCAATGCGATACCGGCCGTCGAGCAGCTGCCCGACGAGAGGGTCCTGGAGGGTCGTGTCCACCCCGAGAGTCTACGAGCCGCCGCCGACACCCCGGACGGGCGAGGGCGTTCCCGGGGCCGTTCCGCCATTCAAGCCCCTCCGGCGATTGAGGAGCCGGGGGTTTGGGGGCGGCGCCCCCGAACCCGTACCGGCTCTCAGAACGCGGGCCGCTCCGGGTCGAGTGCCGCCCGCCCGTCCACCGGCGAGGACGCCTCGGCGAAGTGGCGGCGCGGAATCCGGCCCGCCCGGTACGCCAGCCGCCCGCCTTCCACGGCGTGACGCATCGCACCCGCCATCAGCTCCGGCTCCTGGGCCCGGGTCACCGCCGAGGCGAGCATCACAGCGGCGCACCCCAGCTCCATCGCCTGCGCCGCGTCCGAGGCGGTCCCGGCCCCCGCGTCGAGGATCACCGGCACCCCGGCCCGCTCGACGATCAGCTCGAAGTTGTGCGGGTTGCGGATGCCGAGCCCGGAGCCGATGGGGGAGCCGAGCGGCATGATCGCCGCGCACCCCACGTCCTCCAGCTTCCGGGCCAGGACCGGATCGTCGTTGGTGTACGGCAGCACGGTGAACCCGTCGTCGACCAGGATCTCCGCCGCGTCCAGCAGCTCGATCGGATCGGGCAGGAGGGTCCGCTCGTCGGCCACCACCTCCAGCTTCACCCAGTCGGTGCCGAGCGCCTCCCTGGCCAGCCGGGCGGTCAGCACCGCCTCGCCCGCGGTGAAGCAGCCGGCGGTGTTCGGCAGGACCTGGATGGAGAGCCGCTCCAGCACCGAGAGCACCGAGCCCCGCACGGTCGGGTCCAGCCGGCGCATCGCGACCGTGGTCAGCTCGGTGCCGGAGGCGATCAGCGAGCGCTCCAGCACCTCCAGGCTCGGGGCCCCGCCGGTGCCCATGATCAGCCGGGAGCGATAGACGGTGGCCCCCAGCGTGAAGACGTCGTCCGACATGGTCAGCCTCCCTGTACGGCGGTCAGGACCTCGACGCGGTCGCCCTCGCCGAGGGTCGTCGCGGCCCACTGGCCGCGTGGGACGACGCTCTCGTTGACGGCGGCGGCGACCCCGGAGCGGGCCGGGGTCAGCGTGCCGACGAGGCCGTCCAGGTCCGTCCCGGCGGGAACGGCGCGGGCTTCCCCGTTCACCGAGACGGAGACGGTGGCGGCGGATTCCGGTACGGCGTGCTGCTGGGTCATACGGGCTGCTCCTGTATCGCGGGGGCGGCGAGGGCGGCGGGTTCGAAACGGCCGGGGGTGAAGGGGCGGGCCGCCTCGGGCAGTTCGCCGGTGGTCAGGACGTCGGCCATCGCGTCCCCGGTGACGGGTGTCAGCAGGACGCCGTTGCGGTGGTGGCCGGTGGCGAGCAGCAGACCGGGCAGGGCGGTCGGGCCGAGCAGCGGGGCGTTGTCGGGCGAGGCGGGACGCAGACCGGCCCGGGTCTCGGTGAGCGGCAGCTCGGTGATGCCCGGTACCAGCTCGTGGGCGTCGCGCAGCAGCTCGTACACCCCGCCGGCGGTGACCGTGGTGTCCCAGCCCATCTCCTCGCTGGTGGCGCCGACGACCAGCTCGCCGTTCTCGCGCGGCACGAGGTAGAGGTGCCCGCCCCGGACCACCGCGCGCACGGTGCGGCTGAGGAAGGGGGCGTACGCCCGGGGCACGGTGAGCCGGAGGACCTGGCCCTTGACCGGGCGGACCGGCGGCAGGAGCTCCGGCGGGAGCCCGGCGAGCCGGCCGCTGAGACTGCCCGCGGCGAGCACGACCTGATCGGCCGCGAACTCCGTACCGTCGCCGAGCAGCGCCCCGGCGGCCCGGCCCCCGGCCAGGGTGAGCCGCTCGGCGGTCGTCCGGCGGAACGCGACCCCGGCCCGTTCGCACGCGGTCAGCAGCGCCGCGGCGAGGCGACGGGGATCCACCTGGTGGTCGCCGTCGACCCGGAGGCCGCCGCGGACGCCCGGGGCCAGCATCGGCTCCAGGCGGCGGCACTCACGGCCGTTCAGCCAGACCGACTCCAGGCCCGAACGCTCCTGGAGGGCGTGCAGTTCACGCAGATGCGCCCGGTCGTCGGAGTCCAGGGCGACGGCGAGCGTGCCGCAGGTCCGGAAGCCGGTGTCCCGGCCGCTCGCCTCCTCCAGCTCGGCGACGAACGACGGATAGCGGGCGGCGGAGGCGAGGTTGAGCCCGAGCAGCATCTGCTCGCCGTAGTGCAGTTCGGTGACGGCGGCCAGCATGCCCGCCGCGACCTGGGCGGCGCCGCCGCCCGGTTCCGGGTCCGCGACCGTGACGCCCAGCCCCCGCTGGGCGGCCCGCCACGCCGTGACCAGGCCGATGATTCCGCCCCCGATGACGAGGACGTCGGATCCCGAGCCCCTCTTGACGAGGACATCGGATCCGGAGCTTCTCTCCGAGACGCGCATGGGTGTCCAGCCCCTCCCTTCGCCGGCATGACCCGGAGCAGGTTCGTACGGTCGGAGGCCGGCCAGCCTCCCTCTCAGCCCGGTGCGTCCGGGCTCCCGCGAGTGTTCTACCTTGGCCACCCTAAACCCCGCCGCCCCCGGCCAGTAGAGGAGCGCCCGCCATGGCCCGTTCGCTCGACGGACTCGTCCTGTCACCCGTCGCCGACCAGGCCCCGGGCCAGGTCGGCACCCGCACCCGCTTCACGTACCACGAACTGGACGGCCGGATCTGGGCCGAGTACGCGGGCGGCGACGTGGAGCGCGGCCATCTCGTCGGCACCCGCGACGGGGACGCGCTGGACTTCCGCTACGTGCAGCTCAAGCAGGACGGAACGACCTCGTCCGGGCACTGCCTCTCCACGGTCGTCGAGCTCGCCGACGGCCGGGTGCGGCTGGAGGAGCGGTGGGCCTGGGAGTCGCAGGAGGGCAGCGGCACCAGCGTGGTGGAACAGCTTCCTTCCTGAGCTCCTTCCCGGGTTCCTTCCCGCCCCCCTACCTGACGGGCCGTCAGATGATTAAGGTGGACGAGTGAGCGAGCAGACGGAACAGCGGGCGGCGCGGCAGGCACGGCACGTCGTGGTCGTCGGGGCGGGCATGGCGGGCGTGCAGAGCGCCGTGGCCCTGCGCGAGGCGGGCTTCACCGGGCCCCTCACCCTGATCGGCGCCGAACCCCACCAGCCCTACGACCGGCCGCCGTTGTCCAAGGCCGTCCTGCTGGGCAAGGCCGAGGACTCCGCCTTCGACGTCGACTTCGAGGCGTTGGACATCACCCTGCGCCTCGGCCTGGACGTCACCGCCCTGCGCGCCGCCGACCATGTGCTGGACACCGCCGGCGGGCCGGTGCGCTACGACGCCCTGGTCCTCGCGACCGGCGCGGAGCCCATGACCCTGCCCGGCGCCGAGGGCGTGCCCGGTGTCCACCTGCTGCGCACCCTCGACGACGCCGCCCGGCTGCGGCCCGTCCTGGACCGGCAGCACGAGGTGGTCGTCGTCGGGGCGGGCTGGATCGGCGCGGAGTTCGCCACGGCCGCCCGCGCCGCCGGCTGCGCCGTCACCGTCGTCGAGGCCGCCGCCCGCCCGCTCGCGGGCACCCTGCCCGCCGAGGTGGCCGCCCCGATGACCGCCTGGTACGCCGACAGCGGCGCCGAACTCCTCACCGGAACCCGGGTCGACCGCGTCGAGGAGGGGGCCGTCGTCCTCGACGACGGCCGGGTCCTGCCCGCCGGGGCCGTGGTCGTCGGCATCGGCGCACGCCCCGCCACCCGCTGGCTCGCCGGCTCCGGGGTCGCGCTCGGCCCGGACGGCTCGGTCACCGCCGACAGCGCGCTGCGCACCTCGCTGCCCGATGTGTACGCGGTCGGGGACTGCGCCTCCTTCCCCTCCACCCGCTACGGGACACGCCTGCTGGTCCACCACTGGGACAACGCCCTCCAGGGCCCGCGCACCGCGGCCGCCGCGATCATGGCGGCCCAGGACGGGGAGCCGCTCCCCGTCTACGACCCCGTCCCGTACTTCTGGTCCGAGCAGTTCGGCCGCTTCGTGCAGTACGCCGGACACCACGCGGACGCCGACACCCTGGTGTGGCGCGGCGACGGGGCGGATGCCGCCTGGTCGGTGTGCTGGCTGCGCGAGGGCGCGCTGGTGGCCGTGCTCGCCGTGGGCCGCCCGCGCGACCTCGCCCAGGGCCGCAGGCTCATCGAGTCGGGGGCCGCCCTCGACCCGGAGAAGGTGGCCGACCCCGCCGTACCGCTGAAGTCCGCCGCCGTGTGACGGACCGCTGACCCGCCGGGCCGCCCCCGTACGGTCGGCTCGGCTACCGGCTGTCGGTCCGGGATGGCACGCTTGTCCCTGTGACCGAGATTGACGCAAAGACCGATGCCCTCGTCCCTGCCTGGCTCCACCTTCCCGACATCGCGGAAATGTTCGATGTCCAGGTGACGCGCGTACGGCAGCTGGTCAGGGATGGCCAGCTCATCGCCGTACGCCGTGGTGAGAACCGGGCGCTCCAGGTGCCCGCCGCCTTCATCGACGGCGACAAGGTGGTCAAGGGGCTCTCCGGCACCCTGACCCTCCTGAGGGACGACGGCTATTCCGACGAAGAGATGCTGGAGTGGCTCTTCACTCCCGACCCGACCCTGCCCGGCACCCCCGCGCAGGCGCTGAGCGAGAATCGCGGTACGGAGGTGAAGCGCCGCGCCCAGGCGCTCGCCGTCTGAACCGATACGACGGAAAACGGAAAACGGTGCACGGGCCGCCCGGCGCGGCCCGTGCACCGTCACGACCACGGGGGAGTCCACCCATGTCCACGCCTCGCGAGCAGCTGTCCGATGCCCGGCTCTACCTGTGCACGGACGCCCGCAAGCTCCAGGGTGACCTCCCCGCCTTCCTGGACGCAGTGCTCGCCGCCGGCGTCGACATCGTCCAGCTCCGGGACAAGGGCATGGAGGCCGCGGAGGAGCTGGAGCACCTCGCCGTGTTCGCCGACGCCTGCCGCCGGCACGGCAAGCTCCTCGCGGTGAACGACCGCGCCGACGTCGCCCACGCCATCGGCGCCGACGTCCTCCACCTCGGCCAGGGAGACCTCCCGGTCCCCGCCGCCCGGGCGATCATCGGCGCCGACCGGCTGATCGGCCGCTCCACGCACGCCGAGGCCGAGGTCGACGCGGCGCTCGCCCAGGACGGTGTGGACTACTTCTGCACCGGCCCCTGCTGGCCCACCCCCACCAAGCCCGGCCGCCACGCCCCCGGCCTCGACCTCGTGCGCTACACCGCCTCCCTCGGCGGGTCGCGGCCCTGGTTCGCGATCGGCGGGATCGACGCGGGCAATCTGGACCAGGTGCTGGACGCCGGAGCCCGCCGTGTCGTCGTCGTCCGGGCCATCACCGAGGCCGACGATCCCCCCGCCGCCACCGCCGACCTGGCCCGACGCGTCAGGTCCCGGGCGCTCTGACTCTCCGCGCGCCGACCGGCGGGCGGCCGTCGCGCAGGCCCGCACGTCGGCCCGCGTACCGACTCACCTGTCGGCTTGCACGCCGATGCGGAACATCTCGGGCGCGTGTCCGAGGGATGGACAACAGTCCGGCAAAACGAGACAAAGTCGGTTGGTCCGGTTGGGGGAGCGCCCACCCCCTGGTTAACCTCCCCTTATGGCCCTTGGCACACCATCCACCAGGACGGATCACGCACTCACCGTGCGTGACCTGCTGGCGACCGGCAAGACGTCGTACTCCTTCGAGTTCTGGGCGCCCAAGACGGAGAAGGGTGAGCGGAACCTCTGGAACGCTCTCCGGCGCGTCGAGGCGGTCCGTCCCAGCTTCGTCTCCGTGACGTACGGAGCCGGCGGTTCCACCCGCGCCGGGACGGTCCGGGCCACCCAGCAGATCGCCGCCGACTCCACCCTCACCCCGGTCGCCCACCTCACTGCGGTGAACCACTCCGTCGCCGAGCTGCGCAACATGGTCGGGCAGTACGCCGACGCGGGCATCAGGAACATCCTCGCGGTCCGCGGCGACCCGCCGGGCGACCCGATGGGCGAGTGGGTCGAGCACCCGCAGGGGGTGAAGTACGCCGCCGACCTGGTCCGTCTCATCAAGGAATCGGGCGACTTCTGCGTCGGCGTGGCGGCATTCCCCGAAATGCACCCCCGGTCGTCCGACTGGGAGACGGACGTCGGCCATTTCGTGGACAAGTGCCGGGCGGGCGCGGATTATGCGATCACCCAGATGTTCTTCCGCCCGGAGGACTATCTCCGGATGCGTGACCGTGTGGTCGCCGCGGGTTGCGAAACGCCGGTGATTCCCGAGGTCATGCCCCTCACCAGCGTGAAGCAACTGGAAAAGTTCTCCCAGCTCAGCAACGCGACCGTGCCCGCGTCGTTGAAAGAGCGCATCCTCGCGGCCAAGGACGATCCAGCCGCTGTACGCTCCATTGGCATCGAGTTCGCAACGGAGTTCTGCGCGAAGCTGCTGTCCGAGGGTGTGCCCGGGCTGCACTTCATCACGCTCAACAACTCGACGGCTACGCTCGAAATCTACGAAAAACTCGGACTGCACAAGCAGTCGTGACCGGTCGTACCCGCCGCCGACGCGGCTACGGCCGAAGGAGGGGGCGGGCGTGGGCTGGACGGTCCTCTACATCGCTTTCGGTCTGGTGGCCCTGTGGCTGCTCGGCGAGGTGCTGTTGCAGTACAAGGCACGACTGCGCTGGCGGCTCCTCGCCTTCGGCGGCTTCCTCGGCGTGGTGGTCGGGGTGCTGCTGGCGTCCGTCCCGGTCATCGTCGTCGGGACGCTCGCCTTCGCCACCGGCCAGACCTTTGTGACGCTGTCCTTCCGGCGCGGCTTCTCCACCGGCTGGGCCATAGGCGGCAGTCCGGGGGAGAGCCGTCGGCGCAGGGCCGGCGGCGAGGGAGCCGCCGTGAAGGAACCCACGCTGGAGGTCTCGGACCTGGAGGTCACAGGACCCGGGTACGACCAGCCCCCGCCCGCCCAGTCCGTCTACGAACCGCAGCCCCTGCCCGACGACACCGGCCAGTACGGCGTGTACGGGAACACGGGCTACGACGCGAACGGCAGCGCCCGCGCCCGCCAGGACCACGGCCACGAGGCCGACCCCTCGGCCCAGCCGCAGTACGCCGCGTACGACCCGTACACCGGCTACGAACAGCCCCCGGCCCAGGACCCCTACGCCGGGACCTACGACTACGGCACCGACCCCCAGAGCTACGCCGCCTACTCCGACCCGTACATCGGCACCACCAACGGAGCCCCCTCCTACGGCGGTCACGACGACTACGGCCATGGCGGCGACGGCTACGACAGCCAGGGCGGGCAGCAGAGCTACCCCGACCCCTACGCCCAGGGCCACGTCGCGGACACCCCGCCCGGCGGCGTCTGGGTCCCGCAGCAGCGCGACACCGAGCAGCACCCCCCGATGCCGCCGGAGCAGCCCGCGACACCCGCTCCGTACGGCAACGGCTACGACACCGGCCAGAACGAGCAGTACCGCTACTGAGGGCCGCGCCGCTGCCGGGGGAAGGGCCTGTCCCGGCAGCGGCACACGTTCAAGCCCATCCCCCTCAGCGTGAGCCGCGGAAGCCCTCAGCGTGAGCCGCGGAAGCCGTCGCCCTCCACGACGAGCCCGGCCACCAGCGCCCCCGACATCCCGGCGTGCGCCAGCCCGCCGCCCGGGTGCGACCAGCCGCCGGCGAGATACAGCCCCGGCAGCCGCGTGAGGTTGCCCGGGTGCAGATACGCTCCGCCGGCCCCGGCCAGCGCGGGCGGCGGCACCGCACCGCCCTCGGCCCCCGTCCCGTCCTCGGTCTCCGCAGGCGTGCGGACCTCGGTGTGCAGGATCCGCTCCCGCAGTCCGTCGACGGCCGCCGCCGCCCGCTCCACCAGGACATCGGCGAACCGCTGCCGCACCCCGGCGTCCCGCCAGTCGACCGGCCCCTGCGGAGCCACCGTCGCGGTGAGCGTCACCGCCTCGTGCTCCGCGTCCGGACGGGTCGCCGGATCGTCGGGGCGCAGCACCGTCACCGTGGGGTGGACGGCGACCCGGCCCCCGAACACCGCCTCCTGCTCCGCCGCCCCGTCGCCATGCACCACCGTCCGGTGCACCGCGTCCGCCTCCCGGGCCCCGCGCAGCGACAGCAGCACGGTGAACCGGCCCGCCGCCCCCGCGCCGGAGCCCTGCCGGACCGTCACATCGCCCGCGCCCCAGCTCCGCTGACCGGGCACCAGACCCGGGCGCGGCCGGACCCCGAGCACCACCCGGTCCGCCTCGGCCACCTCACCGTCCGCCAGCTCCACACCCGCCGCCCGGCCGTCCTTCTCGACGACCCGGACCACCTCGGCGCCGAAGACGAACCGCACCCTGCGGGCCACGCACCGCTCGTACACCGCCCGCGCCAGCTCGCGCATCCCGCCCATCACGTACCAGCTGCCGAAGGTCTGCTCCATGTACGGCAGCAGCGCGGCGCTCGCGGGGGCGGTGCGCGGGTCGAGGCCGTGGGACAGCGCGTACCCGTCGAGCAGGGCGGCGAGCCGGGCGTCCGCCAGCTCCCACGCGCCGATCTCCGCGACCGTGGCCGCCCGCCGGGAGCCGCGCAGCAAGCGGCGCTGGAGCACCGCCGGATAGGGATCGCGCCCCAGCACCTGGTGATCCGCCCGCAGGGGCTCCTCCAGGAGCGGCCGCCGCGACCGGTCCCAGGCGTCCCGGGCCCGGTCCATGAAGTCGCTCCACCGTGCCCCGGCACCCGCACCGAGGGCGTCGTCGAGGGCGGTGGCCACCCCGGCCCGGGAGGCGTTGGGCAGGGACACGGCGGTGCCGTCCACGAAGAGGTGGCGGCTCGCCGGATCGACCTGCGTCAGGGTCACGGACTGCTCCAGCGACTCCTTGCCGGTCTTCACGAAGAGGTCCCGCTGGACGGCGGGGAGATGCAGCAGCCCCGGGCCGGTGTCGAAGACGAAGCCCTCGTGCTCATGGCGGCCGACCGAGCCGCCGTAGCTCGCGGACCGCTCGTAGACCGTCACCGTCTCGCCCGCCACGGCCAGCCGGGCGGCCGCCGCCATCGCGCCCGTCCCGGCGCCGATCACCGCAATTCGTGCCATGCCGGTGACTTTATCGACCGGCGCCGACAGCTCAGCCGGGAGGCCGGGGCCCGGCCGGCCGTCTCTCCTCGCGGCGCCAGGGCCTGTCTGACAACTCCCGCCTGCCTCACGACGCCATGCACGCACTCTCGCCGCGCCGGCCCCAGACCCAAGTACGTCCAGTACGAGGGTCTGGGGCCGGCACGCCGAGAGCACGCCCCTGACGCCGCGCGGCCGTCCTACGGACTACGACGGGAGCTGTCAGACAGGCCCTGAGCCCGGCGGCGCAGGAAGCGGCGGATCCGCGAGGCGAGGAAGAGCACGGTGACGATGCCGAGCACCAGCAGCACGGCCGCGATCACGGCGGCCGCCACCGGGTTGAACAGGGCGAACGTGATGACTCCGGCGACCCCGAGGTCCTCGGCGATGCTCATCCCGATGTTGCTGAAGGGCTCCGGGGAGGTGTTGACGGCCATCCGCGTGCCGGCCTTCACCAGATGACTCATCAGCGCCGTGGACCCGCCGATCGCACCGGCGGCCAGCTCCGGGAGTGAACCGCTCTCTCCGGCCAGCAGCGCGGCGATGACCGCCCCGGCCACCGGCCGGATCACGGTGTGCGCGGTGTCCCAGACCGAGTCCACGTAGGGGATCTTGTCCGCCACCGCCTCGCAGAGGAATAGCACACCGGCCACGATCAGGACGTCGGTGCGCTGCAGGGCGGCGGGCACCTCGTCGGACACGCCGGTCGCGCCGAACAGGCCGAGCAGCAGGACCACCGCGTACGCGTTGATTCCGCTCGCCCAGCCGCTTGTGAACACCAGAGGTATGACCGACACGCAGGCGATCGTAACGACCCCGCGCGGGACCCGGGCGGGGTTCGGCGCAGGGCCCTGAGTATGCGTACTCAGGGACGGAGATGAGTAGCTACGCGGATAGGCCCCCACCTGCGAGGACGGCAGAGTGATGACCACGGAAGGGGCGCTGCGCCAGGACCGCCGGCACGGGGCGGCGGAACGGCGCGGTTCCCCCGACGCAACGGGGGTGCACGACGGAGGCCCGGGGACCACGGGGGATACGGGGTCACGGGGAACGGGTTTCCGGAAGCACGGAAGACGCCGGTCCGGTGAGGTTCGCGGGGGATGCGAACCACAGCGGCCGGCGTCTTCGGCTTTCCCGGTGCGTTTTCCGGACCCGGACCCGGACCCGGACCCGGACCCGGACCCGGACCCGGACCCGGACCCGGACCCGGACCCGGAGCCGCAGCGCCCGGCGGGGCTCAGTGCCCGCTGACCCGTCCGTGCAGCAGCAGGGACAGCGCCGAGTGGACCTCGTCGATCGAGCGCTCCGGCTGGAACGCCTGCCAGTCCAGCGCCGCCACCAGCACCATTCCGACCAGCGCGGCGGCCGTCAGCGGGATGTCGATCTCCTCGCTCAGCTCACCGCTGTCCACGGCCTCCCGCAGCACGTCCTCGACGACCGCGACGGCCTCCTGACGTACCACCAGCAGCGTGGACTGCCAGGCGCGGTTGGTGCGCCAGAGCTCGGCCACGTACAGCTGGGTGAAGGCCGGGTAGCGGTCGATGAAGGCGAGCCCGGCCCGGATCATCGCGTCCAGCGCCTCGACCCGGGTGCCCCCGCGCTCCTCGGACTCCTCGGCGGCGGCCCGCAGTGAGGCCGTCAGCAGCCCCACGCCGTGCCGGAGCAGCTCCTCGAACAGCTCGGTCTTGCTCTTGAAGTTGTAATAGACCGTGCCCTTGGCGACCCCGGCCCGCTCGGCGATCTCGTCGACGGTGGTCGCCGAGAACCCCTTCTCGGCGATGAGCGTCACCGCCGCCTCGTAGAGCCTCTGCCGGGTGGCCTGGCGGCGCGTGGTGCCACTGCTTTCCATGAGGGCGATTCTTTCAGGCCCCGCCGCGCCCGCAGGCGCGGAGCCCGGCGCGCTCACAGGCTCAGCTCCGGGTGCAGCCGGCTCAGGCTCCACACCTGCTTGCGGCGGGCGGTGAACGCGGTGAGGGCCAGCGCGCCGACGGTGAAGGCCCCCAGCACCGCGCAGCCCAGCCACACCGGGCCGAGCGGGCCGCCCGTGATCAGCCTGCGCAGCCCCTCGACGACGTACGTCATGGGGAGGTACGGGTGGATCGCGCCGAAGAAGCCGGGGCTGGTCTGGACGGGGTAGGTGCCCCCGGCCGAGGTCAGCTGGAGCATCAGCACCACCAGCACCAGGATCCGCCCGGCCGCCCCGAAGCAGGCGTTCAGCCACTGCACGATCGCGGCGAAGCAGCAGGTCACCAGGGCCAGGAAACCGATCGTTCCGGCGGCGTGGGTCATCTGGAGGCCGAGACCCCAGTGCAGGACGGCCATCAGCGCGCCGACCTGGAGCGTGCCGATGGCGGCGACCGGGAGCCAGCCGGCGAGCGCGATCCGCCACGAGGAGGCCCCGGCGGCGAGCGCCCGCTTGTTGAGCGGCTGGATCAGCATGTACGCCACCATCGCGCCGACCCACAGGGACAGCGGGATGAAGTACGGGGCGAAGCCGGTGCCGTAATTGGGTGCCTCATGCAGCGACTTGGAGGCCAGCTGGACGGGGTCCGCCATGACGTCGGTCCGCGCGTCGCGGTCCTTCTTGTCGTAGTCCGGGATCTTGCCGACGCCGTCGTTGAGGCCCCGGGCCAGCTCGGTCGAGCCGTCGCCGAGCCGGAAGAGCCCGCCGTCCAGGTTCTCCGCGCCGGTCTTCAGCTTGCCGACGCCGGTGTCCAGATCGCTGGAGCCGGTCTGCGCGCCGCCGAGTCCGGTGTGCAGCGCCTGCGCCCCCTTGGCGACCTTCTGGGCGCCGGTGTTCAGCTCATTGACCTTGGCCACGGCCGACGCCAGGTCGTCGTCCAGCGTCGGCGCGCGCTTCGCGAGGTCGTCGGCCTGCTTCTGGAAGGCGGTCAGCCGGGTGCTCAGCTTCTTCAGGTCGCCGTTCTGGTTGGTGACCAGGGCGTTCACATCGGCGGCGATCCTCGCGACGTCGACGGCGGCGACCTTCGCGCGCTCCAGCGGGGGGCAGACCGCGGTGTCGGGCTCCTCGGCCTCCTCGCACCGGGTGCGGTGGATCTCGGTCAGCTCGTCGGCCGCCTCCTCGGCGCCGGCGGCAGCGGTGGGCGCGTTCTTCACCAGCAGGTCGAGGTTGTGCCGTACGGCCCCGGAGGCGTCGGCGACCAGCCGGGCCGTGTCGCGGATGGACTTCCCGTTGTCCTGGAAGAAAGGGCGTACGTCATCGGCGATCCCGTTGACCTTGTCGGCCAGGACCTGGGTGCCTCCGGCCACCTGGGCGGAGCCCGTGGCGAGATCCCGCGAGCCCTGGTTCAGCTTGACGATCCCGTCGGAGAGCTTCTTGCTGCCCGCCTTGGAGTCCTTGAGACCGTCCGCGAGGTCCTTGGAACCCTGCTTCGCCTTCGAGATGCCGCCCTTGAGGTCGTCGGCACCCTTGGCCGCCTCGGCGGTCTTGTCGTGCAGATCGGAGAAGTTGATGAAGATGCGGTCGAGGAAGCCTCGGGAGGCGTTCGTGGACGCGGCGTTGCGCACCTCTCCGAAGACCGTCCTGGAGATCTGCCCGACGATGTAGTTGTTCGCGTCGTTCGTCCGCACCTGGAGCGCGCCGGTCTCGGGGGACTCCCCGCCGCTGGAGGCGATCTTCTTGCTGAAGTCCGACGGCATCGTCAGCGAGAGGTAGTACGTACCCTCCTCGACGCCCTTCTCGGCCTCGGCGGGGCTCACCTCGTGCCAGTCGAACACCTTGGAGTCGAGCAGCTTCCCGCTGATCTCGTCCCCGGCCGCGATGCGCTTCCCGTCACTGGTGGCCCCCTTGTCGTCGTTGACCAGGGCGACGGGCAGCTTGTCGAGCTTTCCGTACGGGTCCCAGAAGGAGTACAGGTACAGGGCGCCGTAGAGCAGGGGCAGGAGCAGCAGGGCCACCAGCGCGGCGGCCGGCAGCCTCCCCCTCCCGAACCGCTTCAACTCGAGCGCGGCCAGCTTCGGGCTACGCATCGGCCGTCTCCTCATCGGTGGTGGGTTCCTCGGTCACGGGCGCGGTGCGCACGACCTGGGTGTTCGCGGGGGCCTCGCTGCACACGGCGAGCACGGTCGTCCCGGCGTCGGCCACGGCGCGCAGCAGCTCCCAGGCCCGGTCGCGTTCGGCGTCCGGGAGCTTGAGGTCGGTGTCGTCGACGGCGAGCAGCCGCGGCTCGCCGATCAGCGCCAGCGCGACGGACAGCCGCAGCGCCTCGAGGCGCTCCAAGTCCCGTACGGAGGTACGCCCCGCCTTGGGCAGCGTGGCGAGGTCGAGGCCCGCGGCCTCAAGAGCCCCGTCGACCCGGGCCCGGGCCGCTGCCCGGCGTTCGGCGCGCGGGCGCAGCAGGGCGCGCAGGGAGGCGCCGTAGCGGCCCTGGAGGAGGGCGCGTTCGGCCAGGTGCTCGGCGACGGTGAAGGCGGGGTCCAGCTCGCTGACGCCCGGGACCGGCCCGAGGGCGGCGATCCGGCGGACGGCGGCGGCCTGCTCGGGCAGTCGCAGTCCGCCGGTCTCGGCGCGGCCCCCGGTGGGACGCATCCGGCCGGTCAGGGCGAGCAGCAGGCAGGTGCGGCCCGATCCGGACGGTCCCTCGATGGCCACCAGCGTTCCTGGCTCGGCACTGAACGTCACGTTCCGGAAGACCCGGCCGCGCGGCCCTTCCAGTCCGAAGTCCTCGGCGGCGACAGCCGCGCCGTGCGGGCTCTCCATAGACCCTCCCCTTTTTTGCACTGACCAGTCAGTGCAAAAAGGTAGTCCGAACGCGCGCTCGGAGCAAAACAGCAGGTCAGGGGTGCGGCGAGGTCGATTGTCAGTGGGGCCCGCCACCATGGACACAGACGGCCACGGAGCCGTCACACGACGACAGGAGGTTCGTCATGGCCAGCTCGTCCGCAGCCGCCGCCCCGCGGCGCCGCGCAGGCAGCCCTGCCCCCTCACTGACCGGTCCGGCAGGCGACGTCCACCCCGTGCCGCGCCGCAGCACGGCGCCGCCCGCCGCTCTCGAACTGCTCGCCAAGGCCCGCTCCGGCCTCGACGAGGCCGCCGTGCTCCACGAACCGAACGAGCGGTACGCCACCGCGCACCTCGCCGCTCTGCGCACCGCGGCGGCCGTGCTGGCCGCCCGAGGCCGCCCCGAGACGAACAAGCGCCGCCGTGAACGCATCCGCAGTGCCTGGGAGGTCCTCCCGGAGATAGCACCGGAACTGACCGAATGGAGCGCCCTCTTCGCCTCGGGCGCCCTGCGCCGGGCCCGTGCGGAGGCCGGCGTGCCGGGAGCCGCCGGCCGGCGCGACGCCGACGACCTGCTGCGCGACGCGGCCATGTTCCTGCGCCTGGTGGAACGGCTCCTGGTCCTCCAGCCGGTGCTTCCGCAACCACGCCCGGAGCATCCGGGCGGCGGGTGACCCGGGGCCCGCGCCGGATTGACGCCCACCGGACGACGGCGCCGGGCCGACGCCGGGCCCCGGGACGGCGGGGCGAGGCAATAAGGTGGTGACCGCTCACCTCACCACCAGCACTGTTCACGCTCCGCCGTCCCCGGCGGCACGTTTGCCGAGGAGTCATCTGCCGTGTCGGACCAGCCGCGCCCCCGCGCCTCCCTCCGTACCGCCGTGGTCTGGGAGGTCCTCAAGGACGCTCTGGACCGTCAGGCCGAGGCGGCCGGCCGGGACGCCCTGGATGTTCTGGACACCGGGGGCGGCACCGGCAACTTCGCCGTGCCCGCGGCCCGGCTGGGCCACCGGGTCACCGTCGTCGACCCCAGCCCCAACGCGCTCTTCGCGCTGGAGCGCCGCGCGGCCGAGGCCGGGGTCGCCGACCGGGTCCGGGGAGTCCAGGGCGACATCCTCGGGTTGTTCGACGTCGTGGAGCGCGACGGCTTCGACGCGGTGCTCTGCCACGGCGTCCTGGAGTACGTCGACGAGCCCGCCGAGGGCGTGCGCAACGCGGTCGAGGCGCTGCGGCCCTCCGGCGCGCTCAGCCTGCTGGCCGCCGGCCTGGGCGGAGCCGTCCTGGCCCGCGCGCTCGCCGGACACTTCACGGAGGCCCGGCAGGCGCTCACCGACCCGGCGGGCCGTTGGGGCGAGGGAGACCCGGTGCCCCGCAGGTTCACCGCCGAGCAGCTCTCCGACCTGGTCTCCTCCGCAGGTCTGGAGATCGCCGCGGTGCACGGGATCCGGGTCTTCGCCGACCTCGTGCCGGGCGTCCTGGTGGACACCGAGCCCGGCGCCGTGGAGGCGCTCCTCAAGCTCGAAGCGGCCGTCGCCGAGCAGCCCGCGTTCCATTCCGTCGCCACCCAGCTCCACGTTCTGGGGGAGAAGCGCCGCTGATCAGCAACGCAAGCGCGGACGGAGTGGGACTCAGGACCCCCGTACCGGGCGTACGCCCCGTATGATCGGGTGACACCATCCGGCATGGCGGATCGGTCGTCGGGGAATCTACGCCTCAACAGCCGAGCCGACATAGCGGTCCGGACTGGCTGAGCGCTAGAGGGCGGGTTTCACGGGGGCGAATCCCTGCCTATCCTGGAAGGGCCGCATACCGGTCGCCCCCGCGGCCGACGACGAGGAGGATCCCGTGCCGCTCTCGGAGCACGAGCAGCGCATGCTCGAGCAGATGGAGCGAGCGCTGTACGCCGAAGATCCCAAGTTCGCGACAGCGCTCGAGGGAAGCGGACTGCGTACGTACACCCGGAAAAGGGTCTATCAGGCGGTCGCTGGCTTCCTGGTGGGTATCGCGCTCCTCATGGCCGGAATGGTCGCCCAACAGATCTGGATCAGCGTGGTGGGGTTCCTCGTCATGCTCGGCTGCGCCGTGCTCGCGGTCACCGGATGGCGCAAGGCGCCCAAGCCCGGTGAACAACAGCCGGCTGCCGCAGGCAGCGAGGACAGCGGCGCAGGCCGCCGACCGAGACAACGCCGGTCGATGATGAACCGCATCGAGCAGCGGTGGCAGCGCCGCCGCGACGAACAGGGCCAGTAGACGCCCGGTCCTGCTCTTCTCCGCAGGACCGGGCGAAGGCACGTGACACCGATGGGTGAGGGGCGGCCGCATTTCCTGCGGCCGCCCCTCAGCCGTCGCCCGACGGCACCATGTGAGCCGTCGCCCACGGTGCTCCTTGCCCGGCCGCGCCGTCGGCAGTCCGGCCGCGCCGTCGGCAGTGGCGCTGTTGCCCGACCCCGACCCGACAGCGCTGAGCCTCCGGTCCCGACCCCTCCCAGGGGCGGGACCGGAGGCTCTGTCGTGCTTCGCCCCCGACCGCCTCAGCCGTGCTGACGTGTGAGGCGGCGCAGCCGGGCCGTCCAGCGACCGGCACCAGGGCGGCCCGCCCATCGCTCACCGAGCGCAGCCCGGCGCTCGGTGAGGGCCCACACCACCCGGACGGACGATCGGGGCAGGAGCGTTGCCCGCAGCCGGGTGGAGCGGTCGGCCGATGCCCGCAGACCCGCCCGTACCGCCAGCACGTCCTCGGTCAGTCCCGACGCGGGGCGCGGTTCGGCGGCGTACAGCACCTGCTCCACCGAGCCCGCGATCCGGTGCACCGCCTCGGCCGCGGTGGTGTCGAGGCGGCCCAGCCGCACGATCCTGGCCGCCGCCTTCCGTGGCGTCAGCGACCCGTCCGGCGCGATGCCGTGGTCCCAGGCCGCGTCGGTGGTCTCCCGCCAGGCAGCCAGCGTGCGCGCGGCGGCGTCCGCGGGCGTGCGGCCCCCGGAGCCCAGCCGGCGGTTCCGCGTCCGGATCCGCCACAGCAGCGGCGACAACGCCAGCGCCGCCACGAGCAGGACCGCCGCGTGAACCACCAGCAGCACCTTCCAGAGCGGAGTGCCCCGGTCGGTCGGCAGCGCGGCGCCCGGCTCCTGCGAGGCACCGCACCCGCCTTCCTGACGCAACTGCGGCGGGCAGCTGTCCTCGGCGGAGGGCGCCGCGGACGGCTCGTCGGAGGTATCCGCGGAGGGCTCGGCGGCGTCGCTCGCGCTGTCCGTGGGCACCTCGGGACGGGTCCACGAGGGCGTGCTGCCCCGGCTCGGGGTGGGCTCGAACCGGGTCCAGCCGACCCCCTCGAAATACAGCTCGGGCCAGGCGTGCGCGTCGCGCAGCCCGACCGACATCGCCCCGTCCCCCTTCACGGTCCCCGGAGTGAAGCCCACCGCCACCCGGGCCGGGATACCCAGCGTCCGCGCCATCGCGGCCATCGAGAAGGAGAAGTGGACGCAGAAGCCCTCCTTGTCGCGGAGGAACCGGGCGATGGCGGACGACCCCGTCCCCGAGGTGACCGTCGTGTCGTACGTGAAGCCGCCGTCGGACGCGAACCAGTCCTGGAGCTTCACGGCCCGCTCGTAGGCGTTGGACGCGCCTTCGGTGACCTGCTCGGCGGTCTCGGCGACCACCTTCGGCAGGGAGCCGGGGATCTGGGTGTACTCGCGGACCAGCTCCTGTGGCGGTGGACCCGCGGCCGCGAGCTGGTCCGCCGTGGGTTCGACGACCAGACTGCCGACCTCGTAGCTCGAGCCGCGCGTGGTCTGCCCGTCGTCGCCGACCAGGGTGCGGCCCTCGGGCTCGTACCGCCAGCGGCCGCCGACACGGACCTCGCTGGCCGGGTAGGGGAGCGGCAGATAGGTCTGCTGGTAGGAGCGCGATGCGGAGATGTTCGTCCGGACCTCGGTGACGGAGACGTCCCTGCCGAGACCGGTGGGCTGCGGGAGGCGGTCGGGAACGTCCGTCAGCCGGCGGGTGGAGGAACGCCACTCGCTGCCGTTGAACTCGTCCAGGGCCAGGATCCGGAGGTAGAGACTCTGCGGGTCCTCGATGTTGCTGCGGTACGTCATCACCTCCCGGTTGTCCGGCTGGTTGAGGTTGTTCTGCAGCGAGACCAGCGGATTCACCGCGGAAATGGTGCCGCCGCCGCTGCCCCTGCCGGTCCCCGGTCCGTCGCCGCCCAGCAGGCCGCTGTCCAGGGCGGGCAGGGCCAGGGGGGCCACCAGGGCGATGCCGAGCGCGAACACGCCGATCCGCCGCCCGGTCCGGACGGGGGAGGAGCCGCCGCTCACCCCGGCCAGCCCGTCCGCCAGACCGCCCGCATTCCGCGTGGCGCCACCGAAGACGCGGCCCCATTGGGAGAGCCGGTCCCGGCCCTCCGCCAGCAGGAGCAGCAGATAGCCGGAGGCGGCCAGCAGGAACCAGAGCCAGCCCGCTCCGCCGTCGGAGAGGCCGGCCGCGACCGAATACAGGGCGAGGAGGGGCAGTCCGGCGGGGGCCGCGCTGCGGAAGGTCACCGCCAGGGCGTCCACGGCAAGACCGATCAGGACCACCCCGCCGACCACCATCAGCTTGATGCCGTCGGTCATCGGGGCCGGGATGGCGTACGTGCCGACATCCTCCCCGCCCGCGACCAGCAGCTCACCGAGCCGCATGAGGGCCGTCGGCCCCGGCACCACCCCGAACAGGGCGTGGTCCCGGACGAACACCAGC
Source organism: Streptomyces sp. CA-278952 (assembly GCF_028747205.1). Taxonomy (NCBI): domain Bacteria; kingdom Bacillati; phylum Actinomycetota; class Actinomycetes; order Kitasatosporales; family Streptomycetaceae; genus Streptomyces; species Streptomyces sp. CA-278952. The sequence continues at coordinate 6,281,753 of NZ_CP112880.1, forward strand.
GTCAGCAGCAGCAGGGTGACCAGTGTCTGGACGCCGATGGTCAGTGTCCTCGCCAGCGGCACCCGGCGCGCGAGGGCGCCCACCCCGCTCTGGACGCCGAGCAGCACCGCCGCCTGCACCAGCCAGCCGACCCCCTCCACCAGCGGGATCAGCGCCCCCGCCGCCAGCAGCGTCGCCGCGTAGGCGCACAGCGCCAGCCTGGCTCGCCCGCTCATGACCACCTCCCCGTGAAACCTGTCGCGCCGCCGCTCGTGGCCGACGGCGAATCCGTGCGCATCCCGCCCGCCAGCTGCCACAGCGCGGGCAGTTCGGCCCCCGGCTCCACGGGCACCGCCGTCCAGCCCGACTCGCGAAGCCGCCGCAGCCGCTCCTCGGCCCGCCCCGCGCCGTCCTCGTCGCCGGCCCAGGCGGCGCTGTCGAGGACGAAGGCGACCCCCGCCCCGGCCCGCTGCCGCATCCGGGCCGCGACCGCGGCCTGTTCCTCGTCCAGATCGCCGAAGAAGGCGATGAGCAGTCCCTCGTTGCCGCCGCGCAGCACGTCATGGGCGCGCGAGAGGCCCCCGCCGTCGGAATGGCCGACCACCGCGAGCGTGTCGAGCATCAGGCCCGCCGAGTCCGCGGACTCCTGGGTCGAGCCCGCGAAACCGCCCGACCCCTCGCCGGGCACCGCGTTCCCGTCGTCCGTGAGCAGCCGTACGGCGAAGCCGCGCTCCAGCATGTGCACGAGCGCCGAGGCCGCCCCGGAGACCGCCCATTCGAAGGCCGAGTCGGGCCCGGCGCCCTGGTAGCCGATCCCCCGGGTGTCCAGCAGGACCGTGCACCTGGCCCGCTGCGGTTGCTCCTCACGTCGCACCATCAGCTCGCCGTAGCGGGCGGTGGAGCGCCAGTGGACCCGGCGCAGGTCGTCGCCGTGCCGGTAGCCGCGCGGAATGATGTCGTCCTCACCGGCCAGCGCGAGGGACCGCTGCCGACCGTCGCCGTATCCGGAGGCCTCGCCCGCCAGCCGCAGTACGGGCAGCGGCACCGTGCGCGGGATGACGACGAGGGTGTCGTACGCGCTGAAGGAGCGGGTCAGCTCGCACATCCCGAACGGGTCGCTGAGCCGCAGCTGCAACGGGCCCAGCGGATAGCGTCCGCGCAGGTCGGAGCGGACCCGGTAGGACACCTCACGCCGGCCGCCCGCCTCCACCCGGTCCAGGACGAAGCGGGGGCGCGGGCCGAGGACGTACGGAACACGGTCCTGGAGCATCAGCAGTCCGGTGGGCAGCCGGGAGACGTTCTCCATCCGCAGGTGCACCCGGGCCTCCGCGCCCGCGGGCACGCGCGACGGTGAGAGCCGCCGGGTGCCCGTCACCCGGTAGCGGGTGCGGTAGAGCACGGTCACGCAGACCAGGGGCAGCACGGCCAGCAGCAGTCCGACCCGCAGCAGATCGCCCTGGCCCAGGACGTACGCGCAGACGGCGGCGGCGAGACCGGCGGCCAGGAACGAGCGTCCCCGGGTGGTCAGTCCGCCCAGGGCCGCCCGGAGGCCGCCCTTCCTGTCGCCGTCCTCCACGGCGCCGGGCTCGCCGGCCGCCATCACAGCCGCCGTGCCCCGGGCTGCTGCTGGTGGTACAGCGGGCGGCCCGGCTCCTGCCCCACCGGCGCGGGCGGCGCGGTCCCACCGGCCGAGGTCGGCACGGGGATGCGCTGGATGATCTCCAGGACCACCTGCTCCGCCGTGCGGCGGTTCAACTGGGCCTGGGCGGTGGGCAGCAGCCGGTGCGCGAGCACCGGAGTGGCCAGCGCCTGCACGTCGTCCGGCAGGGCGTAGTCGCGCCCGCTGAGCGCGGCGGACGCCTTCGCGGCGCGCAGCAGGTGCAGCGTCGCGCGCGGGGAGGCGCCGAGTCGGAGATCGGGGTGGCTCCGGGTGGCCCCGACGAGCTCCACGGCGTAGCGCCGCACGGCGTCGGCGACATGCACCGTACGGACGGCGTCGATCAGCTTCACGATGTCGTGGGCGTGGGCCACCGGCTGGAGGTCGTCCAGCGGAGAGACGCCCCCGTGGACGTCGAGCATCTGGAGCTCGGCCTCCGGGCTGGGGTAGCCGATGGAGACCCGGGCCATGAAGCGGTCGCGCTGGGCCTCGGGCAGCGGGTAGGTGCCCTCCATCTCGACCGGGTTCTGGGTGGCCACCACCATGAACGGGTCGGGCAGCTCGTAGGAGTGCCCGTCGATGGTGACCTGGCGCTCCTCCATCGACTCCAGCAGCGCCGACTGCGTCTTCGGCGAGGCGCGGTTGATCTCGTCGCCGATCACGATCTGGGCGAAGATCGCGCCCGGCTTGAACTCGAAGTCCCGCCGCTGCTGGTCGAAGATGGACACACCGGTGATGTCCGAGGGCAGCAGATCCGGTGTGAACTGGATCCGTCGCACCGAACAGTCGATGGACCGCGCCAGCGCCTTGGCCAGCATGGTCTTGCCGACACCGGGGACGTCCTCGATGAGGAGATGCCCCTCGGCGAGGAGCACCGTCAGCGATAGCCGTACGACCTCGGGCTTGCCCTCGATCACCCCCTCCACCGACCTGCGCACCCGCTCTGCTGTGGTGGTCAGATCCGTGAGGCTCGCTCGATCGTCATAGGTCGTCACCCGGCCCTCCTCGGCCCTTTTGCGCAGGGGCCGTCGCGCGTACCCGCGCGGCCCACCCCGAAAAATCGGACACTCCGCCGGAAGACCCGGGGACGTCACATCCGCATTCTTGTTGCCGTTACCGCTTCGTGTCACTCGCCTGTGGATAAGTGGGTGTGAAATGTCAGCGTCTGTCGCGATTTCGGCACCGCCAGGCGCGGTGATGCGTGCGTGAGGTGCGGCGGAGGGCCGGGAAACGAGGTGAGTGCGTTCAGGAAACGGAGTGGATCTCGCGCAGCAGACCGGTGGTCACGTCGAAGACGAACCCGCGCACGTCGTCGGTGTGGAGCAGGAACGGCGAGGTGCGCACCCGCTGCATCGACTGGCGCACGTCCTGGTCGGCGTCCGTGTAGGCCTCGACCGCCCAGACCGGACGCTGGCCCACCTCGCGCTCCAGCTCCTGCCGGAAGTCCTCGGTGAGGGACTCCAGGCCGCAGTTGGTGTGGTGGATGAGGACCACGCTGCGGGTGCCGAGCGCCCGCTGGCTGATGGTCAGCGAGCGGATCACGTCGTCGGTGACCACGCCGCCCGCGTTACGGATGGTGTGGCAGTCGCCGAGCTCCAGACCGAGCGCCGCGTGCAGGTCGAGACGGGCGTCCATGCAGGCGACCACGGCCACCTGGAGGACGGGGCGCGCGTCCATGCCCGGATCGCGGAACTCCTTCGCGTACCCGGCGTTCAGTGCGACGAGCCGGTCGGTGACCTGGCCCCCCTCGCGGACCGCCGGGGCGGTGGACGACACGGACTCGGCGGGAGAGTGAGCAGAAGTCGACATGGATACGACGTTAGCCTTCCCACCTGGCCCGGGCGTGCTGTGAGAGCGGACAAAAAACGCCAACTCGGCTTGTTGTGAGCTAACCCACAAGACTCGCGGAGATGCACCCGTTCGGGTGGGTTCGCCGCATCCGGACGGGTGGCGCGACTCGCTGCCCGGTTCGTTGATCGCGCATCGATCGAATGGCAGGGTGGACTAAAGTAACGCGAAGTCACCAACCACCCCCGTACCCACTGCCCCACCGCACCCCCTGCACCTCCTGCATATTCCGTATTTCCCCCGTGATGTGCGGCGTACGTGCGACCCGGCCCTCTCCCGCTCTCGGTCGGCCGACGCCTCTTCCCCGGCGCCGGCGGACCTCCCCTTCGGAGCGGGCGGGGACCAGGACGTACGTGCCGGCCGCGCGGGACAGAGCCTGAGAGGGCGCCTTGAGCCAGACCCGACACGTCCCCGTGATGCTCCAGAGGTGTCTGGACCTGTTGGCCCCGGCTCTCCAGGACCCGGCCCACCCGGAGCCCGTGGTCGTCGACTGCACCCTCGGCCTCGGCGGTCACAGCGAGGCGCTGCTCGCCTCCTTCCCCACCGCCCGGCTGATCGCCCTGGACCGCGACAAGGAGGCGCTCCGCCTCTCCGGTGAACGGCTCGCCCCCTACGGCGACCGCGCCACCCTCGTCCACGCGGTCTACGACGAGCTCCCCGAGGTCCTCGCGCGGCTCGGGATCCCGAAGGTCCAGGGCGTGCTGTTCGACCTCGGCGTCTCCTCCATGCAACTGGACGAGGCCGACCGCGGATTCGCGTACGCCCAGGACGCCCCGCTCGACATGCGGATGGACCAGAGCACCGGCATGGGCGCCGCCGAGGTGCTCAACACCTATCCGCCCGGCGAGCTGGTCCGCATCCTGCGCCAGTACGGCGAGGAGAAGCAGGCCAAGCGGATCGTCTCCGCCGTCGTACGCGAACGCGAGAAGGAGCCGTTCAGCAACAGCGCCCGGCTCGTCGAGCTGATCCGCGACGCGCTGCCGCAGGCCGCCAAGCGGACCGGTGGCAACCCCGCGAAGCGGACCTTCCAGGCCCTGCGCATCGAGGTCAACGGCGAGCTGAGCGTCCTGGAGCGGGCCATTCCGGCCGCCGTCCAGTGCCTCGACGTCGGTGGCCGCATCGCCGTGCTGTCCTACCACTCGCTGGAGGACAGGCTGGTGAAGCAGGTCTTCGCGGCCGGCGCCGCCAGCACCGCGCCCCCCGGGCTGCCCGTCGTCCCCGAGCGCTACCAGCCCCGGCTGAAGCAGCTCACCCGGGGCGCCGAACTGCCCACCGAGGAGGAGGTCGCCGAGAACCGGCGCGCCGCTCCCGCCCGGCTGCGCGGCGCCCAGCGCATCCGCGCGGAGGAGCGATGAGCACCCCGCGTCGCCCGACGCGAAGCGGCCGCCCGGCGCCGGGTGACAGGGGAGCCGCGCGGTGAGCAAACCGGCCGCACCGCTGAAGGGGCGGGCCGCGCGGCTCGCCCGGCTGATGCCGTCCACCGGGCCCAGCACTGCGGCGCGCACCCCCTTCGTGCTGCTGGTCGTCCTGCTCCTGGGCGGCGGGCTCATCACCCTGCTCCTGCTGAACTCCGCGCTCAACGAAGGGTCGTTCAGGCTCAGCGAGCTGAAGCGGGACACGACCGAGCTCACCGACGAGCAGCAGGCCCTCCAGCGCGACGTCGACAGCCGTTCCCAGCCCGACGCCCTGGAACGCCGGGCCCGGGAGCTGGGCATGGTCCCCGGCGGCAGCCCCGCCTTCCTGAACCCCGACGGCACGGTCCGCGGCAACCCCACCGAGGCCACCGCCCCGCCGTCGCCGAGCCCCAGCCCCACGCCGGGGCCCAGCGCCTCGACCGGCGCCGGGACCTCCGTCGCCGGGGCCCCGGCCGTGCCCTCCGGCGCCACGTCGCCCTCCGGATCCGTCCCCGCTACCGAGCCCGACCCCGCAACCACCCCCGCGGCGGAGAGCACCCCGCCCCCGACGAGCCCCGGCAGGTGACGCAGTGCCGCCCAAGGAACCGCCGCGCCGCCGCGTACCCGGCCCGGGCCGCCCCCGTAACGGGGGATCAGGATCCGGCCGCTCCGGCGCGCGCCCACCGGCCCGCCGCCCCCGTTCCGCCCAGGGGCGCACCACCGCGCGCCCCGGCGCACAGCGCTCCCTGCGCCTCGGCAGCCCCCGCCCCCGGCTGCGGCTCGTCAGCCTCGGGCTGACGCTGGTCATGCTGGCCTTCGTGGCCCGCCTGCTCCAGGTCCAGGCCGTCGATGCCAGCGCGTACGCGGCCAAGGCCGAGAAGAACCGCTACCTGGAGTACACGGTCGCCGCCGAGCGCGGCGAGATCACCGACCGCAAGGGCGTCGCGCTCGCCACCAGCGTGGACGCGCACAACATCACGGCCGACCCGAAGATGTTCACGCCCGAGGACAGCAAGGCCCCCGACGCGCCCCAGCAGGCGGCGGCCCTGCTCGCCCCGATCCTCGGCAAGGACGTCGACGAGCTCGTCAAGAAGCTCTCGGCGCCGAAGTCCCGCTACACCGTCCTCGCCCACCGGCAGACCCCCCAGGTCTGGAAGCAGATCAAGGACCTCAAGTCCGTCTTCGCCGAGAAGGCGTACGAGGACAAGCTGAAGGGCGGTCCGGGAGCCAACGTCCTGGCCGGCGTCCTCCAGGTGCCCACCACCAAGCGCGTCTACCCCAACGGGGATCTCGCCGCCGGAATACTGGGATTCGTCAGCGCCGACGGCAAGGGCGGCGGCGGCCTCGAATCGCAGCTCGACAAGGAACTCGCGGGCGAGGACGGCAAGATCAGCTACGCCCAGGCAGGCGGCCGTCGGGTCCCCACCGCGGGCGGCAGCGAGACCCCGGCCGTGCCCGGCTCCGACATCGAGCTGACCATCGACCGCGACATCCAGTGGGCCGCCCAGAAGGCCATCAGCGACCAGGTCGAGAAGTCCAAGGCCGACCGCGGTTACGTCATCGTGCAGAACACGCGGACCGGCGAACTGCTGGCCATGGCCAACGCCCCCGGCTACGACCCCAACGACCTCTCCCAGGCGACCTCGGCCTCTCTCGGCAACGCCGCCCTCCAGGACGTGTACGAGCCCGGCTCCACCAGCAAGGTCATGTCCATGGCCGCCGTACTGGAGGAGAAGGCCGCCACACCCGGCACCCACGTCACCGTCCCCAACCGGCTGCACCGCGGCGACCGGCTCTTCAAGGACGACGTGGACCACCCCACCTGGTACCTCACGCTCAACGGGGTCCTCGCCAAGTCCAGCAACATCGGCACCATCCTGGCGACCGGTCAGCTCGGCAAGACCCAGGCGGAGTCCAACCAGGTCCTCTACTCCTACCTGCGCAAGTTCGGCCTGGGCTCCAAGACCGGGCTCGGCTACCCCGGGGAGTCGCCGGGACTGCTGGCCCACCCCAAGGACTGGTCGACCTCGCAGCAGTACACGATCCCCTTCGGCCAGGGCCTCTCGCTCAACGCCGTCCAGGCCGCCTCGGTCTACTCCACCATCGCCAACGGCGGCGTACGGATCGCCCCCACCCTCGTCCGCGGCGCCAAGGGCTCCGACGGGCGCTTCACCGCCGCCGAGGCCCCCGAGGAGAACCGGGTGGTCAGCGAGAAGACCGCCAAGACCCTGGCGACGATGCTGGAGTCCGTCGTCGACGACCGGGAAGGGACCGGCACCAAGGCCGCCATCCCCGGCTACCGGGTCGCGGGCAAGACCGGCACCGCCAACCGCGTCGATCCCGTCCGCGGCGTCTACAAGGGCTACACCGCCTCGTTCGCGGGTTTCGCCCCCGCCGACAACCCGCAGGTCACCGTCTACTGCGCGATCCAGAACCCCACCAAGGGCAGCTACTTCGGCGGCCAGATCTGCGGCCCGATCTACAAGCAGGTCATGGAGTTCGCGCTCAAGACGCTCCAGACCCCACCGTCCGGCAGCGAGCCGCCCCGGCTGCCGGTGTCCTTCCAGCCCGGCGAGTGAACACGGGGATGCGCGAGCATCTCCTCCAAGGGAACCCTCAGTGACAACCATCACCCCCGACCCCGGGAACCGGAACGAGAACCGCCGGAACCAGGGTCCCTCGCTTCGCGAGACGCCGCACCGGCCCGGTACGCTCACCGCCGTGCCCCACGCTGATCAGTCCCAAACCTCTCAGAAGGACGCGCCTGTGACCTACCCGGGAGCGCCCCGACCGGACCGGCTCCGGCCCACCCCTCTCGGCGAGCTGGCAGACCGGCTCGGCGTCGAAGCGGCCGGGACCGGTGAGGTCACCGGCATCACCCACGACTCGCGGGCCGTGCGACCCGGAGACGTGTACGCGGCCCTGCCCGGCGCCCGCTTCCACGGCGCCGACTTCGCGGCCCAGGCCGCCGGCCTCGGCGCCGTCGCCGTCCTCACCGACCCCGCAGGCGCCGAACGCGCCGCGGCCACCGGCCTGCCGGTGCTGGTCACCGAGGACCCGCGCGCCGTCATGGGCGAGCTGGCCGCCGACATCTACGGGCGGCCCGGCATCGGCCTGCTCCAGCTCGGCATCACCGGCACCTCCGGCAAGACCACCACCGCGTACCTCGTCGAGGGCGGACTGCGCGCCGCCGGGCGCCCCACCGGGCTGATCGGCACCGTCGAGATGCGGATCGGCGACGAGCGCATCAAGTCCGAGCGCACCACCCCCGAAGCCACCGACCTCCAGGCCTTGTTCGCCGTCATGCGTGAACGCGGCGTCGAGGCCGTCGCGATGGAGGTCTCCAGCCACGCCCTGGTGCTCGGCCGGGTCGACGGCTGCGTCTTCGACGTCGCCGTCTTCAACAACCTCAGCCCGGAGCACATGGAGTTCCACTCCGGCATGGAGGACTACTTCCAGGCCAAGGCCCGGCTGTTCACCCCCGAACGCAGCCACCGCGGCGTCGTCAACTTCGACGACGAGTACGGCCGCAGGCTCCTGACCGAGTCCGGGGTGCCGGTCACCAGCTTCTCCGCCGAGGGCCACCCGGACGCCGACTGGCACGCCGAGGAGGTCGAGGTCGGACCGCAGGACAGCACCTTCACCGCCGTCGGCCCGGGCGGCGAGCGGATCACCGCCCGCGCCCCGCTGCCCGGCCCGTTCAACGTCGCCAACACCCTCGCCGCGATCGTCACGCTGGCCGTCGCGGGCGTCGACCCGCAGACCGCCGCCGACGGCATCGCGGCCGTCCCCGGGGTCCCCGGCCGGCTGGAGCGGGTGGACGCCGGACAGCCCTACCTCGCCGTCGTCGACTACGCGCACAAGACCGACGCCGTCGAGTCCGTACTGCGCTCCCTGCGCAAGGTCACCGAGGGCAAGGTGCACATCGTCCTCGGCTGCGGCGGCGACCGCGACACCACCAAGCGCGGCCCGATGGGGGCGGCAGCCGCCCGGCTCGCCGACACCGCCGTGCTGACCTCCGACAACCCCCGCTCCGAGGACCCCCTCGCGATCCTCGCCGCCATGCTCTCGGGCGCCGCCGAAGTCCCCGTCCACGAGCGCGGCGACGTGCTGGTCGACGCCGACCGCACCTCGGCCATCGCCGCCGCCGTCGCCCGCGCGGAGGCGGGCGACACCGTCCTCGTCGCGGGCAAGGGGCACGAACAGGGCCAGGACATCCACGGGGTGGTACGCGCCTTCGACGACCGCAAGGTCCTGCACGCAGCCATCGAGCGGTCCCTGACGCGCCCCGGCGCCGCGGGCCGTGCCCCTCACCTCGAGAACAACAGTCAGGGATGACCAAGTGATCACCCTTTCCCTCGCCGAGATCGCCGAAATCGTCGGCGGGCAGCCGTACGACATACCGGATCCGGCAGTCACCGTGACCGGACCCGTCGTCATCGACTCCCGCGAGGTCGCGCCAGGCAGCCTGTTCGCCGCGTTCGCCGGCGAACGGGTCGACGGCCACGACTACGCCCGGCGCGCCGTCGAGGCGGGTGCCGCGGCCGTACTGGCGGCCCGCCCCGTCGGCGTTCCGGCGATCGTCGTGGACGACGTCGTCGGCGCGCTCGGAGCCCTCGCCCGTGCCGTGGTCGAACGCCTCGGCACCACCGTCGTCGGACTCACCGGATCCGCCGGCAAGACGTCCACCAAGGACCTGATCGCGCAGCTCCTCCAGCGCAAGGGCCCGACCGTCTGGACGCCCGGCTCCCTCAACAACGAGATCGGCCTGCCGGTCACGGCGCTGACCGCCACCGCCGAGACCGAGCACCTGGTCCTGGAGATGGGGGCCCGCGGCGTCGGCCACATCCACTATCTGGCCAACCTCACCCCGCCCCGCATCGGCCTCGTCCTGAACGTCGGCTCCGCACACCTCGGCGAGTTCGGCAGCCGGGAGGCCATCGCCCAGGCCAAGGGCGAGCTGGTCGAGGTCCTGCCCGAGGACGGCTGCGCCGTGCTCAACGCGGACGACCCGCTCGTCCGCGCCATGGCCTCGCGCACCCAGGCCCGCGTCCTGCTCTTCGGAGAAGCCCCGGAAGCGGACGTACGGGGCGAGAAGGTCAGGATGACCCCCGACGGGCGGCCCGCCTTCGAGCTCCACACACCCACCGGGTGCAGCGACGTGACCATGCGCCTGTACGGTGAGCACCACGTGTCGAACGCGCTCGCCGCGGCCGCCGTCGCCCATGAGTTGGGCATGTCCGTGACCGAGATCGCCGAGGCGCTCTCGGAGGCGGGCACCCTCTCCCGCTGGCGCATGGAGGTCACCGAGCGTCCGGACGGTGTGACGGTCGTCAACGACGCCTACAACGCGAACCCCGAATCCATGAGAGCCGCACTGCGTGCGCTGGCTGGCATGGGCCAGGCCCGAGGGGCCGACGGGGGACGCACCTGGGCGGTGCTCGGTCAGATGGCCGAGCTCGGTGACGCGTCGCTCGCCGAGCACGACGCGGTCGGACGGCTCGCCGTCCGGCTCAACGTCAGCAAGCTCGTCGCTGTCGGGGGGAGAGAAGCCTCCTGGCTGCAACTGGGCGCATATAACGAGGGTTCGTGGGGTGAGGAGTCGGTGCACGTGTCCGACGCACAGGCGGCCGTCGACCTGTTGCGCAGTGAACTGCGCCCGGGAGACGTCGTGCTGGTGAAGGCGTCCCGGTCGGTCGGCCTGGAGAAGGTCGCCCTGGCACTGCTGGAGAACTCGACCGAGGGCGAGGTCGCCGGCCGATGAGGCAGATCCTCTTCGCGGGGGCCATCGGGCTCTTTCTGACCCTGGTCGGTACTCCGCTGCTGATCAAGCTGCTGGCCCGCAAGGGATACGGGCAGTTCATCCGGGACGACGGCCCGCGCACGCACGGCAGCAAGCAGGGCACGCCCACGATGGGCGGCATCGCCTTCATCACGGCGACGATCATCGCGTACCTCCTCGCGAAGGTCATCACGGGTGAGGACATCCGCTACTCCGGCGTCCTCGTGCTGTTCCTCATGGCGGGAATGGGCCTCGTCGGGTTCCTCGACGACTACATCAAGATCGTCAAGCAGCGTTCGCTCGGTCTGCGGGCCAAGGCGAAGATGGCGGGACAGCTGATCGTCGGCATCGCCTTCGCGGTGCTCTCGCTCCAGTTCCCCAACTCCGCGGGCAACACCCCGGCCTCCGACCGGCTCTCGTTCGTGGAGGACTTCGGCTGGTCGATCGGCCCGGTGCTCTTCTGCGTCTGGGCACTGTTCATGATCCTCGCCATGTCCAACGGCGTGAACCTCACCGACGGCCTCGACGGTCTGGCCACCGGCGCCTCCGTCATGGTCTTCGGCGCCTACACCTTCATCGGCCTCTGGCAGTTCCAGGAGTCCTGCGCCAACGCGGACAAGCTGACCAACCCGAGCGCCTGTTTCGAGGTACGCGACCCGCTCGACCTCGCCGTCGTCGCCGCAGCCCTGATGGGCGCCTGTTTCGGCTTCCTCTGGTGGAACACCTCGCCCGCCAAGATCTTCATGGGCGACACCGGCTCGCTCGCCCTCGGCGGCGCCCTCGCGGGTCTCGCGATCCTGTCCCGCACCGAGTTCCTCCTCGCCATCCTCGGTGGCCTCTTCGTGATGATCACCATGTCCGTGGTCATCCAGGTCGGCTCGTTCAAGATGACCGGCAAGCGGGTCTTCCGGATGGCACCGCTCCAGCACCACTTCGAACTCAAGGGGTGGTCCGAAGTCCTTGTCGTGGTCCGCTTCTGGATCATCCAGGGCATGTGCGTGATCGTCGGCCTCGGCCTCTTCTACGCGGGATGGGCAGCCAAGAAGTGAGCAGCACCGTGGACTGGCAGGGCAAGCACGTCACCGTCGCCGGGCTGGGCGTCAGCGGGATCCCCGCGGCCCGAGCCCTGCACGAGCGCGGCGCGCTCGTCACCGTCGTCAACGACGGCGACGACGAGCGCGCCCGCGCGCAGGCGGCGGAACTGGAGGCGCTCGGCATCACCGTGCGCCTCGGTGACGGCGCGACCCTGCCGCCGTCCACGGAACTCGTCGTCACCGCCCCCGGCTGGCAGCCGGACAAGCCGCTCTTCCTGGCTGCCGCCGAGGCGGGCGTCCCGGTCTGGGGCGACGTCGAACTGGCCTGGCGACTGCGCGGGACCAACGGCCGCGAGGCCGCCCCCTGGCTCGCGGTCACCGGCACCAACGGCAAGACCACGACCGTACGGATGCTGGCCTCGATCCTTCAGGCCGCGGGCCTGCGCACCGCGGCCGTCGGCAACATCGGCGTATCGCTGCTGGACGCGGTGCTCGGCGAGACCGAGTACGACGTCCTCGCCGTCGAACTCTCCAGCTACCAGCTGCACTGGGCGCCCTCCCTGCGCGCCCACTCCGCCGCCGTCCTCAACCTGGCCCCGGACCACCTCGACTGGCACGGTTCGATGGAGGCGTACGCCGCCGACAAGGGCCGCGTCTACGAGGGCAACACGGTCGCCTGCGTCTACAACGCGGCCGACCCGGCCACCGAGGACCTGGTGCGCGAGGCGGACGTCGAAGAGGGCTGCCGGGCCATCGGCTTCACCCTCGGCGCCCCCGGCCCCTCGCAGCTCGGCGTGGTCGACGGCATCCTCGTCGACCGGGCGTTCGTCGCCAACCGCCAGAAGCAGGCCCAGGAACTGGCCGAGGTCACCGACGTCAACCCGCCGGCCCCGCACAACATCGCCAACGCACTCGCGGCCGCCGCCCTCGCCCGCGCCTTCGGCGTGGAACCGGCCGCGGTCCGCGACGGACTACGCGCCTTCCGGCCGGACGCCCACCGCATCGAACACGTCGCGGACATCGGCGATGTCGCTTACGTGGACGACTCCAAGGCCACCAACACCCACGCCACCGAGGCCTCCCTCGCCGCCTACGACTCCATCGTCTGGATCGCGGGCGGACTGGCGAAGGGCGCCACCTTCGACGAGCTGGTCACCGGCGCGGCGAAGCGGCTGCGCGGGGTCGTGCTGATCGGCGCCGACCGTGCGCTGATCCACGAAGCCCTGACGCGACACGCCCCCGAAGTCCCGGTGGTCGACCTCGACCGGACCGACACTGGGGCGATGTCCGAAGCGGTCGCGCGGGCGGCCGAGCTCGCCCGGCCGGGCGATACGGTACTGCTGGCCCCGGCCTGCGCCTCGATGGACATGTTCACCAACTACAACAAGCGGGGCGAGGCGTTCGCGGACGCGGTCCGCGCACGCGCCGACGAGAGCGCCTGACCGACGGGGCCTCCGCGCCCGGGGTTCACGGGCCCCGGGCACGAGCAGTGGAGGGGACAGCGACAATGCCGGCCGACGAGAGATTCGCCGTACGGCGGGACCGCGCACGGGCCTCGGTTCCCCGCCCCCTCACCGCGATGCCCGCACTCTCCGGAGCACCGCTGCCCGACGGGCTCGCGCTGCGCGGGCGCCTCGCCACCGGGGCCCGGCGTCCCGAGACGCCCCGCGGCTCCGGACGCGGCGGCGCGGGGCCCCGCCCTCCGCGCTCCGGGCGCGGCGGTGGACCCCGCCGCGCCTACGAGCGGGCACGACGGGCCTGGGACCGGCCCCTGACCGCCTACTACGTGATCCTCGGCTCCAGCCTCCTGATCACCGTGCTGGGCCTGGTGATGGTCTACTCCGCCTCGATGATCAAGGCGCTGGACATCAGCAAGCCCTCGACCTACTTCTTCGGCAAGCAGTTCCTCGCCGCCGTCATCGGTGGCGGGCTGATGCTGCTCGCCGCCCGGATGCCGGTGAAGCTCCACCGGGCGCTGGCCTATCCGATACTGATGGTCACCGTCTTCCTGATGGTCCTGGTCCAGGTACCGGGGATAGGGATGTCGGTCAACGGCAACCAGAACTGGCTCTACCTGGGCGGCCCGTTCCAGCTCCAGCCCAGCGAGTTCGGCAAGCTGGCCCTCATCCTGTGGGGGGCGGACCTGCTGGCCCGCAAGCAGGACAAGCGGTTGCTGACGCAGTGGAAGCACATGCTCGTGCCGCTCGTGCCGGTCGCCTTCATGCTGCTCGGACTGATCATGCTCGGCGGCGACATGGGAACCGCGATCATTCTCACGGCGATCCTGTTCGGTCTGCTCTGGCTGGCGGGCGCTCCCACCCGGCTGTTCGCCGGGGTGCTCGGCTTCGCCGCCGTCATCGCGTTCCTGCTGATCAGGATGAGCCCGAACCGGATGTCCCGGCTCGCCTGCATGGGCGTGAGCGAGCCCGATCCGGAGGGCGGCTGCTGGCAGGCCGCACACGGGATCTATGCTCTGGCGTCCGGCGGATGGTTCGGTTCCGGACTGGGTGCGAGTGTGGAAAAATGGGGTCAACTCCCAGAACCGCACACCGACTTCATCTTCGCCATCACCGGTGAGGAACTGGGTCTGGCGGGGACGCTGTCCGTGCTCGCCCTGTTCGCGGCCCTAGGCTATGCGGGTATCCGCGTGGCCGGACGCACGGAGGACCCCTTCGTGAGGTTTGCCGCGGGAGGCGTGACCACGTGGATCACGGCCCAGGCCGTGATCAACATCGGTGCGGTGCTCGGCCTGTTGCCGATCGCCGGGGTTCCGCTCCCGCTGTTCTCCTACGGAGGGTCGGCCCTGCTGCCGACGATGTTCGCGGTCGGGCTGATGATCGCCTTCGCACGGGAGGATCCAGCCGCCAAGGCGGCCCTGGCCATGCGGAAGCCCGGGGTGAGATGGAAGACGATGAGACGGCGCGTCAAGAAGCGTCCGTCCGGAGAGCGGTGAATTTCGGTGCATGTCGTACTCGCCGGCGGGGGGACCGCCGGACACATCGAGCCCGCGCTTGCCCTCGCAGACGCCCTGCGCAGGCAGGACCCGACCGTGGGAATCACTGCCCTCGGCACGGAACGCGGACTGGAGACCAGGCTCGTGCCCGAGCGGGGGTACGAGCTGGCGCTCATTCCCGCCGTGCCACTGCCCCGTAAACCCACCCCTGAACTGATCACCGTCCCGGGCCGGCTGCGCGGCACCATCAAGGCCGCCGAGCAGATCCTGGAGCGCACCAAGGCGGACTGCGTGGTCGGCTTCGGCGGCTACGTCGCGCTGCCCGGCTACCTGGCGGCCAAGCGGGCCGGTGTGCCGATCGTGGTCCACGAGGCCAACGCCCGCCCGGGCCTGGCCAACAAGATCGGTTCGCGGTACGCCCACGGGGTCGCCGTCTCCACCCCCGACAGCAAGCTGCGCGGGGCCCGCTACATCGGCATCCCGCTGCGCCGCACCATCGCCACCCTGGACCGCGCCCGGGTCCGCCCGGAGGCCCGCGCCTCCTTCGGCCTCGACCCCAACCTGCCCACGCTGCTGGTCTCCGGCGGCTCGCAGGGCGCGCGCCACCTCAACGAGGTGGTCCAGCGGGTCGCGCCGCTGCTCCAGCGCTCCGGGATCCAGATCCTCCATGTGGTCGGCCCGAAGAACGAATTGCCGCGCATCGACAACATGCCCGGGATGCCGCCCTACATCCCGGTACCGTACGTGGACCGGATGGACCTCGCGTACGCCGCGGCCGACATGATGCTCTGCCGTGCGGGCGCGATGACCGTCGCCGAACTCTCCGCCGTCGGGCTCCCCGCCGCCTATGTCCCGCTGCCCATCGGCAACGGCGAACAGCGGCTCAACGCCCAGCCGGTGGTCAACGCCGGCGGCGGCCTGCTGGTGGACGACGCGGCGCTCACCCCGGAGTGGGTGCAGGGCCATGTCCTGCCGGTACTGTCGGACCCCCACCGGCTGTACGAAATGTCCCGCGCCGCGGCCGAGTTCGGCCGGCGCGACGCCGACGACCTGCTCGTCGGCATGGTGTACGAAGCGATTGCCGCGCGCCGCTAGGCGCCCGGCGCGATGCGGTGCGGACCCGGGGCGGGCGCCCCGGGTCCGTCGAAGGAGCGAGCGTGGCCGGACCGACGACCGCCCAGCGCGGCGCACCCGGGCGGGCGGACACCCCCGCCGGCCCGCCGCTCAGCGGCCCCGAGAGGCCCCGGATCGGCCGCCGCACCCTGCTGATCCTGATCGGCGTCGCGGTCGCCCTGCTCACCGCGTTCGTGATCTGGGTGCTCTACGGCTCCTCCTGGCTCCGTGTCGAGAAGGTCAGCACGAGCGGCGTCGAGGTCCTGACCCGCGAAGAAGTGGAAGCGGTTGCCGCCACACCGATCGGCGCCCCGTTGGTCTCCGTGGACACCGACGCCATGGAGCGCCGGTTGCGCCAGAAGTTGCCTCGTATCGACACAGTTGATGTCGTTCGGTCCTGGCCGGACGGCATCGGCCTTAAGGTGACCGAACGGAAGCCGGTCCTGCTGGTCGAAAAGGGCGGCGCGTTCGTGGAAGTGGATGCCGAGGGCGTGCGCTTCGCCACCGTGGACCAGGCCCCGAAGGGCGTGCCCCTGTTGGAGCTGACTCCCGAACCGTCCGCGAGCCTTCGCCGCTTCGGAGGTGACGGTCTGTTGCGGGAAGCGGTCCGGGTCGCCGGCGACCTTCCGGAAGGTGTGGCCGAGGACACCGAGGTCGTACGGGTCACCTCGTACGACGCGATCTCCTTGCTGCTCACCCGGGATCGTGTGGTGACCTGGGGGAGTGGTGAAGACGGGGTGGTGAAGGCGCGCGTCCTCACCGCACTCATGAAAGCAGCCCCCAAAGGGGGACAGTTCGACGTAAGCGCCCCCACCGCCCCGGCGGTATCGGCGAGTTGACGGGTATTTGTGCTGGCCAGCACCCTGGTTGGTCAGCGCTACGGGTGATCACATAGGGTGAAAAGAAAAACGGGAGGTTCGGCGTGTTCGTTGAACGTGCGCCACTTGTCGACTTAGTGTCCTGTTCGGAAGAGTCCAGGAAGCAGACACACTGGTAACCCTAAACTTCAACGTTAGGGTTTGGGTCGGCGTTCGGACCGTCCCCATCGACATCAGTCGTCGCCGCGGAGCTACCGCAGAGCGACGACACGTAACTCGAGGCGAGAGGCCTTCGACGTGGCAGCACCGCAGAACTACCTCGCAGTCATCAAGGTCATCGGTGTCGGCGGCGGTGGTGTCAATGCCATCAACCGAATGATCGAGGTCGGTCTCAAGGGCGTCGAGTTCATCGCGATCAACACGGACGCACAAGCCCTGTTGATGAGCGACGCCGACGTCAAGCTCGACGTCGGCCGCGAACTCACCCGGGGCCTCGGCGCCGGGGCGAACCCGGCCGTCGGTCGTAAGGCGGCAGAGGACCACCGTGAGGAGATCGAGGAGGTCCTCAAGGGGGCCGACATGGTCTTCGTCACCGCCGGAGAAGGCGGCGGCACCGGCACCGGCGGCGCACCCGTCGTCGCCAACATCGCGCGCTCGCTCGGCGCCCTGACGATCGGCGTGGTCACCCGCCCGTTCACCTTCGAGGGCCGGCGACGCGCGAACCAGGCGGAGGACGGCATCGCCGAACTCCGCGAAGAGGTCGACACCCTCATCGTCATTCCCAACGACCGCCTGCTGTCCATCTCGGACCGCCAGGTCAGCGTGCTCGACGCGTTCAAGTCGGCCGACCAGGTGCTGCTCTCGGGCGTCCAGGGCATCACCGACCTCATCACCACCCCGGGTCTGATCAACCTCGACTTCGCCGACGTCAAGTCGGTCATGTCCGAGGCCGGATCGGCGCTCATGGGCATCGGCTCGGCACGTGGTGACGACCGCGCGGTGGCGGCGGCGGAGATGGCGATCTCCTCGCCGCTCCTGGAAGCCTCCATCGACGGCGCCCGCGGTGTCCTCCTCTCCATCTCCGGCGGCAGCGACCTCGGTCTCTTCGAGATCAACGAGGCCGCCCAACTGGTGAGCGAGGCCGCGCACCCCGAGGCCAACATCATCTTCGGCGCCGTCATCGACGACGCCCTGGGCGACGAGGTGCGGGTCACCGTCATCGCGGCGGGCTTCGACGGCGGGCAGCCGCCGACCCGCCGGGAGAACGTCCTCGGCGCGAACAGCAACAAGCGCGAGGAGCCGGCCGCCCCGGCCAGGTCCTCCGCCGAGTCCACGCGCTCGGCGGGCGGACTCGGTTCCGTACCTCCGCGCGAGGAGAGCCCGGCTCCGGCCGAGCCCGCCCCCGCGTCGGCTTCGAGTGAGAGCACGCTCGGGCCGGTCTCGCCGCCGCACGTCCCGCCGGCCCGTCCCTACCAGGACACCCAGGCCGAAGAGCTGGATGTTCCGGACTTCTTGAAGTGATAGCTCAGCACCGGGCGGCGCCCGTCACGGGCAGCGCTCATTTCGCCTTCACCGACCGGTGGGGCGGAGTGAGCGCCGCTCCGTACGGTGAGCTCAACCTCGGCGGCGCGGTCGGCGACGACCCCGCCGCCGTCGGCGCGAACCGGGAGCGCGCGGCCAGGCGCCTCGGTCTCGACCCGGCCCACGTCGTCTGGATGAACCAGGTGCACGGCCGGGACGTCGCGGTGGTGGACGGCCCCTGGGGCGCGGACTCGGAGATTCCGGCCGTGGACGCGGTGGTGACCGCCCGGCGCGGACTGGCGCTCGCGGTCCTCACCGCCGACTGCACTCCCGTTCTTCTCGCCGACCCGGTCGCCGGCGTCGTCGGGGCGGCGCACGCCGGGCGGCCGGGGCTGGTCGCCGGAGTCGTTCCGGCGGCGGTCGAGGCCATGGTCGCGCTCGGCGCACACCCCTCCCGGATCACCGCGCACACCGGGCCGGCCGTCTGCGGACGGTGCTACGAAGTGCCGGAGGCGATGCGGGCCGTGGTCGCCGACGCCGTCCCCGGCACCTGGTCCGAGACCAGCTGGGGTACCCCGGCGGTCGACGTCACCGGCGGAGTCCACGCCCAGCTCACCGCCCTCGGCGTGGCGGACCGGCACTCCTCGCCGTACTGCACCCTGGAATCGGGCGACCACTTCTCGTACCGCCGCGACCGCACCACCGGGCGGCTCGCCGGATATGTCTGGTTGGACTGATAGGGCATGACGGACCGTAAGGCTGAACTCGCCGCGAATCTGGCACAGGTGGAGGAAAGGATCGCCTTCTCCTGCGCCGCGGCCGGTCGGAAGCGCGAGGAAGTGACCCTGATCGTGGTCACCAAGACCTACCCCGCGAGCGATGTGCGGATCCTGCATGAACTCGGTGTGCGCCATGTCGCGGAGAATCGTGACCAGGACGCCGCTCCCAAGGCCACTGCTTGTGCGGATCTTTCGCTTACATGGCACTTTGTCGGACAATTGCAGACGAACAAGGTTCGTTCTGTGACCAGTTATGCCGATGTCGTGCAGTCGGTGGACCGCGCCAAGCTGGTCACCGCCCTCTCCACCGCCGCGGTACGCGAGGAGCGTGAACTCGGCTGCCTGATCCAGGTCGCCCTGGACGCGGAGAGCGGGGAGCGCGGTGAGCGCGGCGGCGTCGCGCCGGACGGGGTCGAGGAGTTGGCGGCCGCGATCGGCGCGGCTGACGGGCTCCGGCTCGACGGACTGATGACCGTGGCGCCGCTGGCCGGAGAGTACGCCGGCCGGCAACGGGCCGCGTTCGACCGGCTGATGGAAATCTCATCCCGCCTGCGGGCAGGTCATCCGGCTGCGAACATGGTCTCCGCAGGTATGAGCGGGGACCTGGAGGACGCGGTGACGGCCGGAGCGACACATGTACGCGTCGGTACGGCGGTACTCGGAGTCCGACCCCGGCTCGGGTAACGTCGCGAAGCAAGTCGGACCACAGCAGAAAATATGGTCATTACCGCTCACGGCGGGCAGACCACAGTGGATCGCGGGCACTTGGTGACGAATGCCGATCCACCACAGAGCGGAGGACTCGGAGCATGGCCGGCGCGATGCGCAAGATGGCGGTCTACCTCGGCCTCGTGGAGGACGATGGGTACGACGGTCCGGGGTTCGACCCCGATGACGAATTCGAACCTGAGCCGGAGCCCGAGCGCGACCGGCGGCGGCAGCAGCCCCCACACCAGGTGGAGCGGGAACGCGAGCGCGAGCGCGAAAGGGACGAACCGGTACGAGTGGTTCAACCGCCCGCCCAGCGCGAGCCGGTTCAGCTCCCCGCCGAAAGTGTGCGACCCGCCCGGATCGCCCCCGTGGCATCCATCACACCTGAACGCCCGAACATGGAGAAGAACGCACCGGTGATCATGCCCAAGGTCGTGTCCGAGCGGGAGCCGTACCGCATCACCACGCTGCACCCCAGGACCTACAACGAGGCCCGTACCATCGGGGAACACTTCCGTGAGGGCACTCCGGTGATCATGAATCTCACGGAGATGGACGACACGGACGCGAAGCGACTTGTCGACTTTGCCGCGGGACTCGTCTTCGGTCTCCATGGCAGCATTGAACGCGTGACGCAGAAGGTGTTCCTGTTGTCGCCTGCTAACGTCGATGTCACGGCGGAGGACAAGGCCCGCATCGCAGAGGGCGGATTCTTCAACCAGAGCTGAGAACGCAACACCGGGAACAACCCGGCCGAGAGGCCGGTGCCGGCCACGAGGCCGGAGCTGACGAGAGCCAGGGGAGAGGGAACCGCGGGACATGGGCGTCGCACTGGATGTGGTCTATATCGCGCTGATGTGTTTCCTCATCGTGCTGATCTTCCGGCTGGTCATGGACTATGTCTTTCAGTTCGCACGTTCATGGCAACCCGGCAAGGCGATGGTGGTCGTACTTGAGGCCACCTACACTGTCACCGATCCACCGCTCAAGCTTCTGCGGCGGTTCATTCCGCCGCTGCGTCTCGGGGGCGTGGCACTCGACCTGTCCTTCTTCGTTCTGATGATCATCGTCTACATCCTGATCAGCGTTGTGGTCAGGTTGTGAGCGATACGGTCTTGCCGACTGCCGACGACTACGTAGAGGTGAAGAAGAGATGCCGTTGACCCCCGAGGACGTGCGGAACAAGCAGTTCACGACCGTCCGCCTCCGAGAAGGCTATGACGAGGACGAGGTCGATGCCTTTCTCGACGAGGTCGAATCGGAGCTGACCCGTCTGCTCCGTGAGAACGAGGACCTGCGCGCCAAGCTGGCCGCCGCGACGCGTGCCGCCGCGCAGAACCAGCAGCAGCAACAGCAGCAGGGTATGCGCAAGCCTCCGGAGCAGCAGGACCGCCCGGGTGCGCCCGTTCCCGCCGCCATATCAGGACCGCCGCAGCAGCAGCAGCCCCCGCAGATGGGTCCGCCCCAGCTGCCCGGTGGCGCGCCGCAGCTGCCCGCAGGTCCCAGTGGCCACGGCCCCCAGGGCGGCCATGGTCCCGGTCCGCAGGGCCCGCACGGCCCCGGCCCGATGCAGGGCGGTCCCATGGGTGGCCCGATGCAGGGCGGCCCCATGGGTCAGCACCCTCAGCAGCAGCAGATGCAGCAGATGCAGCCGTCGCAGATGCAGCCGCCGCAGATGCAGCAGCAGGGGCAGGCCCCCGGTGGCGACAGCGCCGCCCGTGTCCTCTCGCTCGCACAGCAGACCGCCGACCAGGCGATCGCGGAGGCCCGTTCGGAGGCCAACAAGATCGTCGGCGAGGCGCGCAGCCGCGCCGAGGGCCTGGAGCGCGACGCGCGTGCCAAGGCCGACGCCCTGGAGCGGGACGCGCAGGAGAAGCACCGCGTGGCGATGGGCTCGCTGGAGTCGGCCCGCGCGACGCTGGAGCGCAAGGTCGAGGACCTGCGTGGCTTCGAGCGCGAGTACCGCACGCGGCTGAAGTCCTACCTGGAGAGCCAGCTGCGTCAGCTGGAGACCCAGGCGGACGACTCGCTCGCCCCGCCGCGGACCCCGGCAGCCGCTTCGCTGCCGCCGTCCCCCTCGCTGGCCCCGGCCGGCGCGGGTGCGATGGGTCACTCCATGGGCGGCTCCAACCACGGTGGCCACGGCGGCCAGCAGATGGGTGGCGGCCAGTCAGGCATGGGCGGTGCGCCGTCCTACGGTGGCCAGCAGCAGATGTCGCCCGCGATGACGCAGCCGATGGCGCCGGTGCGGCCGCAGGCGCCGCAGCCGATGCAGCAGGCGCCTTCGCCGATGCGTGGGTTCCTGATCGACGAGGACGACAACTGAGCGGTTCGCGCTCGCTGAGCGCGTAGCCGTCGGCAGGCAGAGGGCCGGGCCCCGGGGTTTCCCCGGGGCCCGGCCCTTTGGCGTGGCTCGGCCGCGTCTGCCAAGGGCGGGTGGGGCGCCTGCGGCGGGCTGTTCCCCTCCCCGCCCCTTCCCGAAACCGGGGCTCCGCCCCGGGCCCCTTCCGCCCTCAAGCGCCGGGCGGCTGCATATCGGGGCTCCGCCCCGGACCCCGCTCCTCAAACGCCGGAGGGGCTGATCAGCCCAGCTCCCGAGGAGGTACGCCGAAGGGCCCGCCGGAATCCGTTCCGGCGGGCCCTCTCTGGTCCTGCGGGCTACCGCTACCGCTTCCGCAGGCGGAACGTGAGCTCCAGGCCCTCGTCCTCGAACACCTCGCCGTACGTCTCGTCCGCCTCGCCCTCCGCGTAGTCCAGGGCGAGGACCTCCTCGGAGATCAGCGGGGTGTGCTCGGTGAGGGCCTCCGCCGTTGCCGGGGACGTCG